>CADDYU010000109.1 GCA_902810705.1 Methylococcaceae bacterium
TCCCGAAGCCATGCTTCCCAATCCGCAGGGGACGGCGGAACCGGACGGCGGGCCGGTCGCCCACCGATGTCCGATTCTACCGCGTAATAAGCAGAACGCCATAAGCCCCACGAGCTACGATGCCGACGTGGTGGCCTGGTCGCAGGAGTAGGCCCGGCTGCTCGGGGAAGGCCAATGGTTCAAGCTGGACGTTGAGCACCTCGCCGACGAGATCGGGGACGTGGGGGAAAAGCTAACGGCGAGGACGGCCGGCCGGGTGGAAGTGCTACTCGCTCACTTGCTCAAGTGGCGGTATCCGCCGGAGCGCCATGGAAGCGGTTGGCGGCGGACCATCGCAACGCAAGGATTTTGCCTATGCTTAAAGGAATCGCCCAGTCTTAAAGCCAAATTTCACGACCCTGAGTGGATGGATTTGGTGTGGCAGAAAGCGGTGGCCGGCGCGGTGTCGCAAACCGACCTGGATGTCTTCCCAGAGTCGTGTTATTGGTTCACCGAGCAGATCATGGACCCGGAATTTTGGCCGGAGACCTAACTGGTTGACAAAACTCTAATAATATCAATGGGTTAGTGAACCTAGAAAAGTCCCTTTCGCCTATGAAAGAACCTCGCTGGACCGCGATTTCAAGCTCAAACTTTCCCTGGGAAAAGGAGGCGCTCGATTGGCTGCGGGTGCACCTACCCGACCGAGATCCTTGGCACGTCTGGGCGAATTTCGAATTCATCGATGACGATGGCAAGATCAACGAGGTAGACGCTCTGGTCGTTAGTCCGTTGGGCGTCTTTTTGGTCGAGATCAAGAGCCGCCCCGGGACGGTAACCGGCGATGCCCATACTTGGACATGGGAAACCGACGGCCGGCGTTACTCCTATGACAATCCCCGGGTTCTCGCCAACCGCAAGGCCAAGCGGCTTGCCAGCCTGTTAAGACGACAAAGCGCGGTCATTAAATCCAAACCGCGAGTTCCATTCATCGAGCCGCTGATCTTTCTTTCCGCTGTAGCACCGGACTCTTGCAAGCTGACGGGTCCGGCACGTGCTGGCGTGTTCCTCCGAGGCAATCCGGAGTCCCCAAAAGACGCGGGTATAATCGCCCGTCTGGCCGGAACGGGGAGCCTCGGCAACACCGGGCCATTGTTGGGTAATGAGCTGACCCGCGCGTTCTGTCGAGCGGTCATGGAAGCAGGTATACGCCCATCCAACAAGCACCGCCAGGTGGGCGATTATCAGCTCGTCAAACTGATCTCGGAGGGTGCGAACTATCAAGACTGGGAAGGCAAACATATTTCGGCAGGTGTTCTGCGGCGGGTACGGATCTATGGCTACGCACTCGCCTCGACGGCCGAAGCTCGCAAGTCGCTGGTGAGGCAGGCGACCCGAGAATTCCAGATCCTGGAGGGTATAGACCATCCGGGCATCCTTCGGGTCAGAGATTTCAAGGAAAGCGAGCTCGGGCCCGCCCTGTTGTTCGATTACGACCCGCAATCCCGTCGATTGGATTTCCTGCTGCGAGAGCACGGCGACAGGCTCAATGTCGACCAGCGGCTGTCGATCCTTCGGCAGTTGGCGGAGACTCTCAAGTACGCCCATCAAAAAAAGCTTTATCACCGCGCCTTGTCTCCGCAATCGATCCTGGTCCGCGACCCCTCTGAGGCGCAGCCAAGACTCCAAATCATGGACTGGCAATTGGCCTCTCGCGATGGCAGCAGCGCGGGCACCACCGTTCTTCGCACCATGGGAACACGGCATGTCGGGGCCCATGTGGAAAGCCCGGCGAGTATTTTTCTCGCCCCTGAGTCATTTTGGGACGACGTAAGCTCCGGTCCGCACCTGGACGTGTTCTCTCTCGGTGTCATAGCCTGGCAGGTGTTCACAGGCCAGGCTCCCGCGGCGAGTACGGCGGAGCTCCAGGCAAGATTACGCAGCGGGAACGGACTTCGAATTTCCGATTGTCTGGACGGTGCCGGCAAGGAACTGCAGGACCTCGTCCAGTTCAGCACTTGCCCCGATGTGTCGGGGCGCATCCGGTCGATGGACGAATTCCTGGATTATCTGGAATGCGTCGAAGATGAACTGACCGCTCCCCCGCCAGAATCCACCGTCGATCCGGGCGACGCCAAGACAGGGGATCGTCTGGAAGGCGGCTTTACGGTAGTGAGGCGGCTCGGCCGAGGATCATCGTCCGATGTCTTGCTGGTCAAGAAAGACGGCTCCGATGCCGAGCTGGTCCTGAAAGTCGCCATCGATGCCTCCCATAACGACCGGCTGACCGCCGAGGGCGAAGTCATCTCCAAGCTACGCCACTCGCACATCGTTGAGTGGATCGATACGTTGAGGGTCGCAGGTCGCGTGGCGCTACTGATGAAAAGCGCCGGCAAACACACCTTGGCCCACGAACTCCGGCAAGAGGCCCGCCCGTCCCTGGACCTCATCCGCCGATACGGGGAAGAATTGCTGCAAGTCGCGGTTTTTCTGGAGGATCAAGGTGTTTATCACCGGGACATCAAGCCGGACAACATTGGTCTGATACAGTCCCACAGCGGCAAACGCCAACTGGTGCTCTTCGATTTTTCGCTGTCCAAAACCTCGGTAGACAACATCCAGGCCGGAACCCGCCCTTATCTGGACCCGTTCCTGTCCTTGAGAAAACCGCCGCGCTGGGACATATATGCCGAGCGTTTCGCGGTGGCGATGACCCTTTATGAGCTGGTCACGGGGGGCAACCTACCGACATGGGGCGACGGCGTCAGCGATCCCTCGATGATCGAAGAGGAAGCCACTCTGGACGTGGGGCTCTTCGATCCCAACCTGCGGGAAGGGCTCGTGTCCTTTTTCGCAAAGGCCCTGCGGCGCGACTTTCGTGAGCGTTACGACAATGCCGAAGACATGCTTCGCGCATGGCGCACCGTGTTCGACCGGGCAGAATCCAGCCCCATTCCGGCCGACACGTTTGAACTGATCGCCAAACAGGCAAGCCGTGAAACGGCGATAGGGGAACTCGGCTACAGCGTCGAAGCGCAAAATGTCCTGGATCGAATGGGCATTCACAATGTCCGCGATCTGCTCGGCGTTGATCGTGTGCGATTTCGTTACCTCAAGAATGTCGGCGACAAGGTCCGCAAGGAAATCCGTCTCAAGGCCAAACGGCTTGCGCAACTCCGGCCCGATCTCGTAGCGGCTAACCCCAGTGTGCTGGAACCGGCCTCGACGACTCCGCTCAGTCGCAGCATCGACGAACTGGCCGCGCAATTGCTCCCTCGCCGATCTGCCGGTGATGAAAGACCTGAAGAAACCGCGCTCGCCATCTACCTGGGTATAGAAAACATCGATGGAGCCCCGGAAACACTCTGGCCCACCATCGGAGCCGCTGCGCATGGCGCGGGAGTCGGCCGTCCTGCGCTCACCAGCACCCTGATCGCCACCAGAGCCCGTTGGCTAAAATCACCCGTCATGACCGAAGTGCGCGAGGAATTGGCCACGGCCCTCATCGCAGGCGGCGGCGTGCTCACCGCAGCGGAAGCCGCCTCGTCACTGTTGGCCAGTCGAGGTTCGATCGAACAAGACGACGAGCTGCGCATGCGCCTCGCCGCCGCCGTGGTCCGCGCCGTGCTGGAAGCGGAAACCGACCTGGCCAACCCGCGTTACCAGTTTTTTCCCAGCCAGGCCGCTCCGCTGATCGCCGAAACCGTCGACCATGCCGATTACGCCATCCGTCTCGGCCAGGCGGCGGACCAACTGGTCGGCTCCGACGACGGTGTCGGCCCCCTCCCCTCCCCGCAGCAAGCCGTCGAATATCTTGAATCGGTGGAAAGACCTTCCGGCATATCCCCTCTTTCATCGCAACGCCTATTGAAGCTGGCGGCAGCCTGTTCTCTGCGCGCCGCCGTATCGAGCCGACTGGAACTTTATCCTCGGCGCATGGCGGCCCAAAGGGCCATTCGCCTGGCCAGGGGCTCGTTGATCGGGCCTCGCGTGTTGAGCGAATCCCAGATCAAGGAACGCGTATTGGGCCGCTATCCGGAAGCGGAGCCTTTGCCTGCTCGTCCCGCGCTAGATGGACTGCTCGCCGATGCCGGGGTTGAACTGAGCTATTGCTTCGACGGCGAGTCGGGGGCGGGCTATTACCCTACCCGCCGGATTTTCGGCCCCACCGCTGGCACGACGACCTTTTTCGGACGCCATACCACCCAGGTGGGCGGGCCGGGAGAAATTACCCCGGAAGTGGCCGATGCCCGCACCTTCGAGGACCGCCTCGCGCATTCCGCCAAGCAAGGTGGCTTTCTGGTGCTGATGGTCACGCCCAGGCTTTGCCGGCACGCCGAGGCTGAATTGCTCGAGCGTTTCGCCAAGCCGTTGGGACTTCTTCGCCTGTCCCTCGACCGCATCATCCTGGATGCACTCCATGAGGAAGCCGGCGCGTTGCGCGTCGATTGGCGGAAAGTACTGGAGGCTGACAGGGATGGACCGGGGAGCCGGGATTGGGCCAATCTCATGCGGCTGACCGCCAAGGTCAAGCCCAGGATCAAGGCCCGGCTGATTGCCGGCAGGCAGCCGCTACTGTTGGTCCATCCGGGATTGTTGGCCCGGCTGGATCTCATGGACATCGTAACCGAACTGCAGAATGCCACGACCCGCGTGGATGGCCTGCCGCTCGTCTGGCTGCTGGCGCCCACGGTCGGACAAGGCTTGCCGACGCTCGACGGAACCCCCATCCCGGTGATTTCCTCGGCGCAATGGGCCAGGGTGCCCGAGGCTTGGCTTAAAAATCTCCATCGGGCCGCGGCGTAGCACGGGCGGCCGCCCTTAAACAAACGCGATCCAGACGAAATACAATGCGATTGCATATCCAGCCCAAGAGGAAATTGCCATGCGGATTGCTAAATGGGGCAACAGCTTAGAGCATGTTCGGTTCGCATTTACGGTGTAGGGGCGAATTCATTCGCCTTGTTTTGAGCGGGCGAATGAATTCGCCCCTACACGCGATATGAAATTGCTCTGGCGGCTCGTTTGCGAAAATTCCGGGGCCGGCTGCCGGCGGACTTCAAGTTCGACCGGCTGGAAGCCCATGCGCGGTAGGGGCGAACCCATTCGCCCAATGCGATCATCGAAGGCCGCCTGATCATCCGCAATCCGTTCGAGGTGAGGACATTAACCCTTGAGCCGTGAACCGACCAAGACAATCTGTAGGGGCGAATTTATTCGCCCAATAACCACGATAGGCATTCGCCATGCCGCGGGATGATCTTCTCAAAGGCCGGGTTTCCCTAGCGCATCATGTTTATCACGTCACCACCGGCACAGAAGCCCGGCTGCCCCTGTTCGAGAACTTCTTCCATGGACGTTGCGTAGTCAACGAGATGCGCCGATTGCACGATACCGGTCTGTTGGATTCCATCGCCTGGGTGGTTATGCCGGACCATGTTCACTGGTTGTTTCAGCTCGGCGATCGCTTGACCCTGAGCCAAATGGTCAAACGGTTCAAGGCGCGTTCGGCTCTTGCCATTCATGCGCTGACCACCAACAATGGGCCGATTTGGCAGAGGGGATTCTACGATCATGCCATTCGCCAAGATGAAGACCTGAAAGCCGTGGCCCGTTACATCGTCGCCAATCCCATACGAGCGGGATTGGTCGAGAAGATTGGCGATTACCCGCTGTGGGACGCCAAATGGCTGTAGGGGCGCGAATTAGAGGGTTTTTATATCTGTAGGGGCGAATTCATTCGCCCGCTCAAAACACCGAAGGCGAATGAATTCGCCCCTACATAAACACACTGACTATGATCGATACCAGCGCCCTCCTGCGCGACCTCAAACGCCTGACGACAACCCTGGAAAAGGACATTCGCGAGCGCATCCAGGACCTGCCCGGCCTGGAACAAGCGCTGACCGCCGAATGGCAGGCGGCTCGGGACGCCTCGCGCACCGCCCAGACCCTGCACGACTTCAAGGAAGAGGCCGTCACCCAGGCCGCCGTGCACTGGCTGCTGATGGGCGTGTTCGTCCGGTTCCTGGAGGACAACGGCCTGATCGACAAGCCCTATCTCTCCTGCGCCGAACCGGAACGGCGGGTCTTGGCACTGGACCGGCACGAAACCTACTTCCGCGCCCATCCGGGTGAGAGCGACCGGGAATACCTGCTGGCCTGTTTCCGCGAGGTAGCCCGCTTGCCCGGCATGGCGGCGCTGTTCGACGAGCGCCACAATCCCCTCTGGCGCCTGCCGGTATCCGGCGACGGCGCCATGGCTCTGCTGGGCTTCTGGCAGAAGGTCGATCCCGACAGCGGCAAGCTGGTGCACGACTTCACCGATCCGGATTGGAATACCCGATTCCTCGGCGATCTGTACCAGGACCTGTCGGAAGCCGCACAGAAGCGCTACGCCCTGCTGCAAACCCCCGAGTTCGTGGAGGAATTCATCCTCGACCGCACTCTGGAACCGGCTCTGGGGGAATTCGGCTACCGGGAAGTCCGGCTCATCGACCCGACCTGCGGATCGGGACATTTCCTGCTGGGCGCGTTTCGCCGCCTGCTGGACCAGTGGCAGCGCAACGAGCCCGCGCGCAATCCGCGCGACAGCGTGCAAAAAGCGCTGGATGGCGTCTACGGCGTGGACCTCAACCCGTTCGCCGTGGCCATCGCCCGGTTCCGCTTGCTGATCGCCGCGTTGCGCGCCTGTGACGAGCGGCATCTGTCGGAAGCGCCCAATTTCCGTTTCAACCTGGCCACAGGCGACAGCCTGCTGCATGGGCCGCGCAAGCAGGCGGATATGTTCACGGGGGCCGAGCATTATTCGGATACCCGCATGGCCCACGCCTACGCGGTGGAAGACCTGGACGAGCTTAACCGCATCCTCGGCCAAAGCTATCACGCGGTGGCGGGCAACCCGCCTTACATCACGGTCAAGGATGCCGCGCTGAACAAGTCCTACCGCGAGCGTTATGACAGTTGCCACCGGCAGTATTCCTTGGGCGTGCCGTTTACCGAGCGGTTTTTCGATTTGGCCTTTGGCAGGGCGAATGAATTCGCCCCTACAGACAAGAATGAATCCGCTGTAGGGGCGAATTCATTCGCCACAACGAAGGGCATGAACCAATCCCATGTAGGGGCGAATTTATTCGCCCAACAAGGCGCCGGCTACGTCGGCATGATTACCGCCAATTCCTTCATGAAACGGGAATTCGGCAAGAAGCTGATCGAGCAATTCCTGCCCGGCGTGGACCTCACCCACGTCATCGACACCTCAGGCGCCTACATTCCCGGCCACGGCACGCCCACGGTGATCCTCTTCGGCCGCAACCGAGCGCCGGTCGCGAGTACCGTCCGCACCGTCATGGGCATCAAGGGCGAACCGTCCACCCCGGCCGATCCGGCGCAAGGGCTGGTGTGGAGCGCCATCGTCGATCAGGTGGATTTGGCCGGGAGCGAATCGGCGTTTGTGTCGGTGGCGGATACGCCGAGAACGACCTTCGGCAAGCATCCGTGGAGCATCGGCGGTGGTGGCGCGGCGGATGTTAAAGAATTGATTGAGACGAGCGCATCAGGACGTTTGGAAGAAAGCGTGGATCTGATCGGTTTCGTATGTATGACCCGAGCCGACGACGTCTATTTCACGCCAAAGCATTCGTTACTGGCACGGGGCATTCCGGTCAGCAACGTTGTCATCAACGTCGGAGGTGATTGCGTCCGTGATTGGACCATCATCGATCCCAATACCACGCTATTCCCCTACGACGATCAATTGCAACCCTTACCGTTCAGCCAAGACTCTCGCGTACATCAATTTCTCTGGCTTTATCGCACCCCCCTTTGGCTCAGACGAGAACCCAACGGCAACCATTTGGAACTGGGATTGACCTGGTGGGAATGGAGCAGATTTCAGCGTGAACGTTACCAAATCCCCCTCTCCATCACCTTCGCCTTCGTCGCCACCCACAACCATTTCGTTCTCGACCGTGGCGGCAAGGTGTTCAACCGTTCCGCGCCGGTCATCAAGCTGCCGGCGGATGCGAGCGAGGACGAGCATCTGGCGTTGCTGGGGCTGCTCAATTCCTCGGTGGCGTGTTTTTGGATGAAGCAGGTGTGTCATAACAAAGGCAGCACCGTGGATCAACGCGGAGCGCGGCAAACCACCATGCCGTTCGAGGATTTCTACGAGTTCACCGGAACCAAGCTCGAAGAATTTCCGCTGGCCGAATCTGCCCCCGCCGACCTCGCCCGCCGCCTCGACCAACTGGCCCGGGAGCGCGCCGCCTGCCTGCCGGCCAATTTGATTGACGCGGCCTCCGGGCGAATGAATTCGCCCCTACATTCGGCGGAACTTGGGCGAACAAATTCGCCCTCATGTGGGGCGGGGTATGGGCGAATGAATTCGCCCCTACAATCCGAGGACTGTAGGGGCGAATTCATTCGCCCGGAATCCCCATTAACCCGAACCGTCCTTGATGCCGCCCGGACCCGCGCCGAATCCCTGCGCGGCCGACAAATCGCCTGGCAGGAAGAACTGGACTGGCGTTGCTACCGGCTCTACGGCCTGACCGAACAGGCATTGACCCATCCAAACCCGCCGGAAATCCGCTTCGGCGAGCGGGCCTTTGAACTCGTACTGGCCCGGCGCATGGCCGCCGGCGGCGAGGAGACCACCTGGTTCGCCCGCCATGGCGCCGTGCCCATCACCGAACCGCCCGCCCACTGGCCGGCCGATTACCGCCAGGTGGTCGAGGCGCGCATTGCTCTGATCGAATCGGACAAATACATCGGCCTGATCGAACGCCCGGAATACAAGCGCCGCTGGGCGCAGGAGCCCTGGGAGAAGGAGGAACAGGTCGCGCTCCGCGCTTGGCTGCTGGACCGTCTGGAAGACGCCCGCTACTGGCCGGAGCCTCCGGCCCTGACCACCACCAACAAGCTAGCCGACCGAGTGCGGCTGGACGCCGAGTTCATGCAGGTGGCCGAACTCTATGCCGGGCGCTCCGACTTCGACGTGGCCGGCCTGGTCGCGGAACTGGCGGCGTCCGAGGCCGTGCCCTTGCTGCCGGTGCTGCGCTACACCGAATCAGGCCTGCGCAAACGCGCCGCCTGGGAGCACACCTGGGCGCTGCAACGCAAGGAGGATGCTTGTAGGGGCGAATTTATTCGCCCAGGGAACGACGGAGCGATTGAAATCGCCCCTACGAGGGCCGAAGGCTTCGACATCCCGGTGCCGCCCAAGTACCAGAACAAGGATTTCCAGAAGGCCGATTACTGGCGCTTGCGTGGCGGGCTGGACGTGCCGAAGGAACGCTTCGTCGGTTTCCCGCATTGTTCGCGCGACGCCGACGGCAGCCTGGTTCTCGCCTGGGCCGGCTGGAATCCGCTGCAACAGGCCACCGCCATCGCCAGCTATTACCTGGACCTGAAGGAAAACGAAGGTTGGCAAGCCGAGCGTCTGACCCCGCTGCTGGCCGGCATCGCCGAGCTCGTGCCCTGGATCCAGCAATGGCACAACGACCCCGACCCGAGCCACGGCCAGCGCATGGGCGACTACCTGGACGGTTTCGTCGACGAAGAAGCCAAATCCCTGGGGCTTACCCGAGCCGCCCTGAGCAACTGGCAACCGCCGGTGGTGGTGAAGGCCGGCCGGCGAAAACGATCATAGAGGGCCAATGCCGCTTCAGGTGATCAGGTGAGAGCGATAGGAAGGCGCTTTATGAGGGAATCGGGGCATTGCTCTCCTGTTGTTCGGCGCATGGCATGCAGGTATATTACATTCTTACCAAATCTTACCGTGAGATCGTTCCGTGGAAACAACACGCCTTTCCAGCAAGGGGCAGGTCATCCTGCCGAAGTCGCTACGCGACGCGCATCACTGGACGCCCGGCACCGAATTCGAGGTCGAGGATACGCCCGAGGGAATTCTGTTGCGCCCCAAAAAACGCTTCCCCGCGACCCAGCTAAGCGATGTGATCGGCTGCACCGGCTATGCCGGCCCGGCCAAATCGCTGGAAGAAATGGAGGAGGCGATCGCCAAGGGCGTGAGCGAACGGCATGCTCGCGGTCGATACTAATGTGATCGTCCGGATCGTCATCAACGACGATCCGGCGCAAGTGCAACGGGCCGTGGCGCTATTCGAGCGGGAGCGGATTTTCATCGTCAAGACGGTCCTGCTCGAAGTGGAATGGGTACTGAGGTTTTGCTATCAATTGCCGTGCGATGCCATAGCGCCAACCCTGCGCAAGGTGATGGGGCTTCGCAATGTCACGGTGGAGAATCCCGCCGAGCTGGCGATTGCGCTCGACTGGTACGAACAAGGGATGGATTTTGCCGATGCCCTGCATGTCACCGGCAGCGGCCGTGCCGAGCGCTTTGCGACATTCGACCGGAAGACGGCGAAACTGGCGAAAAAGCTTCAGGCGATGAAAGTTTTAGCGATTTGATTCCTACTATGTAGGGGCGATTTCAATCGCCCAGGGCGAATAAATTCCACCAAGTAGAGGCGATTTCAATCGCCCGGGGCGAACACATTCGCCCCCACAACGAAGAACAGATACGGCATGACGACTTACATCAAGGATCTCATCCACATCCCCGAACGCGTTCATCAGGGGGATTTCGTACTCAAGCTTTCCGAGGGGGTGAAGGCGGCGGAGGCCACTCTGGCCAATTACGTGGTCACGCCGGAATTGGCCCGCTGCTTCGACGATGCCCTGAACTTCATCAAGTCGGCGGTCACCAGCCAATCCAGCAAGGCGGCTTACCTGCATGGCAGTTTCGGCTCCGGTAAGAGCCATTTCATGGCCGTGCTGACCCTGCTACTGGCGGGCAACGCCAGGGCACGGTCGATCAGGGAACTGGCCGGGGTGGTCGCGAAGCACAACGCCTGGACGGAGGGCAAGCGCTTCCTGCTGGTGCCCTATCACATGATCGGCGCCCGCAACATGGAGTCGGCGATACTGGGCGGTTATGCCGATCACGTTCGTGTCCTTCATCCCGAAGCGCCGGTTCCGGGATTCTATCTGGCGGAAGGTTTGTTCCGGGATGCCGCGCAACTGCGGGAGCGAATGGGTGACGAGGCTTTCTTCGCCAAGCTCAACGAAGGCCAGAGCGAGGCGGGAGACGGCTGGGGCGATCTTTCGGGCGGCTGGACCGCGGAAAGTTTCGACGCCGCCATGCTGGAGCCGCCCCGGGGCGAGGAACGGATGCGACTGGTGAGCGACCTGATCAGCCGCTTCTTCACGGCCTACGCCGCCATGGCCGAATCTCAAGGAGAAGCCTTCGTCGGGCTGGACGACGGCCTCTCCATCCTGTCGCGCCACGCCAAGTCGCTCGGATACGACGGCGTCATCCTGTTCCTGGACGAGCTGATCCTCTGGCTCGCCAGCCAGGCGGCGAACCTGTCGTTCGTCTCCAGCGAGGGCGTCAAACTGGTCAAGCTAGTGGAGGCCGGCCATGCCGATCGCCCGGTGCCGTTGGTGAGCTTCATCGCCCGTCAGCGAGATCTGCGCGAATTGGTCGGGGAGAATCTGGCCGGATCGGTCGGCATTCAGATCGGCGATGTGTTGAAGTACTGGGAAGCCCGCTTTCACCGCATCACCCTGGAAGATCGCAACCTGCCGCTCATCGCCCAACATCGCATACTCAAGCCGGTGTCGGAGTCGGCGCGACAGGTAGTGGATCAGGCGTTCGAGGATTTCTCCGTCCGCAACAAGGCGGTTTTACAAACCTTGCTGACCGCCAAGTCCGACCCCGCGATGTTCCGGCTGGTTTATCCGTTCAGCCCGGCCCTGGTGGAGACGCTCATCGCCGTGTCCAGCGTGTTGCAGCGGGAGCGCACTGCCTTGAGGCTCATGCTGCAACTGCTGGTGGTTCGGCGCGAAGAATTGGAGTTGGGCCAGATCATTCCGGTAGGCGATCTTTACGATGTCATCGCCGAAGGGGATGAGCCTTTTTCCGACGCCATGCGCCTGCATTTCGACAATGCCAAGCGCTTGTACAATCAGAAACTGCTACCGTTGCTGGAGCGGTTCCACGGCGTGAGCTGGGATGAGGTGCGCCAGGGGACCGCCGATGCGGTGACAGCGCGGGCGCTCAGGAACGATGCCCGTTTGATGAAGACACTGCTGCTTGCCGCCCTGGTCCCGGAGGTGGAGACGCTCAAGAACCTGACGCCCGCACGCTTGGCGGCCTTGAATCATGGTTCCGTGGTATCGCCGATTCCGGGTCGGGAAGCCCAGGATGTCTTGAAAAAATGCCGGGATTGGGCTACCGAGGTCGGCGAAATCAAGATCGTCGAGGACCAGAACCCGATCATTTCCATCCAGGTGACCGGCGTGGACATCGAACCGATCTTGGCCGGCGCGGCGACCCATGACAATCCCGGCAATCGGCGCCGCAAGGTTCGGGAAATCCTGTTTGCCGAACTGGGCATCCCCGACAGCAACGATTTGTTCCTCCATTTCGGATTCACCTGGCGCGGCACGGCAAGGGATGTCGAAATCCTGTATGAAAACGTCCGCGAACTGACAGACGACAAACTGCGGGGACGGGAAGGTGCCTGGACCGTCATTCTCGATTTTCCCTTCGACGAGCCGAACCGGTCGCCGGCCGACGATATCGCCCGACTGGATCGCTATGACGGCCCGGCGACTCAGACCCTGATCTGGCTACCGTCCTTCCTGCCGGAAAAGTCATTGAAGGATCTCGGGCGCCTGGTCGTCCTGGATTACATCCTGACCGCCGATCGCTTCGACGATTATGCCGGCCATCTATCCCAGGTAGACCGCGCCCAGGCGAAGTCCCTGGCCCGCAACCAGCGGGAGCAATTGCAGCAACGCATCAGGCAGGCGCTGGAGGTCGCCTACGGCATCGCGAACGAGCCCCGGGACGCCGTAGCCCATCCGCTTACGGCGCAGGATAAATTCCGCACCCTGGATCGCACCTTCCAGCCTCGGCCACCGGTGGGCGCCAATTTCCGCGAAGCTTTCCTCGATCTGCTTGACCAGGTCTTCGCCCATCAATTCCCGGCGCACCCGCATTTCGAAACGGATATCAAGCTGGGAACGCTAAAGAAAGCGGAAGCCGAAATCGCTAGTGCGCTTGGGGAAAAAGACCAGCGCGTTTTCGTTGCCGACAAAGCCATCCGGCAACTGACGCGAGCAGTGGTCAACCCATTGAGGTTGGGCAACATGGGAGAAACCCATCTGGTAATCGAGCTCCACTGGCGCAAGCATTTTCTCCAGAAGCAGGCGGAAGAAGGAATCGATGCGGAGTCGCTGACCGTAACGCGTCTGCGCCGATGGATCGATGCACCGCGGCCCATGGGACTGCCCACAGAAGTCCAGAATCTCATCATTCATACGTTCGCGGCCCAGACCAATCGCTCTTTTTATCTCAACAATGGCCCCTACCAACCGACGCTGGAAAATACTCCGAACGAACTGGTATTGAAGGAACAGGCTTTGCCCTCGGAAAGCATCTGGCGAGATGCCGTGAGGCGCGCCGGTCTGTTTTTCGGCTTGACCGTCGCCGCATCCTTGAATGCCGCGAATGTCGCAAGCCTGACGGAACACTTGAGCCAGGAGGCGAGAAGCCGATTGCCGCTGTTGCAAGCCTATGCGCAGAGCCTGGCCGAGCGTTGGCAAAAGTTCGGCCCCTCCGGAGCCGAATCGGATCGACTCAAGACCGCCCGTGGCGCGGTCGGCTTGTTGTCCGCGATGACCGTGCCCGATGCAGGCGTGATCGCAGCCCTTGCCGAGACTCACATCGAAACCACCGAGACCGCCTACGGCCAAACGATCGGAAAAGCGAAGTCGCTCGATGACACCTTGAAAACCGCGGACTGGGATTTGTTCTCCGCCGTGTGCTCGCTTCAGGATGAGCGGCGCGCGGCGGCCGAATCCATGAGTCAGAGAATTGCCGAAATCCTGGCCACCGACGAGCACGCGATTGCGCTGAAACCGGCATTGACCGAGCAAAAGGCAAAGGCGCTGAAGCTGCTTACCGAGCGGCTTCCACCTCCACCGCCTCCTCCGCCCCTCCCACCATCGCCACCTCCGGGACGAAGGGTCATCCAGCAATCGGAAGATCACGATCTATCTCCGGTGGAGGCAAAGCGGGCTTTTGACAAGATCGCCGCCGAGCTCGAAAAGGACACGGATTACCGGCTAAGCATCACCTGGAAAATAACCAAGAGCCGGTAGCTCATGAACATCCTGCTGAGCCCCACCGTCGGGCAGATCTCGGCTCAGGTTGATGTGGTGTTAAGCCACGACGCGGCGGCCTCCGTGGTTGGCATACGAGCTCAAACCCCGGGGCAATGGCCCGATAAAGTGACGATAAGGGATCGAGCGTTTTCCCTGGCCTGGTGTCCTTCACCCATCGTGGTGCGTGAAAAATTGCTGGAATGCGAAAACGCAGCCGAAGGAACCGGCCTTGTGATCCTCACGCCGGTGGACGACCAAAGCCTGGGCGCCGACGTGCTAGCCCGGCTTTCGCGTGGCCGCGTGTTCGCCGTCGATTGCTGGGACATGGTGCGCAATGTTTTTCAGGCCCGTGAAATCGACGCCAGGTTGGCGCAATGGCCCTGGTTGGCGGAAGCCTTGCTCGAAAACATGCCGGCGGACGGCTACCCTCCCGCGCCGGGAGGGTTCCTGGACATGGATTCCGCATGGGCACATGTGCTGCGGCACGTTCTCGGTCTGTCTTCCGAGCACTCGTTGCGCCCGGACCTTTTGGCCATATTGAAATGGAGTCTGGACTATGAGCGGGTCGACCGCTACGCGAGATTATCGGAACATGCCAAGCGACAGGTGACGGCCTGGTTGAGCGAGGCGATGGGCGCGCCGGGTAAGCTGGCTATGCAGTGCATCCAGGCGGGGTTCGCGTCGGAACTTGTGCCTGTCGGGCTTATGTGCGGCATTGTTTTTCACGAGGAAGCCGAAGACTCGGCCGCGCTGATGGCGGCAGCCGTGCGCTTGGAGAAGTATTTCGGCGGATCCCCGATTCATCCGAATGAAGCGCGGCATCTGTATCAAGGCGTGCGGAAGCTGCTCGATGGGCTTGATCCAATCGCCCTCGATCGAGTGTTGGAGGCCGGCGACCGTTTGTTCCAGTCCCTTCATCTTCCGAGCTTCGCCCGTGTTTCCGACGATCTGCCCGGCGGCTTTGAAGCCCGATTGGCAGCGTTGGGGGAATCCATCCGCGCCTATCTGGAGCATCCCGGCGCAGAAGCGGCGGTCTCCGTTGCTATCGCAGCGGATTACGCAAGCCGCCACAGGCTTTCAGAGAGGGCTGGATTGCGGAAAGCCAGAATCGAGATGGCAGCCAGACTGATTCGGCGGCTTGAGCAGGAACGGCAGCGGCCCCAGGCGCCCGCTGCTGACCTGAGGCGATGTGTCAGCGACTATGTGCAGGATGGGGCTTTCATCGACCGGGATCGCCTAAGTC
>CADDYU010000110.1 GCA_902810705.1 Methylococcaceae bacterium
GAACGGCGGCGAGCCGGTGATCGCCAGGAGCCCGAACAGGAAGAGCGTGCCGGAGAGCGGCAGGCGGCGCATGGCGCCCCGGACTTCGTCGGTCGTCTTGGCATCGTAAGCGCGGTGGATGTTTCCCGCCGAGAGGAACAGCACGCCTTTGGTCAGGGCGTTGTTGATCATGTGGAGCAACGCACCGAACACGGCGACGCTCCCGCCGATGCCGATGCCGAGGACCAGGATGCCCATGTGCTCGACGCTGGAATAGGCGAGCATGCGTTTGAAGTCGCGCTGGCCGACCATGAAGACGGCGGCGACGATCATGGAGAGAAGGCCCATGAAGATCAGCAGCCGCCCGGTGTACGCGCCCTCGCCGGCGGCGCGGCAGACGTGATCGACGCGGACCAGCGCCAGGAACGCGCAGTTGGTCACCCCGCCCGCCAGCAGCGCCCCGACGACGCCGGGCGCCTCGCCGTAGGCGTCGGGCTTCCAGGTGTGCATGGGGGCCAGGCCCATCTTCGTGCCGTAACCAACGAGAAGGAGAATGAACGCCACGTGCAGCCAGGGCTTGGAAAGCAGCGGCGCGTTGCGCACCAAGTCCTCAAACAGGAGCGACGACTCGACGCCCTGCTGCACGGCGGCGTAGGCCAGGAAGAAGGAGCCGAGCAGGGCCAGCGCGATGCCGACCGAGCCGATGAGCAGGTATTTCCACGTCGCCTCGAGCGAGCGCGGCGTGCGGTTGAAGTAGACCAGCGGCGCGGTGGCGAGGGTGGTCGCTTCGATCGCCACCCACATCAGCCCCAGGTGTCTCGAGCAGACGACCAGCGACGTAGCCGAGAGGAACAGGAGCAGCCCGACGCAGAAGATGCGGTTGGACAGCTCGGCGCGATAGCGCAGGTATCCGACGGAATAGACGGCGCAAATCAGGAAGAGCACGCTGAGGATGAGCAGGACGATGCGGCCGGGCGGGTCGAGCGCCAGCCACCGGGTGACGGCCACGCGCTCGGGGTGCAGCAGCGCGAGCGTCGTCAGCACCAGGTGCGCCACGGCGACCGGGGGGAGGAGCCAGGGCCGGAACCGGTTCGAGCGCATCGCCGCGGCGACGGCCGTCGCGAGCAGCGGAATGATGATCAGGGCAAGGGACATATAAGGTCATTCCTTCAAGGCCGAGAGGCGGCGCGTGTCGAGCGAGGCGAACTCGCGGTTAATGTGGTGGATGATGATGCTCGTGACGAAGATGCCGACGAACAGGTCGAGCAGCACGCCCAGTTCCACGAGGAACGGCACCGCCTCGATGAGCAGCAGGCCGAAGATGAAGATGCCGTTTTCCAGGACGAGGTAGCCGATCGCCTGAGTGATCGCCTTGATGCGCGAGGTAAGGAGCAGGAAGCCCGTGAAAACGGTCGACAGGGCGGCGGGGACGATCAGCGTCTGCGCGTGACCCTCCGCCAGCGGGAGTTTCGCCGCCAGCCCGATCGCCGCCGCCGTACCGAGCGCGCCAAGGAGCGTGGTGGGCATGAAGCCGATGATCGGCTCGACCTCGCGCTTGATCTGTGCGTCGCGCAGGCCCTTGAACAGCATCTGCGGGATCAGCGAGCCTTTTACCAACATCGTTACGATCGCGATCAGGGCGGTCGGCAGGACCAGGTGTCCGTGGACGATCAGCGGCATCGACGCCAGCACGACGCCTTGCAGCGCGACGGCGTGAATCAGCGCGCTGATGCGGCTGGTGCCCAGCACGAAGAGGTTGAGCAGAAGGACCAGCACCAGCAGGGCATTGAGCAGCGACACCATGCGATCACCTCAGCATCAGGAGAAATCCGAAGCCGCAGAGCAGCGACGCGGCCACGAGGAGCGTGGGGACGTGGCGGAGCTGGAGCCTCGCCATCGCCGACTCGACCACGCCGATCGCCACGGCGACCCCGAGCATTTCGACGACGAAGAGTAGCCAGTTGACGGCCGCCCACCCCGTCTGGACCGGGACGAGCACGTGCAGCACGAGCGCCGACAGCACAAACAGCTTGACGGCAGCGCCGTACAGGATCAGGCCGAAGAGCGGCCCGCTGTGGTCGAGGACCATCACCTCGTGGATCATGGTCAGTTCCAGGTGCGTGTTGGGGTCGTCGATGGGGATGCGGGAGTTCTCCGCCAGCAGCACGACGAACAGCCCGGCCGCGACGAGGACCAGCGACGCGAGGGGCAACCCGAAAAGGGGGACCGTCAGCGGCGCGTGGAGCATGGGCGTGAGGCTGAGCGTGCCCGAGAGCTTGGCCAGCACGAGGAAGGCGAGGAACAGGGCGGGTTCGGAGAAGCAGGCGAACGTCACCTCGCGGGCCGCGCCCATTCCCTCGAACGGCGAGCCGGTGTCCAGCGCCGCGGTGGTGGTAAAGAACCGAGCCAAGCCGAACAGGTACGCGAAGAGGACCAGGTCGCCGGTGAAACCCAGCGGCGCGGCAAACGGCCCGAGCGGCACGAACAGCCCGGCCAGCACGACGGCCGCCAGCGTCACCAGCGGGGCGGCGCGGAATACCCATGTCGTGGTCGTGCTGAGCACCATCCCCTTGCGCATCAGGCGGATCAGATCGTAATAGGGCTGTAACAGCGGCGGCCCCACGCGCCCGGCGAACAGCGCTTTGGTCTTGTTGATGACGCCCAGCAGCAGCGGCGGCATCAGCAGCAGCAGAAGGAGGTGAATGAAGTCGGTGATCACCGTCATCGTTCGTTTCAGCCCGATCAGTGGCTGACCTTTTTACGCGGGCACAAACTGCGGCCGCACCTTCGGTCGGGGTCGCAGGTCTTCCAACATCACCACCGCTCGCGCGATGGCAAACTCCAGGTCGGGACAGAGGTTGTTGACGTCCATCATCCGGGCGACCCCCAGCGCGTCGAGCGCTTTGAATTGGTGAGTCGTGATGCCGGACAGGATGAGTTTGCGCCCGTCATGATGAAGGCGCCCGACGGCCGCCTCGAGGTCCATGACCGCGTTGGCGTCGAACCGGGTCAGTGGGCTGATGGCGAGCACCAGCACATGACAGTGCTCTGGAACGCGGTCGATCCACAGTTGGAAGTTGGGCGCGCGGTGTGCCGCCTTGCCGCGGATGCACGATGCGCGGTACAGGACCACTCCGGCCGGCAGCAATTTGCTAATGATGCCCTGGAGGCGCAGTTCGGGATCGTTGAGCAGGTCCAGCTCACGGATGTCGGCGATCGGTTTCCGCCAGTCCACGTACACCATCCACAGGAGAAAGGCGATGGGCGGGACCAACGCCACGGAAGCCCAGCGCGCGTAGATGATGCTGCCCGCCACCGTCCCCAATCCGAATGACCCCGCGATGCTCAGCAGGAGCAGGAGCCGCAGCGCCGTCGGGTGCCGGCGGGAAATCCGCAGGAGCCTGCCGGCACGTTCGGTCCGCTGCTTGGCCAGTCGGTCGCCCCACCAGTACAAGTATTGCACGGTCTCGAGTCCGAAATCCGTGAAGATCCCGGTGAGGTGCGTCGTGCGGACGACGGCGCCGGATATCTTCGTGATCGTGGCGTTTTGAAGGCCCATCGCGAGCGAGGCCAGACCGGTCGCCTCGTACAGGACCAGGCCCGACCTGGCGGGACCGCGGAAGTTCAGGTGAACGCTCAGCAGCGCCAGGAGCAGCGCCTCAAGGCTGATCGGCAGAACGTACTTCGAGCGCCATCCCCGTCGCTTGGCGCTCTCCGTCATACACCCGGACAGCACGGCTCCGAACGTGAACGTCGAGATCAGGTAGCCGAAGAACAGGGCCGTCTTGACATCGCCGGCGCCGATCCAGCGACCGAACTGGGTGGCTGACCCGGTGACGTGGGAAACCACCGTTCCCACGGCCAGCAGCGCGATCACGTTCGTGTACCCCCCGACCCACGAGAGGGAGATCGCCAGCCGCGACTTCTGCCGGAACGAATAGGCACGGGCCGAGAGCATCGACGAGACAACCTTTCACGGCCGCAGCGGCAGCCACAACATCACGCGAACAACAGCAACAGGATGAGGATCCCCAGCACGTACAGCAGGTACACCTGGACCGGGCCGCGCTGGATGGCTCTTGCCCACGTCAGGGTCCGCCCGGCGAATCCGAACGACGGGAGCAACCCCCGATCGAGGACGACATCGGGGACATCGCTCTCGAAATCCGTCGGCGCGGCAAAGACCTGGTCGATTTTCGGTGACTTGCGGCGGGGCCACAGGACCCACTCGAGCAACTCGACCATCATCTGAGACAGGGAAGAACCGCTATACTGCATCCGCGCCGTCGGGCGTGCATACCCACAGTCCCAGGTGCCCGCCGCCCGCACCGGCTTGTTCACCCGCCACCACGTCAACATCAGGGCGCCGAGAGTCACCGCCGCCAGCAGCGCGATTGCCGTCGCGGTCAGCCACGCGACCGATACATAGTTCCGGATGGTTCCGAGCGACCCCAATGTAGGCGGTGCCCATCCCGCCACCGCTCGGTCAAGGACGCCGATGACGAACAGGGGCACAACGCCGATGAAGAGGCAGCCCCCGGCTAGCGTCCACATCGGCAGCAGCATCAGCGTATCAGGGTCATGGGCATGCGCGGCGTGGGCGCTCCTCGCAGTGCCGGCGAATACGGCGCCCAGCAGCTTTACAAAACTGGCGACCGCTATGGCCCCGACAAGTGCCAACGCCGGAGCGGCCAGGCCCACCCAGCCCCAGCCTCCAGTGCTCGTCACGGTTCGGAACAGGCCGAGGTAGATAAACAGTTCACCGATGAATCCATTAAGCGGTGGCAGGCCTGAAATGGCGACGGCACCGATGACGAAGAGGACGGAGGTCCTGGGCATGCGCTTGCCCAACCCGCCGAGTAGATCCATCTGCCGGGTGTGCGCCGCGTGCAGGATGCCTCCGGCTCCCATGAACAGCAGGGGCTTAAAGAGGCCATGGTTCAAGACGTGCAGCAGCGCCCCGCCCAGGCCGAGCACGACCCAATCGGCGCGATTCAGCGAACGCCCAAGCGTCGCCAGGCCTAAGCCGAGCGTGATGATGCCGACGTTTTCGATACTGCTGTAAGCGAGCAAACGCTTCAGGTCGCGCTGCCCCGTAGCGAAGCAGATACCGAGAACCGCGGACAGAACGCCGGCCACCAAAAGCGTGACGCCCCACCACGCGGGCGGGTTCGGCAGGAGCGCCGTCACGCGCACCAGCCCGTACAGGCCGGCCTTCAGCATCACGCCGGAAAGGATCGCCGAGACGTGGCTCGGGGCATTGGCGTGGGCCCCGGGGAGCCACACGTGGAGCGGCATGAGGCCGGCTTTCAGTCCGAACCCGACCGCGCCCACGATGAACAACGCCATGGCCGTCCGCGGGGCAACGCTTGCCGGCAAGGCCGACCAGAGCTGGAACGAGCCCGTGCCGTACCGGAGCAACGCGAAGAACGCGAAAAGGCTGAGCGTCCCAACGTGGGTGGCGACGAGATAGACCCAGGCCGCCTCCCGTACCTCGGGCTTGTTATCTTCAGTTGCGACCAGAAAGAATGCGGCCAAGGCCATCACTTCCCAGGCCATCAGGAATAGCACGCCGTCGCGCGCGAGGACGACCATCGCCATCCCGGCCGTCAACAGCCCCCAACAAAGACGGAGCTTCCTTCCGTTGCCGACGTGCTCGCGTTGCAGCCAGTAAGTCAGGCCGTAGATCGAGCCCAAGGCTGAAATGAGGAGGATCGGAACAAGAAAGATGAGGCCGAGGTCATCTGCGGCCACCGCGAAGCGGCCGACCGGCAGCGCCCACTGAATGCTGATCGCGCGTGACAATTCCGGGTGCGCGTGCTGCAGAACGAGCGCCGCGCCGCCCGACGCGGAGCCGATCACGTTAAGGACCGCCGCGATCCGTTGACCCAGATCGCTCTGGCGGCTGAGGAGCAGGCCCGGCACGCCGCTGACGGCGATCACACCGACTGAAATGAGCAACCACCAAGTAATCATCTTCGAACTCGCTCGCGTCCAGTACCGTGGCACTTGCCATCGGCGTCTCAAGGCACGTCTGTGCCGACGATCGCCCTCAAAGTGTCTTTCAGCGGTATAGCCAGGAACAGTAGCAAGAAAAGTATCACCAGAATGTAAACCAGGTAACTCTGCACGCTTCCCTGCTGGAACACTCTGAGCCACCTCAGACGCAATCTGAATTGATGCCATAGTGGCGCGAGGAACCCTTGGAGCACCACGTCGTCCACCCGACTATGAAAGCTCGTTGCCGTTGGGAAGGGGGCGGAAAGTTTCGGCTCGTGTGAGCGCGGGCGGAGCACGGATCGGAACAGTTCCACCAGCGTGTTGGCGAACGACGAAGCGGTGTATTGCATGCGGCTGCTGGGTCGGGCGTATCCGCAGTCCCACGTAATCGATCCGCGCGTGACGCGCCGAGCGAAGCTCACGCGGGCAAACACGAAGAGGACCAGCAGGATGCCGCCGAATAATAAAGTCATCGGCGTGAGAGCCGCAAGGGGAGCCAGCGCCCCGAGCGCGGGATCCTCCTTGAGTGACGGGTTCCAAAGGTGAATCACCGAGTGGAGGGGTCGCACGACGGTGGAAGGGAAAACACCGATCAGCACGCATGCCGCCGCCAGAACCGCCATCGGAGCGGTCATCGTCGACGGCGCCTCATGCATGGGTCTGAGCGCGTCTCGCCTGGGAAGCCCAAGAAAGACGGCGCCGCACACCTTCACGAAACACGCGACCGCCAGTGCCCCGACCAGGGCCAGCGCCGGCGCGGCAAGCGCTGCGCCTGGCGAACGATCCAAGGTCCGGAACAGGCCCAGATACACGAATAATTCGCTGACGAACCCGTTCAGCGGCGGGAGGCCGCAGATGGCGACGGCGCCGACAAAGAACAGCAGCGTTGTCCTCGGCATCCGTTTACCGAGGCCTCCCATGAGGTCGATCTCCCGCGTCCGGGTCGAATGGATGAGCGAGCCGGCGGCGAGAAACAGGAGCGACTTGAACAACGAGTGGTTCCACACGTGAAGCAGGCAGCCGGCAAGACCCAGCACGATCAAGTCCGGACGCGCGCGGGCTTGCCCGATCATCGCGAGGCCCAAGCCCATCAGGATGATGCCGATGTTCTCGATGCTGTGGTAGGCCAGCAGCCGCTTGAGGTCGTGTTGACCCAGGGCAAACAGCACCCCGAGCACGGCACTCAGCGTCCCGAGGACCAGCACCAGTCCGCCCCAAATGGCGGGTGGCGCCGGCAGGAGCGTCAACGTGCGCAGAAGGCCGTAAACCCCTACTTTTAATAAAACGCCGGAGAGAATCGCCGAAACGTGACTCGGCGCGTTGGCGTGGGCACTGGGGAGCCAAAAATGAAACGGCATCATGCCGGCCTTGAAGCCGAACCCAAATAAGGCGACCAGGAAGATCGCCGTCCGCAGGCCCAGACCGGCTTGTCCCGGCTCAAGAAGTCGAAACTCGAAGGATCCGCACGCGACGCGCAGCAGCGCGAACAGAGCGAAGAGCGCGAGGGTGCTCACGTGGGTTGAGACGAGGTACAGCCACGCGGCCTCCCGAGCCTCTTTCTTGTGGTCTTCGGTGCTGACAAGAAAGAACGCCGATAGCGCCATCACCTCCCATGCGAAAAGGAACGCAATGGCGTCCGACGCCAGCACCACGAGCGCCATGCCGGCGATCAGAAGCCCGTACCACAGTCGCAACCGCTGTCCCGTTCGCGGATGATGCTCCTGGCTCCAATAGCTGATGCCGTAGATCGAGCCGAGTGCTCCCATCAAACAGATCGGGACGAGGAAAAACGCGCCGAGGGGGTCAAGTCGAAAGTGGAGTGCGAGCTCCGGGACCGGTCCCCGAAGTTGAACCGTTGCACCTGCTCCACTGAGCAGTGCGGCAAAAGCCGCCGCGATCCCGATCCCTGCACCGGCCACCACCATCGCCGTTGCCAGCATCTGCCCGCCCGACGACCGCCGCCCGAGGAACATCCCGGGGACGCCGCTGGTGGCGACAAGGACGGCAGAAGCGACTATGCAGTAGAACCACATCCGGCACCCGCTCGCTTGGCTAGTCGGACGTGGATTGAGCGGTCTGCGGCCGCGCCTGCGCCGCCGAAGCCTCGCCCATTGAAGTCTCCACGCGCCGCAGTGCGTCCAGAATCTGATCGCGCGAAGCCTGGTGCAGGATCGCCTTCTTGAAGTCCATGTCGCGCAGCGCGAATCCTAACCGCGAAAGGAGGTAGAGGTGAGCCCGGACGGTCGGGCTGATGAGGATGAACAACGCCGTCACCGGTTGCCCGTCCAGCGCGCCGAAATCTACGGGGCGCTCCAGGAAGCAGAGCATGACCATCGGACGGGACAGGTGGAGCACGATGGGGTTCCGCACGTGCGGGATGGCGATCCCTTCGCCGATCCCCGTCGATCCCAATGCCTCACGAGCCAGGAGCACCTGATACAGGAACTCGCGGTCCACCTCCTCCGGAAGCTTCATCAAGTCCACGGCGGCGTGAAGGACGGCCGCCTTGTCCGGTCCGCCGACGCGGTAATGAATGCCCCCTTCCCGCAGCGCCTCGCTCAGGGACGGCGATGCTTCGTTGCCCTCGGGCTCCGCGAAAATTTCCGGGGAGACACTGATCTTGCGCGAGGTTGCCCACTCCAAAAGCTCAGCCCGATTGAAACGGTACTGCTCATTAATCTGGTAAGCGGGGATAGCACCCTGCTTAATCCACCGATAAATCGTTTTTTCAGTTACATTTAAGAATTGAGCCGCGTCACGGACGGTGAGCTTCATGAATTGGAATCCTTTCTGTCAACAGGGCTCATTATTGGAATGATGTCGAATAAAGTCCAGTCTAAGTGAAAGATCGACCCTTTGGGGATAAAATAGCCATCGGGTGGTCCGATTGTCTTTGTGTGGGCTCACGTATACCATGACAGCGGACAATGTCCACACGGTCGGGGCAGCTTCGATTCCTTTTCCGCGAGGTTCCTGTTCTTCGGCACGCGTTGCCCCCATAAGTTAAGGGCCGCAATCGGCGGGGCAATGGCCGGCGATCGTCGCTGCACGAGGCGCCTGTTGAGGCTGGAAACCGAGGACTGTGATGCAAACCGATAAGACGTTTCGTCTCCGAATCTCGCAGGCGCATGGCACCTTCTCCAAGGTGATCAGCGCCATCACCTCGACCGGCGTTTTATTCGGAAACATCACGACGCGCCACATCGGCCGCAAGTACATGTACCGTGACATCACGGTCGAATTCCAGAGCGAGGAGCAATTCCGCACGACGCTCGCGGCCATCGAGTCGGTGCCGGGGGTGATCGTCGACGGCGTCGTGGACGAAGTCCTCAACCGCCACGAAGGCGGGAAGATGATTTACCGCGGCCGGACCGAGGCGCAGTCCCTCGCGGAGCTGCGCGAGATCTACACGCCTGGCGTCGCCAAGGTCTGCATGGCGATCCAGGCCGATCCGTCGCTGGCGCGGCGTTACACGATGGCCGGCAACACCGTCGCCGTCGTCAGCAACGGGACGCGCGTGCTGGGGTTGGGCAACATCGGGCCGCAGGCGAGCCTCCCCGTCATGGAGAGCAAGGCGCTGTTCTACAGCCAGTTCGTCGGGCTCAACGCCGTCGCCCTCGTGCTCGACGCGCCGGGCGTGGACGCGTTCGTCGACACGGTCGCGCGCATCGCGCCCAGCTTCGCCGGCATTCACCTGGAGGACATCCGCTCGCCCGACTGCCTGGAGATCGAGCAGCGCCTGATCGACCACCTGGACATCCCGGTCATGCACGACGACCAGCACGGCACCGCCGTCGTGGCCATCGCCGCGATGGGCAACATGCTCCGCGCCGGCGGCAAGACGTTCGCCGAGGCCGTGGTGGCGCAGGTCGGACTGGGCGCGGCGGGGCTCGCCATCGCGCTGTTGGCCAAGGCCGCCGGCGCCAAAGGCGTCATCGGGGTCGACCCGAACCCCGGCGCGGCCCGTTACGCGGCCACCAAGGGGCTCGACGTGCTGGAGCTAAATCGGGCCGTCGGACAAGCCGACCTCGTCTGCCTGACCACCGGCCAACCGGGGCTGTTCAAGCCGGAGATGGTGCGACCGGGGCAGATGATCCTGGCGCTGTCGAACCCCCGCCCCGAGATCGAGCCGCCCGACGCGCTGCGCGCGGGGGCGGCGTTCGCGGCGGACGGACGCAACGTCAACAATATCCTGTGCTACCCCGGCATGTTCAGGGGGGCCATCGCCGCCGGCGCGCGCTCGATCTCCGTGGGCATGAAACTGGCCGCCGCCAAGGTCATCGCCGACGCGGCCATGGACGGCGAGATCCTGCCCGACCCGCTCGACAGGCGGCTGCACGAGTCGGTCGCGACCGCCGTTGAAGCGGCCGCCAAGGCGGGCGTTCAACCGGGCGGACCTCGACCATCGACGACGCCCAGCGGCGCCGCGCCCGAGACGACGGTCGACCAGCATCGATAAAAAGCCATTTGCGGCGTCATGCATCGTCGGGGATGTCCCTGCAGGCCCGGCTCCAATGCCCCGGCCGTCATCAAGTTTGACGGATCAAGATGCCATGGTATATGTAGCGTTAACACCCCATCCATGGCAGGCAAATACCTACAAGTTGCACAGACGATCGCCCGGCGATTGGAAAACGGCGACTACCTGGTCAACGACCTGCCCGGCGAGCGCAAACTGGCTGCCGAACTCGGCGTCAGCTATCTGACCGGTCGGCGCGCTATTCAGCACCTGATCGAGCAGGGCGTACTCCCTCGCCGCCCGGCAGGGCGCGTCACGGTGAGGCAGGCGGCCCCAAGCCATAACCTGAACATCGCGTTCGTCGTCCCCGCTTTCTCATCGCCGATCTACAACGAGTGGTATCGGGCGCTGAAACAACTGGTTCGAACCCACCGCGGCAATGTCCGCGCCGTGCCCTACGTCAACTGGCATGATCCCGCCCTGGCCGCAGCGCTGGACGGAAACCTGGATGGACTGTTCCTTGTCCCTCTGCCCCAACCGCCCCCCGAGCTGCTCCAGCAAAGGTTGCACAAGCTGCGTCAACGCGTCGTCACGCTCTTCGAGGACATGACGCACCTGGGCATTCCGTGCGTCGCCGGCAACGATCCACAGGCCGTCGTGCTGTTGGTCGAACACCTGCACGGACTGGGACATCGGCAGGTCGACTGCCTGAATACCGAGCCCACGGCCCCGATTATCACCCGGCGCATCGCGGCCTGGCGCGACGGGCTCGAATCGCTCGGTCTGACCGGGCGGCTCTGGGACTGCGCGGTCCAGCCCTTCGATCGCCCGCAGTTCCGCGCTCACGAGGTGGCCGGTCAGCTGCTCGACGCCGGCCAACTGACCGCCAGCGCGCTGCTCTGCACGTCCATGGCGGTAGCCGCCGGTGTGCTGCGGGCCGCGTTCGAGCGCGGGGTAGGCGTCGGGCACGATCTTTCCGTCTGCATTCCCGACGGCATCGACGACGCGCGGCTCATGACACCGTCGCTGACCACGCTGAAGACTCCCGACATCTCACAACAGCTCGGGCGGGGCGTCCAGTGGATCAAGACCGGCGGGGCGCGCTGGCGCGGACCGCTGACCATCTCAATGCCCGACGAATCCGTCGTGCAAGGCGAATCCACCCGTCCGCCGAAGGGTCGACCTGCAGCAACGACCCCGCGTTAAGATGCGCGATTGAATGGGCTAGCCCTTCCCAGCCAGTCCCGTTCATTCGCATTTCCCGTCCGTTCATCGCTCTCCCGCAGGCGCCCATCGTCTGACTGGCCAAGACTTTGTGACAACCAGTTAATGGATTCCACGTCGTGCCGTCGTTCCCGTTTACGACACTGGTAAGCGGTCCCGTCCAGCACCCCCAGCTTCGCGAGCAGCAAATAAATCCTGGAAAAATTTGACACCGCCAGAAGCGGTGGTATGTATAGCTTTAACGCACTACACTTGTCCGGCAACGAATGACAAGTCGCAGGAAGGCCGGATTCGAAAATGCCGCGGGCGGACGTGGACGGCAAAACTTCCCGGCGAACTGCGCAAGGGGCGAATCAATTCGTTTGCGCGAGAAAATAAAAGAGTGATGTAAAGCGGGAGTGAGAAGCGTCGGCGTCCGTCGCCATGTTATTCCCATCTCTTTTTAGGAGGTCTGATATGAATCGGTTGAAGTACGCCACGATCGCGGCCGTCACCGTGATGGGACTTGCTACTGTTACGCATGCAGCGGTGTTTCTTGATGAAAACTTCGACAGCCGGACGGTTGGCGATTCCTTCCCGGGCAGCGCAAGCAGTCCGGGCGGCGTCGGTTGGGTTTGGTCGTTCGTCGAGAATTCGGCGACCGTGAAGGTTGCCGCGCCGGTCGGGACTAATACGACCAATAGTGCCGAGCTGGCAAAAGCCGCCGCGAATAGCAGCCCCAACCTTGTCACCGAGTGGACTCAAAACGCCGTCACCAGCGGCCCCCTCGACGTCAAGTTCAGCATGAGTGCCACCACGGCCGATGCTTCCAACATCGCCTTCATCGGCGACGTGTGGGGCGGAAACATGGTGACGCGACTTTATACCTATAATGCATCAAACCTCATCGCAGCGTCTCGCGATGGCGGGGGCAATTTTGTCGATGTGGATCTGGGCGCGGTGCTCACGGCAAATGCCTGGGACAATATTGAAGTCGTTACGGACTTGGACACCGAATCGTTCCAGGTCAAGGTCAACGGCGTGGCGGCCGGCGCTTCCCTTCCATTCTCCAGCGGCTGGAATAGCACGTCCGGAAGTCCCTGGAAGCTGCAATTCAGAAGCGAAGGCGGCGCCGCGGCCGACGCGAGGACATTCAATGTAGACAACATCGTTGTGACCGACGTGGTCCCGGAGCCTGCAGCGATGTCACTGATCGGCTTGACCGGACTGATGGCCCTGAGCCGGCGGCGCCGCCAGTCTTGAGCAATCTAGCACACCGGGTGCGGCTGGCGACGTCCGGCCGCACCCGGGGAGCAAAAGGGGACACCAGGCGTGAACTGGCGTTGTGCGGAGATAACTTGGCGCAGCCTTGATGGCGGCATGTGAAGAACGCCGAACTTGGCCTCTACAAGATCGCCCCGGCAGCACGTTGATCTGGTAGATGATCCCGGCCTCGTCGCGCTTGAAGTATTGGTCCTGGCCGACGAGGTCACCCGCCGGTGCGGACCGTGGCATGGGCGTCTCGCCCACGTCTTTGCTTCCGTTGGAAGAACACGGGCCGGACGCCCGTGCCACGATGACGTGCCCGAGCTTGATCTTTCCTTCGATCGCCTTCGTCGGGAAGAACCCGACCTGCTTGTGGTTCGCCTTCTGCATCGCGTCGATGACCGGCAGATCGGCCATCGTCGCAGGGCGAGAGGTCGCTCGCCCGTTAGTCCGCCCGGACGGCGAAGCTGATTTCACCTGTCTCGAAGGCCCACGACGCGATGCGGCGTTCGGAGTCGAGCGTGGACTATCCGGCCCACGGAGGGCTGGAGCTGCTCGACCGTGTTCACGTCAATTTCGCGCCATTTCACGTCTTCTCACCCCACGAGTCGCATCTCGAATCGTCCCGTCCGGGAGGTATGCGAGCCTCCCCCGATTGCGGCGGTAGTCCCACACGATGCCGGCGATTGCATGCCGGCCCGCAACGCGGGCGATGCGCAATTGCCGTTGCGCCTCGTCCACCTTCACCTGAATGGCGTTCGCTTCGGGCAACGCGCCCGCTTTCGTGGCCTCGGCTTGCGCGGACTTCAGGTCCGTCACGAGTTGCCGCAGTGCATCGGTCTTAGCCGTACGGGCCGCGGCCTCGTCGATGCCGAGGCCGCGCTCACATTTCTTGACCGCCGCGACCGCCGCCGGGCTTCGCGGACCGGGACCCGGCTGTTCGCCGGCACCGGCCAATGCCAGGCAGATCATCCCCGCCGCCAATGAGCGAAACGTTTCATTCGTGATACGATATCCCGCATTTCGCCGGTCTATCCAACCCCGGCCTGAGAGCAATCCGCAACCGATCCCGCAGCACCTCGCCGCGCCGGGCAGAGTCTGTCCGCCGCCGGCCTGAGAGCAATCGGCAACGAAGGGCGCGGGTTGGAATTGACCGGGCCGGATGCGTCGGGCACGCTATCGGGGATGAGGGTAATGCACTCACTCGCGGCGGGGATGATCTGCCTGGCGTTGGCCGGTGCCGGCGAGCAGCCGAACCCCAATCCGCGGAGCCCGGCAGCCGTCGCCGCGATCAAGCGGTCCGAGAAGAGCATCGCCGAGGCCGAGGCGCAGTTCAGGAAGGCCAAGGGCGACGCGCTGCGGCAGCTCGTGGCGGACTTGGAGGCGGCGAAGGCGGAATCGATGAAGGCGGGGTCGCTCGACGAGGCGAACCGCGTGCAAGCGAGGATCGACGAGGTGACCGAGGAGATGAAGAACGACGCGCCGGCTTCGGTGAAGCTGGCGCGGCTGCTGGGCGGGAGCCGCTGGGCTCACGAGGGCGGACGCAACATCGTCGCGTACGCGGCCGACGGCACAGTCAGCAGCAACGCGTGGGGCAACAAGAGCTATCGGTGGACGCAGACGGGACCCCGCACCGTGCGTCAGGGCGACCCGGCAGACCCTGCCGTCGAGATCACTTTCGACGACGACTTGAAACACGCCCTCTGGGTCTACGCCAGCGGCAAGGTTAGTTTCGCGGTCCGCGCCAAATAATAGTCGATGTCGAACCCGGCACCGTCGCCGGGGTTGGCTGCGCCGTCCGCCCCCAACCGCTCACCGGCGGCGTGACCTGCTCCAAATGGACTTTATCCAACCCCGGCTTGAGAGCAATCCGCAACGACCGGTTACTGCATGGGAGTCGCCTCCGATCAAACCGCGCCGGCGCGGCTTTGCCAGGTGGGCGCGAGAAGAACGGCGTCGGCGAAAATTTGCCGGGGGAGGAGGGGCGGGCATCACCCGAACGGCGGCCGCTTTCGGGGGACTTGCTGGTCGATGTCGTCCGGCGGTGTCGGCCGGTCCTGCGGCGGTCCGGAACGGCGCGCCGCGGGGCGTCGGACTTGATGGATCGCTGTTCGGCGTCTGAAATGGTCTGCCATGACCGATCTGGCGCTGGCGCCTCGCGGGCGGCGGACG
>CADDYU010000111.1 GCA_902810705.1 Methylococcaceae bacterium
CAAATACTCCATGATGATTCGACATTCGGACAGGACCAAATCTCGATCCACCATGGTAGGCGTGCTGCCGATGGGATTAAACGCGAGTAGATCTTCCGGCGGCTGGGCCGGGTCCACATATTCGATGTCCGCGGCGATTCCCTTCTCGAATAATACGATTCGAGCCCCGTGACCGTAGGCGCAAGTAGGCGAACAGAATAGCGTCATCACCGATTTGCGACTGGCACTGCTTGCCACACCGAACTCCTCAAGTAAATCTTCAGTCCGTAGATCGTTCGGACGTTATCCCCTCGTCATGCTTGGAGGCAAGTCGCAGGTCGTCACTTTCTAACGGTGCCTTCGATTTTATCACGATCCTTAGTCGATATCCTTCCAATACTCCTTTTTAAGCTTGTACAGTATCACTGTCAGTACCAGCAAAAAGACGAGAACATATTTGCCCAAGGGCAAGCGTTGCAGCTTGGCCGGCTCCGCCACATAGGCGAGAAAGGTGACGATATCGGCGACGGTGCGGTCGAACTCCTGCGGAGTTAGTTTTCCTGGCGAGGTCAGCCTCACCCCCACGGCCGTCGGAGTCCCCTCTACCGTTTTGATAATTGGCTCCTGAGCGCCCTGCAAATCCCATAACACGTTCGGCATCGCTACGTTTTTGGCCAAAACATTGTTTACTCCGAATGGGCGTGTCGGATCAACATAAAAGCTTTTCAAATAACCGTAGATCCAGTCCGCCCCCCTGGCCCGCACGATCAAGGAAAGATCGGGGGGGACCACACCGAAGGCGGCCTCGGCATCCTTCGGAGGCATGGCGGTGCGTACATAGTCGTGAAGCTTCGCATCGCCGAACAGGAACTCGGCACGCATGGTTTCTTCATTAAGCTTCAAGTCACCGCCGATTCGGGAATACCGCATTTGCTTGATGCCATGGCAGCCCAAGCAGTAGTTGGCGAAGTAGCCCGCGCCTCGGCGAACCGACTCAAGATCAAAAATATCGACCGGAGCACTTTCCAAGCGTTGGCCCGCTTCGGATGCGGCGCAGGCAAGCGAAAAAAAATACAAAAGGATAGCGAGGGCCTTGTTCATTCTTATTTATATCCAAAATTCTTCAGCCGTTCGATCTGTTGGTGCAGCTTTGCCTCGGTTCGGCGGTACGGCTCGCTGGCTTTCACGGCATGAATGCCTCGTTCAATGAGCCGCCAATGGCGTCCCTCCCGTTTTGCCAGAGGAATGACCGGTTCGGTCAGTCGCTCGGGCACCGGCTTGGTCCTCTCGCGCGCGGAGAAAATCGGCAGCAACAGAAGAAACCCGAAGTAAATCGAAGCGGAAACCCGAGCCAGCACCGTGGTCGTCGTGGTGACCGGCTTGGTTCCGAGAATGCCGAGGACAAAGAAGCTGACGACGAACAAAGCCAGAGCGACTTTGAAGACGCCACTACGGTACCGGATGGATTTCACCGGACAGCGGTCCAGCCAAGGCAGAAAGAACAGGAGGGCAATCGCGGCGCCCATGGCCAGTACCCCGCCAAGCTTGCTGGGAATGGCCCGCAAGATCGTATAGAAAGGCGTGAAGTACCAAACCGGCTGAATATGCTCGGGGGTTTTCATGGGATCGGCCGGGTCGAAATTGGGATGTTCCAGGAACAATCCGCCCATCTCCGGCGTATAAAACACGATGAACGCAAAAATCGCCAGAAAGATCCCGGCGATGTACAGGTCCTTGACCGTGTAATACGGGTGGAAGGGAATGCCGTCGACGGGAATCCCTTGCTCGTTCTTATGCGCCTTGATCTCGATGCCGTCGGGATTGTTGGAGCCGACCGTGCGCAAGGCCGTGAGATGGAACACCACCAGAGCCACGATCGCCAAGGGCAAGCCCACCACGTGCAAGGCGAAGAAGCGGTTCAGGGTCGCATCGGCGACCACGTAGTCGCCCCGTATCCACAACGCCAAATCCTCGCCGATGACGGGAATGGCGCCGAACAGGGAGATGATGACTTGCGCCCCCCAGTAGGACATCTGCCCCCAGGGCAGGAGATAGCCCATGAAGGCTTCCGCCATGAGCAGCACGAAGATGACCATGCCGAACAGCCAGATCAGCTCGCGCGGTTTCTTGAACGAGCCGTAGAACAAGGCCCGGAACATGTGCAAGTAAATGACGATGAAGAAGAGCGATGCGCCGGTCGAATGGAGGTAACGCAGCAGCCAGCCCCAGTCGACATCCCGCATGATGTACTCCACCGAATCGAAGGCCAATTCGGCGGCCGGCTTGTAGTGCATAGCGAGGAAGATGCCGGTCAAGATCTGATTGACGAGAACGAGTCCCGCCAGGGAACCGAAGAAGTAAAGAAAATTGAAATTCTTGGGCGCGTAATACTTAAGCAGTTGGTTGTCCAAGAACTTGCTGGCCGGGAAACGTTCGTCCAGCCAGCTCATGAACTTTCTTGCCTTTCCCGTAGCCATTATGCCTTCTCCCCATCAAGCCCGATGACGATTCTGGTATCGCTGATATAGCTGTAGGGCGGTATCGCCAGATTAACCGGCGCCGGAACGCCCTTGTAGACGCGGCCGGCCAGATCGAAACGCGAACCATGACAGGGACAGAAAAAACCGCCTTTCCATTCAGGACCAAGGTCGGCCGGGGCGATTTCCGGCCGGTAGACCGGCGAACATCCCAAATGGGTGCAGATTCCAATGGCCACGAAAAGCTCCGGTTTGATCGCGCGGACTTCGTTCCTGGCGGCTTCGGGCTGCTCGGACTGCTCGGAGCGCGGATCAAGCAGCTTGTCGTCAAGCGTAGGCAGAGCGGTTAGAATCTCCGGCGTTCTCCGCACCACCCAGACCGGCTTGCCGCGCCACGACACGATGATTCGCTGGCCGGGCTCAATCTTGCTGACGTCCACTTCCACCGGGGCGCCCAAGGCCTGGGCCTTGGCGCTGGGGCGCATCGAGGCGACAAAGGGCACGGTCAGGAATCCGGCGCCCACCGCTCCGACCACGATGGCGGCCTGGGTTAAAAATCGGCGTTTTTCGTCGTCGACGCCTTCACTCGTCATACAATATCTCCATTCCAGGGCATTTATCGGATCGATCTCGACCCCTGTTATCGTTTTTAATTCGGTCGAGCGTTTGCTATTAAATAATGCTGAGTTTCACGCGGCGGGGATTTTGTTTGAGAACCGGCAATCGGTCAAGAATAAATACACCATTTGTAGTCTTATTGAAGATAATCCGGGATCATCGTTAAAGGGCGATGATTTCTCGTAGAGTCTTTAAAAAACAGCGATTTTCGTCGGGCGTGCCCACCGTCAAGCGCAGGCACTGCGACAAACTTCCTCCGGCAGGATGCAGGTTTTTCACCAGAATACCGGCTTCTTTCAGTGCCTGAAAAACTTCGCTGGCCTCGTGGCTCAACAACTTGAACAGGATGAAATTGGCCCGGCTCGGATAGACGCGGACGACCGACAGCCTGCCGAGCTCTTCCGCCAGCCACTGCCGGTCGCGAAGCACGGAGCGCACTTGGCCCTCGAACACGGGCTGATTTTCCATCGCGAACTGAGCGCTGATCTGGGTCAATACGTTGATGTTGTAAGGGAGCCGGATCTTATCGAGCTGCTCGATCCATTCCCTGGCACCCGCCAGAAAGCCGAGGCGCAATCCGGCTAGGCCCAGCTTGGACAGAGTCCGCATCACTAGCAGGTTGTCGAACTCGGAAAGCCGGGGCATGAAGGTCGCCTCGGCATAGGGCGCATAGGCCTCATCGACCACCACCCAGCCGGGCGCGGCGGCGAGTACCCGCAGCATGGCGTCTTCTTCGAACAAATTGCCGGTCGGATTATTGGGATAGGCGAGAAAAACCACGGCGGGGCGATGGCTTATTATCGCCGCTTCCATGGCCCTCGCATCCAGCGAAAAATCCTCCCGCAGCGGCACGCCGACAAAGCGCAGCCCCAGGCTCAGGCTGATCTGCCGATACATGACGAAAGTAGGCTCCGGCGCCAGCACGGTCGAGCCGGGGGGCAGGGCCATCAGGATGATCTGGATGATTTCGTCAGACCCGTTTCCCAACAGAAGTTCCGCCTCGGCGGGAATATCGTTCGCCGATCTCAGGGCCGCCTTGAGCGGCCCGCACGCGGGATCGGGATAGCGGTTGGGTTCGGCGCGGCGGAGCCTATCCAACCACGCCTCGATCATGCCTTCCGGCCACGAATAGGGATTTTCCATGGCGTCCAGTTTGATGTAACCCTTGGAATCCGGCACATGATACGCCGAAAGCGCCAGCACTTCCGGCCGGAGCAGCGTCCGCACCCTTTCTTCGAGGCCGCTCATGGCTGCCCCGGGATCCGGTATTCCGCCGAGCGGGCATGAGCCGTCAGCCCCTCGCCTCGGGCCAGGACCGAGGCCGTCCGGGCCAGATGATTCGCGCCTTCCGGAGAGCAGAAAATCAGGCTGGAACGCTTCTGGAAATCGTAAACGCCCAAGGGCGAAGAAAACCTGGCCGTGCCGGAGGTGGGGAGAACGTGGTTGGGACCCGCGCAATAATCGCCCAGAGCCTCGGCGGTATGGCGTCCCAGGAAAATGGCCCCGGCGTTGCGGATCTTGCCCGCCAGCGCCTCGGGGTCGGCGACAGAAAGCTCCAGATGCTCCGGCGCAATGCGGTTGGCGAGGCGGGCGGCCTCGTCGAGGTCCCTGACCTCGATCAGCGCGCCACGCCGCGACAAGGAGGCCCGCACGACCTCCGCCCGCTCCAGGGTCGGCAACAGCCGGCGGAGGCTGGCCTCGATCGCGTCGAGATGCTTGCGGTCCGGACTGAGCAGAATGGCCTGGGCGTCCTCGTCGTGCTCGGCCTGGGAGAAAAGGTCCATCGCGAGCCAGTCGGGATGGGTGCCGCCGTCGCTGATGACCAGGATCTCGGACGGGCCCGCGACCATGTCAATGCCCACCTGGCCGAATACCAGTTTCTTGGCCGTCGCCACGTAAATGTTGCCCGGGCCCACGATCTTGTCGACCCGAGGGACCGTTTCGGTGCCGTAGGCGAGAGCCGCCACAGCCTGCGCGCCGCCGATCCGGAACACCCGGTCGACCCCGGCGATATGGGCGGCGGCCAGCACCAGCGGATTGGTTTCCCCCTTCGGCGTCGGCACCACCATGATGATCTCCGGCACCCCGGCCACCTTGGCGGGAATCGCGTTCATGAGCACCGACGAGGGATAGGCCGCCTTGCCGCCCGGCACGTAGATGCCGACCTTGTCCAGGGGCGTCACCTGCTGGCCGAGCACGGTGCCGTCGCTTTCGAGGTAGCGCCACGACGCCAGCTTCTGATGTTCGGCGTAGGCGCGAATGCGCTCGGCCGCCGTGCGGAGCGCCGCCGCGGTGGCGGCGGGAAGATTGTCCCAGGCGGCGCGGAGGGAATCTTTCGGAATCTCGAGCCCTCCGGCATCGGAAAGTTCGAACCGGTCGAAGCGCCGGGTGAATTCCAGCAGGGCGGAATCGCCCTCCTTCCGGACGCGGGCAATGATGTCCGAAACCCGGGCGTGAACATCGGTGTCCGTGGATTCATCCCAAGCGAGCACCCGATCGAGCTCGCGGCCGAAATCCGGCTCCGAGCTGGTCAGACGGGCGATGGAAAATTCGGCCATAACTTACCTCTTGGTAGGGCTCATTGATCAATGCCTAAGCCGTCGCGAAGAAGCGGAGTCCGATCTTCTCGAAATCGGAGGGTTACCCAAGACCTACGGAAACCGCGTCAGGCCGCCCTCTTACTCCGAGCGGTCCAAGGCTTGTTTCAATTCGTCGATGAAGCCGGTGACGGCCTCGTGCTTCATCTTCATCGCCGCCTTGTTGAGAATCAACCGGCTGCTCACCTCCATAATGAGGTCCTTGGGCTCGAGGCCGTTGGCCCGCAAAGTGTTGCCGGTATCCACCACGTCCACGATGCAATCGGCGAGCCCCACCAACGGCGCCAGTTCCATCGAGCCATAGAGCTTGATGATCTCGGCCTGAATGCCTTGCGCCGCGAAATAGCGCTGGGCGGCTTTCACGTACTTGGTCGCGACCCGCAGCCGGGCTCCCTGGGAAAGCCGCATGCCCGGCTTTCCCGCCGTCATCAACCGACAGCGGGCGATGCCCAAATCCAAAGGCTCGTAGAGCCCGGTCGCGTCGTATTCCACCAGGACATCCTTGCCGGCGATGCCAAGGTCCGCCGCGCCGTACTCGACATAGGTGGGCACGTCGGTGGCACGGATGATCAGGAGCTGCAAACCGTCTCGGGTGGTCGGCAAGATCAGCTTGCGGCTCTTGTCGGGGTCCTCGGCGGGCTCGATGCCGATACGGCCCAGGAGCTTCACCGCCTCGTCGTAGATGCGTCCTTTCGACAGCGCCAGGGTCAGCATGGGCACGGCCTCAATGGGGCACCCGGCGGATTTCCGCGCCCAATTGGGAGAGCTTCTCCTCGATGCATTCATAGCCCCGATCGATATGATAGATGCGGTCGACCACCGTCCGCCCCTCCGCCACGAGGCCCGCCAGAACCAGGCTGGCCGAGGCGCGCAGATCGGTCGCCATCACCGGAGCGGCGGTCAGTCCGGGTTGCCCGCGGACGATTGCCGTGTTCGATTCAAGGGTAATATTGGCGCCCATCCGCTGCATCTCCTGGACATGCATGAAGCGGTTCTCGAACACCGTTTCGGTGATAACGCCAACGCCCTCCGCAATGGTATTCATGGCCGTGAATTGCGCCTGCATATCCGTGGGAAAGGCCGGATAGGGCGCGGTGCGCAGCGACACGGCCCGTGGCCGATTACCCTCCATGTCGAGCTCTATGGTGCTGTCGGCGCAGGTGATCTTGGCACCGGCCTCGCGGAGCTTGCCAAGCACCGCATCCAATAGCTCCGGACGGGTGTTTTTCAGTTTGACCTTGCCGCCGGTCATCGCCGCCGCCACGAGATAGGTGCCGGTCTCGATCCGATCCGGCAGAATGCGGTAATTCAAGCCATTGGCCGAGAGTGATTTCACGCCCTCGATTTCTAGGACATCGGTACCCGCACCGTGGATTTTCGCGCCCAAGGTGTTGAGGAAATTGGCCAAGTCCACCACTTCCGGCTCGCGGGCGGCATTTTCGATCACCGTGGTACCCTCAGCCAAGGCGGCCGCCATCATCAGGTTTTCGGTACCGGTGACGGTCACCTGATCCAAGACCAGCCGGCAGCCTCTGAGCCGCCGGGCGCTCGCATGGATATAACCGCTCCGCACACTGATATCCGCGCCCATGGCGGCGAGACCTTGAAGATGCAGATTGACGGGCCGGCTACCGATCGCGCAGCCGCCCGGCAGAGACACCTCGGCGCGGCCGAATCGGCTCACCAAGGGGCCGAGCACCAGGATCGACGCCCGCATGGTCTTGACCAACTCGTAGGGTGCGAAAAAATTCTCGATGGATCGGGTATCCACCTCGATGTTGAGCTTTTCGTCCACCATCAGCTCCACGCCCATGCGCCCAAGCAGCTCCATGGTCGTGGTGATATCGTGCAAGTGCGGGACGTTCCCGATCACCACGGGCGTCTCGGACATCAGAGTCGCCGCCAGGATCGGCAGGGCGGCGTTCTTCGCCCCGGAGATCCGCAATTCCCCGCAAAGCGGTTTGCCCCCACTGATGATGAGTTTGTCCATCGGCTCTCTATTTGATTGTTGGTCGTTTAAGTTTCAGAAGAATCAACCGGCAGCAACTCTTCCACGCCGCCCACCCGGCTCATGGCCCTGAGGGCTTCGGGCAAGCCGGAATACCTCACTCCGCCCCTGGCTTGCTTGGCGCGCCGCATCCATTCGATCAGCAGCGCAACCCCCGCGCTATCGGCGCGCCTTATTCCCTTGAGGTCGAACTGCAAGTGGATCCCGCCCTTGAAGAGCGGAGCCGTCGCCTCCAGAGCGTCGGAGGCGGTGGCGAACGTCATCTCTCCGGCTAGGCGATACCGGCCCCCGCCGCAATCCACCAGTTGAAATCCGCTCATGAAAAGCTCGCCTTCGCGCCAAGGGTCATCGATCGCCCATCATTTATTCCGCAGCCCCGCCTTTGCCCTCCTCGGTCTTGCCCGAGCCGCCCTCTCCGGCCTTATTGAACAAAAAGCGGCTGATGACCTGTTCCAGCACGACGGCCGATTGGGTCAGTTCCACTTCGTCGCCATCCTTCAAGCGCTCATCCGAGCTGCCGGGCGAGAGACCCACATACTGCTCGCCCAGCAAGCCGGCCGTGAGAATGCTGGCGCTGGTATCCACCGGCAAGGTGTTATAAGCGGGGTCGATACGCATGTCCACCACGGCCTCGAAGGTTTGCTTGTCGAAGGAAATCCCGTGGACCCGGCCGATGGTGACGCCCGCCACCGAAACCGGCGCCCGAACCTTCAAGCCGCCGACATTCTCGAAACGGGCGATGATTTTGTAACTGCCCCGGGCCGTGCGCAGCTCGCCAAGATTGCTGACCTGCATCGCCACGAAGAACAACGCGACGAGCCCTATGACGACGAACAGGCCCACCCACATCTCGATTGCCTTAGAGCCTCTCATTAACTCTCCCCAAACATCAAGGCCGTCAATACGAAATCCGATCCGAGCACGGCGAAGGCCGAATACACGACCGAACGGGTCGTCGCCCGACTGACGCCTTCGGCGGTGGGCACAGAATCGTAGCCTTCGAACACGGCGATCCAGGTCACGATCGCGCCGAACACGACGCTCTTGATGAAGCCATTCACGGCATCGTCGTAAAAATCGATTTTGGCCTGCATCTGCGACCAGTAGGCGCCCTGATCCACGCCTAGGAGTCCGACGCCGACGAAGTATCCCCCCAGAACTCCGACCGCGCTGAACAGCCCCGCCAGGAGGGGCATCGAGAGAAAGCCGGCGAAGAAGCGGGGCGCGACGATCCGCTTGATCGGATCGACGGCCATCATTTCCATGCCGGAAAGCTGTTCGGTGGCCTTCATGAGTCCGATTTCGGCGGTCAAGGCGGAACCGGCCCGACCGGAAAACAACAACGCCGTGACCACCGGCCCCAGTTCGCGCACCAGTGACGCCGCCACCATGACCCCGAGGGTCTGTTCCGCGCCAAAATCGGACAAGACATTGTAGCCTTGCAAGCCCAGGACCATCCCGACGAACAAGCCCGAAATGGCGATCAAGAGCACGGTCAAGACGCCGACCGAATACATTTGCGCCAGCAACAGCCGGGCCCGCCGGAAGAGGTCCGGCAATCCGCTCATCACGTGAACCAGGAACAGATGCGCCCGTCCCAGCTTTTGAAGGGCTTTCAGGGCGGCGTGTCCGAGCCGCTGCAAAGGGCCTAGCATCGTGGCGAGGGAACCGAAGGGGGGAACCTGATTCACGCGGGCTCCAAAAGCAGATCGGCCGCGTAGTCCGCGGCGGGATAATGAAAAGGCACGGGGCCATCGGCCAAGCCCTGCATAAACTGCCGGACCCAACACGAATCCGACCGTTCGATCGCTTCGGGAACGCCTTGACCGATCACTTGGCCCTCGCTAATCAGGTAAATATAATCGGCGATTCCGGCGGTCTCCTTGACGTCGTGGGAAACCACGATGCTGGTGAGCCCGAGTTCCTCGTTGAGGTCGTGGATCAGCTTGACCAAGATTCCCATGGAGATGGGATCCTGGCCGGTGAACGGTTCGTCGTACATGATCACGGTGGGATCGAGGGCGATGGCCCGCGCCAGCGCCACGCGGCGCGCCATCCCGCCGGAAAGCTGAGCCGGCATCAAATCGCGGGCGCCCCGCAGCCCCACGGCTTGCAGCTTCATCAGAACCAGGGTCCGGATCATCGATTCAGGCAGCTGGGTATGCTCCCGCAACGGAAACGCCACGTTCTCGTAGACGCTGAGATCGGTGAGCAGGGCCCCGGTCTGGAACAGCATGCCCATGCGCTTACGTAAGGCGTACAGCTGGCCCAACCGCAACTTGTGGACATTCTGCCCGTCCACCCGAACGGTCCCACGATCCGGCCTCAGTTGGCCGCCAATCAGCTTCAAGAGGGTGGTTTTGCCGGTTCCGCTCGGTCCCATGATCGCCGTGATTTTGCCGCGCGGAATATCCAGGTTGACGCCATCGAAGATTTTTCGAGCGCCGCGGCTGAAGACAAGGTCCCGAATGGAAATCACCACATCCTTATCCGCGCAATCGCCGCTCATACGTCCAAGGGAAACCCGTTTAACCTAATCACAAAAGCGCGTATTTTGGCGACCGGAGATTGATCAGTCAACTTTTGCGATTTTGGATATTCTTTATCGCGTCCTGGAAACTCCTGGAATATTCTCTCCTGAGCTTCGGCTTTAACATGATTCAATTCAGAGTTGCAAACCATCCCAATTCATAGCCCTTGGGCTTTTCGAGCAGGAGACGGGGTATTTAAGAAATACTTGCCAAGTGAATAGTCGTGCCGGATAGACGTGGAGCGCTAGCGATATTCAAGCACTTCCAGCAGGCGTGCTATCCTTTGGCCAATTCAGATGGCCGCCTTATACGAACTCCCTTGAATACCCCACAACGGAAAGCCCTTAAGAAGTTTCAACCCTGGACCGGCAAATTCAAGAATACTTATGTCCAAGATGAAACCAGGTGCCTAGCCATGGTTTTTCCAGCGTATATCATTGCGCACACAGAGCCCGATACTTAGGCCAGTTTATTCTGCTCCGAGGGAGACAGCATGCATATTTTTCGGGGATGGGAATATCGCCTGAAATGAGCTACCGTTTTACTGCTTGATTAACTATCGCCCTGGGAAATTTTTATCGTCCTCACTTCGAATTTCCAACACACGCCAAACCTTTTATGAGCGCCAATGATCAGGGTCGAGATTCTCTTTTTTCTATTCTAGAAAGAATCCGTCTCCTACGACCCAATACCTTCAAAAAACTCAGCATCACCCGGCTGATACGCCGGACGCTGTTGATCTTTCTGGCGGCCTCGATCATTCCGGTGGCTGTGTTACGCTGGCTACCTCCCCCGGCCACCATGTTCATGACCCTAGCCCGATTCGAAGCCTATCGGAAAGGCGACAAGGATTTTCAGCTACGTTACCGGTGGACCCCCTGGGAGGAAATATCCCCTCAAGCCAAGCTTGCCGTGGTCGCGGCCGAAGACCAGTTGTTCGCCGAACATCTAGGCTTTGATTTCCACGCTATGGAAAAAGCCTTCGAGCACAATCGAAGCAGCAAGCGCATTCGAGGGGCCAGCACCATTTCGCAGCAGACCGCCAAGAATCTTTTTTTATATCCGGGCCGCAGTTATTTCCGCAAGGTTTTGGAAGCCTATTTCACCGCCTGGATTGAACTGCTATGGCCGAAGCAGCGCATTCTCGAGATGTATCTGAATATCGCCCAGTTCGGAAAAGGCATTTACGGGGTTTCGGAGGCGAGCAGGATATTTTTCGGTAAACCGGCCTCGCAGCTCCACGCCCGAGAGAGTTCGCTCTTGGCGGCAGTGCTGCCGAACCCGGAGCTGTTGCGGGTGGACAAGCCTTCGCCCTACGTGCAGCGCCGGCGACTGTGGATATTGCGGCAAATGCAGCGCCTGGGTGGTTCCGATTATCTAAACGATCTATAAATCCAACCAGGGACGGAACCCGGCCCTTTTCCGAAACCCTCCGAGCCGGGCAAGCTCGACTTCGGCATTCCCGAGATTGATTCGCCTTATGGCCGCAACATTCGAGGAGGTTCGCCGCTACTGGGCTCGGGGCCGATCACGAGCCGGGATCGCCGTTCGGCTCACGCTGTCCGGGGTCTCGGCGCTGGCAGGCTCCACCCTAACAGGCAGCCACACGCTGAACTCGGCCCCCCGGCCTGGCCCTTCGCTCCGCGCCTCCACGTGTCCCCCGTGCAAGGCGACCAGCCGCTGGACGAGAGTGAGACCGATGCCCAGCCCGCCCTGCGCGCGATCGAGGCTCTGCTCGGCCTGGGTGAAGAGATCGAAGATCCGCGGCAGCAGCGGAGCGGGAATCCCCATGCCGGTATCGCGCACCCGAATCACGACCTCATCACACCCCGCCCGCTCGGCCTCCAGCCAAATCCGCCCACCCTCATGAGTGTACTTGGCCGCATTGTTGAGCAGATTCAGGAGCACCTGCGTGAGGCGCACGGGATCGCCCTCCAGGCACACGGACTCGGGGGGCAACGAGAGGGCCAACCGGTGCTTGCGGGCCTCGATGAGAGGCCGGCTCGTCTCCACCGCCTGATGAACAAGCCCGGCAAGCTCCAGCGGCTCCTTCCGGAGCAGGATCTTGCCGCGAACCAAGCGCGAAACATCGAGCAGATCGTCGACCAGCCGGGCGAGGTGATGCACCTGGCGATCGATGACTTCACTGATCCAGCACAGCTTGGGGTCGGGGAGATCTATCCGCCGCATGACTTGCACGGCGTTGCGGATGGGCGCCAGGGGATTGCGTAATTCATGGGCGAGCATGGCCAGGAATTCGTCCTTGTGGCGGTCGGCCTCGCGCAGGGCCTGTTCCATTTCCTTTCGCTCGGTGATGGGAATCGCCGACGAAATCAGATGCGTGATCCGCCCCTTATCGTCCCGGAGGGGAGCCAGCATGAAGTCGATGATGATCGACTCGTCGCCCGCCATGTGGATCTCGACGTCGAAGCGGATAACTTCTCCGCGCGCCGCCTGCTCTACCGCGGTCCGGAACCGTTGCTGCACATCCGGCGAATAACTGCACCAATAGCAGTCCCAGACTTTTTTGCCATACACCTCTTCGAAGCTGATCCCGGCCCCTGCCAGCGGCGCGTTGTTCACTTGAACGACGGTTCCATCGGGCAGCAATACGCCGACGAAGGCCAGGATATTGTCCAGGATACGCCGGATAAAGGCTTCGCTTTCCTGGATACGCGCTTCCGCCCGCTTGCGCTCGGTGATATCCACAAAGGCGCTGACCGCGCCCCGCGCTCGTCCTTCCGAATCCCAGAGGGGCACGGCATGGCCGAAAAGATAAACCGAGGTGCCGTCGTCAAAGCGGATTTCCTCCTCGAAATCCCGCACCTCGATGCCCCGCGCGGCCAGCTGCATGGGCAGTTCCTCCGCCTGTAGCTCCACGCCATTCTTGAAAACCTTGAAATGACTCGGCTGCCCATCCGCGGGAGCGCTCTTCGAAAAATTGGCCTCCGAAGGCATCCTTAGGATTTCATGGGCCGCGCGATTGCCGGTGATGGTGCGGCAGTCGGGATCGCGGGCGATAAAGACCACCGCCGGAACCGTCTCCATCAGGACCTCGAGTTCCTCGACCCGTCGCCGCTCGCGCTCCTCACTGATCCGCAGCGCATCGGCGGCGCGCTTGCGCTCGGTGATGTCGGTGGCCGAGCCGATGTAGCCGAGAAAGGTGCCGTCCGGGCCGAAGCGCGGCACCCCCTGATCGACGATCCAGCGGTATTCGCCGTCGGCGCGACGCAGCCGGTACTCCATCTCGAAAGGCGCGCGCCGGTCGAAGCTTTCGATGTAGATGGCGAGACAGCGCTCGAGATCGTCGCGGTGTACTCCCTCGGCCCAGCCGTAACCCAGCTCCTGCTCCAGGCGGCGCCCGGTGAAGTGGCACCACTGCTGGTTGACCCAGGTGCAGGCCTTGTCCGGGCCTGAAATCCAGATCAGCACCGGCACGCTGTCGGCCATGGCCCGGAATCGTCCCTCGCTCTCGCGAAGTGCCGCCTCAACCCGCTGGCGCTCGGTGATGTCGCGCAGAGTGACAGTGAAAAACCGCCGTCCGCCCACCTCGACCCGCGAAATCGAGGCTTCCACGGGAAACTCCTCGCCATTGGCGCGGAGCGCGCTGAGCGAGCCGGGGGTGCCCATGGCCCGGCTGCTGGCGCCGGTTTCCCCATAACGGCGCAGGTGCTGGCGGTGAGCTTCGCGGAAGCGCTCGGGAATGAACCGCTCCATCGACCCGCCAATGGCCTCGGCCGCCGGGCAACCGAACATCCGCTCCGCCGCCGGGTTGAACAGCACGATCCGCCGCTCGGCGTCGATGGTGATGATCGCGTCCATGGCCAGTTCGACGATGCTGGCCAGTCGGGCGCAGTTTTCCTCCAGCTGCCGCTCGGCCCGCTTTCGGCCGCCAATATCTCGGAAATATACGGACAGTCCCGTCACCGACGGATAGGCATGCAGCTCATACCAGGTCCGCGTCGGCGGGTACTGAATCTCATCGTGGACGGCGACTCCTTTGTCCATGACTTTCTCGAGAACCTGCCGAAACGGTGATCCCGCTCCGTCGGGAAAGCCGTTCCCGATTCCCCGGCCCAGCAGATCCTCCCGGCGGCAGCCCAGGGTTCTTTCCATGGCGGCATTCACGTAGGTGAAACGCCCCTCTCGATCGAGCGAGAAAAAGGCATCGGTGATGCTTTCCAGCACCGCGGTCTCCGCCTGCACGTACCGCTCGCGCATCCGACGCATTGCCCCGGCCAGCGCGCTGATCGACAGCCCCGTGGCCGAGAACACCGTGATTCCCAAGGCATTGGCGGCGTTACCAAAACCGAACTGCCTGTAGGGCTCCAGGAAAAAATAGTCGGCGTAGGCCGCGGCGAGCAGCGTGGCGAGAAGGCCGGGCCCGAAGCCGGCGACCACCGCCACGAGGGTAATCGCCGTATAAAAGGTGATGTAGGCCAGGTCGCTCCCGAAAATCCCTCCCAGCACGTGGCGCAGCCCGGCCGCGGCCGCGACGGCGAGCACGGCGAATCCGTAGCGCAAAAGCCTGCCGCGCATTTCCCTGCCAAGGGCATCACGTGACCATGCCCAAGCGTTCGGGGCCTTGGCCGGTTTATTCAACAATGGGCTCATCGATTTGTTACCGCCATGGAGGGCATTCGGCGGAATTGCCTTCGCCCCCCTCTTCCATCCTTGGTTCACGAGGACCTTTCACCCGCGGGGCGGCGGCGTCGATCGAATCTGGCGCTTTATCCCGATTGCCCCGCTCAGCGATCTACCGGCCAGACCTGGCCTTGGGAAAAACGCACTCGCCCGTCCAGTTCCGTGCTTGTCCTAG
>CADDYU010000112.1 GCA_902810705.1 Methylococcaceae bacterium
CTCGCGACCTGGCGGCGGCCGCCGGCGCCGGCGCGCCAGCCGCGGCGCTTCGACGGCGAAACGCGTCGTTTCGAGCCGGGCATCGAGCTCGTGACCCAGGTGAAGCTCGATGCCAAGCAGGATCTCTACCTCGCCGATCATGATTATCGGGGCTCCCTGCTCCTGCCGACGGTCATGGGCTTGGAGGCGATGGCCGAGGCCTGCCTGCGGGTGGCCGGAGAGCCGAACCTCGAGGTCGTCGGGATCGAGGATATCCAGCTTGAGCGGCCGATCGTGGTGAGCCCGGAGCGTCCGCTGACGATAGAGATTCGGGCGCTCGCCCTGGAACGCCACTCGGCATCCAATCCTAAGGCTATCGAGGCCTCGATCCACACCGAGCAAACCGGGATGGGCCCGGCGCATTTTTCCGCGCGCTTCGTGCTGGGCCAACGGCAGGAAGTCAAGTCCGGAACCGAGCTGCCGCCCTTTGCCGGCTTGCTGGGCATCGTGCCCCAGACGGACCTGTATGGAGGCGTCTTGTTTCAGGGACCGCTGTTCCAGCGGATCAGCGCCATCGAGGCGCTCGACGAAAACCACGTGATCTTTGCCACCGAGGCCCGCGCCCAAACGGTGGAAGCGCCGGAAGGATTTGCGGATGAGATTCGCGCGCCCTTGGTCCTCGGCGATCCCTATTACCGGGACACCTTGCTACAGGCGGCCCAGCTTTCGCTGACGCCGGAGGTTTGCCTGCCGATCCGCATCGGCCGCATCGATCTTTACGCGACCGAGGCGAGGGAAGGGCGCTATCGCGCCGAGGCGAGAGTCGTCGGCCGAAACGGGGACCGCGTCATGGGAGAGGTTACGGTAGTCGACGAAAGCGGCCGTCTGGTCGAACGGATCAGCGGCTACGAGGTCAAGGTGCTCGAACGGCGCGCCGATTTCCCGAGCCCGGCAGAGCTTGCAAGGCCGTCGAACTCGTTCGACCAAGCGAGCTTTCAGCGGGAACTGGACGAGCGCGCAAGCCGGTTCGGCTGGTCCGCGCCCTCGGCGGTCATGCGCCGCCTTCCGGGACTTCACGCCGAGCGGCGGGAGACACGGCGCTGGGTGGCTCGGCCGCTGTTCCACGCCGCGCTGCAAGAGGCCGGGCGGCGCTTCGCCATGGACGTGGAATGCTTGGACGTGGCCTGGCTCGATTCCGGCAAGCCGGTGTTCGTGTCTCGCGAGACGGACGCGACGGGACAACAGTCGAACTGGGTTCGCCGGATCGAATCGAAGGGTTCCGCCGTTCCCATGGCGGTTTCGCTCAGCCATGACGATGACTTCGTCTTGTGCGTCGCCGGGCCAGGGCCTCAGGGCTGCGATTTGGTGGCGCCCCTGCACCGAAGCCCTGAGCAATGGCGGGCGATGCTGAATGAGCGACTGTTCGCCCTAGTGAGACGACTCGAGGGCGAGGGCGCATCGCTCGATCAAGCGGGGGTTCGGGTATGGTCCGCCCTGGAGGCGGCCATGAAGGCCTTGGACTCCCGCGCCGTGAGCCTGGCGATAGAAGTCCGAAAGGGTGACGCCGTCGTCTTCCTGGCGCGAGGCGAAAATCTCGAGTTGCGGATCCTGACCTTTCCCATTGGCCCGGCCGGCGGCGAGCGGATGGTGGCCGTGGTCGTCGGCGCAATGACGGAGCGTAGGGAAGCCGGATCGCTGAGACAAGCGCATTTCGGTGATATCGGAAGGCTTGTATCGCCTGAGACGTGGCCGGCTTCGCCCGCCCTGGAATGGTTACCCAGAGAAAAACCCTGGAATACATATGTCCAGAAGGATGAGCCCTCGGGCGGTGAAGATTCTTCGGAGTTCCTCCGAATGCACGTTCAGGTTGACGGTCCCCCGGCGGAGCGTCGGGTCATTTTTCGTTTCCCGCTGGCATTCAAGGATGGCGCCAATCCGGATGGAACCCTCTACTTCGTCCGGTTTTTCGAATGGATGGGACGCCTCCGGGAGATGGCGCTCCGGCCGGTGCTGGCGCAACTTGCCCATGAGTTCACCTCGGGTGAGCGGGCCTGGGTCACGAACCATTCCTGGGCGCACATCCAGCGTCCGGTGTACGCGGGCGAGATCATGGAAGTTTCCGCACGGTTCCTCGACCGCGCGGGTCCCGACGATGCGATGGTTACGGTCGGCTTCGATTGGGACCGGGTAAGGGCGGACGGGACGCTCGAACGGGTGGCCGCGACCCAGATCCAGATGACCTGGGCGAGGGTGATCGCGCACGGCGTCGTGACGCCCGAGCCTTACCCGCCCTATCTCGAGCGCTTCTTCCGGGAATTCGCGGGCGCGACGGACGATCTCGCCCAACGCAATACAGCCTGCTATCGACAAGCGTTGGAGCGCATCGGCGCGAGTCTTTGGCGGGCGAGGTCTGGTCCGGCGGCCGGCCTCTGCCTTGCGGAGCAGAGCTTTTCGACCTCCTCGAACGATGCCAATCTGGTAGGCAATCTTTACTACACCAAGTATTACGAACTCCAGGGGGTGCTTCGCGATAGCTATTTGTTCGGTGTAATACCCGAAGCGTATCATGTCGGCGGAAAGGCTGGCGGAATCCGCTGCCTCTTCACGGAGGTCAAGCATCTTCGCGATGTCATGCCTTTCGACGTCTTGACTGCGCGGATGCAGGTGATCGCCGTGCATGAAAGGGGTGTGGAACTGGGTTTTGAGTTTTTTCGCGTCACCCCCGAGAGCACCCTGGAGAAGGTGGCGACGGGCGTGCACGTCGCGGCATGGATGGAAGCTTCAGGGAACGCCGAACTCGGGAAGATCGTGGAACTGCCGCCGCCGCTCCAGCAGCATTTGTTGGATTTGGTCGACCGAAAGCTGCCGATAAGGACATATAAGACGGCAGCTTAGGGAGATGAGTGGTATGTTGATGCGCTCTCTGCGGGAATTTATAAAGTTATCGGATGCTAATAATTAGCGTCAACGGGGATACGAGGCTTCAGACAGGGACGCTCCGGGTTTTATAGGCTTAAAGAGGCAATTTTTGCTGAACTCGCGATAGTTATCGGCTAATTCCGCAAAACTCGATTGAGAAGGGTCTTTTAGATTATCCTTCTATCGTCCCCGGGAAAGGGATTTGGACGAGAGCGCCGGGTTAATTGAAACCGGGCTGATAAAAGCCGGAGATGGCGAAGGGTCTAGCGAAATCTGAAGAACTCAGGGCATGGACGCCGCCCGGCCCCGTCAATGATTTTCTTGATTCCACCAATAACTCACGGCTTCGTTATATACGAATATGGGCCTCCGCAATGTGTGGAGCACCGTGAATGCAAGCGCCGCTTCAGGGAGCAATCAAATGGCCATTATTAGCATATTAGGGAAAATCTTAGGGAAATACCTATGGATAGCTGGGGTTTTCGCTTCCGTAGCGATGTCGGTGATCATCACCGTCGTGATGGAATTGCTTCTCAAGGGCGAGATCACTTCCGACTATTTGCTGACCGGCTTAGTCACCGCTCTGGTGGTGTCCACCTTAATCGTCGCCGGAATTATTCAGCTTGAAGAATTGGAAAAGGAGCGGCAAAAAGAAGTGGCGAAAAACCAGGAACTGGGCGCCAGCATGCAGCGCTATCGGACTTTGATAGAAGTCGCGAACGACGCCATCTTTGTGGCCGACGCCGAGAATGGCCAGCTTGCGGATTGCAATCGGCGAGCGGAAACGCTGCTCGGCAAATCCCGAAACGATATTATCGGGCAGCATTTAGTCGATTTTTACGACAGCGCTTCCGCTCCTGTGGAAGACATTCAACTAAAAAATGGCGATTTTATTAGACGTCTTCACGGTGAAGGGGCGATGACCGCCGAGTTCTCCGTGATCCGCGCGGACGGCACGAGCGTCTTTGTAGAGAGTTGCAGCAACGCCTTCGAGATGGATAGACGACAGTATATCCATTTCGCGCTCCGCGACATCAGCGAGCGCAAGCGGGCGGAAAAGCGGCAGCGCCTGCTCGCCAATGCCTTTGAGTATGGCTCCAACGCCATTCTCGTGACGAATGCGGAAAACCAAATCGTGGAGGCGAATCCCGCGTTCACCGAACTGACCGGCTACGAACTGGCGGAGGTCCAGGGGCAGAATCCGCGCATTTTTTCTTCCGGCGACACGCCGAAGGAAGTCTACGGTTCCATGTGGGCGGACATCAATCAGCAGGGATACTGGCGCGGAGAGGTCATCAACTGCCGCAAGAACGGCAGTATTTACATCGGCTTCCTGACGATCTCGGTGGTGCGAGACGAAGAGGGAAAGATTCTCTATCACCTGGCGAACTACCTGGACATTACCCATCGGCGCCGGGCGGAGGACCGGATCAGGCACCTCGCGCATCACGACTTCCTCACCAATCTGCCCAATCGTCATCAACTGCAGGATCATCTGGAACAGGCGCTCGAGTATGCCCGCCGCGAATCGGAGCAATTGGCGGTGATGTTCATAGACATGGACAATTTCAAGAAGATCAATGACACCTTGGGTCATCGGGCCGGGGACCTTTTTCTGCGGGAGGTCGCTCTCCGGCTCAAGTACAGCGTGCGACCCGCCGACGTAGTGGCACGCCTCGGGGGCGACGAGTTCGTGGTGGTGGTCATAGGCACGGAGGTCTCGGCGAACGCGGCCGCGGCGACCTCCAGAATCCTCGATAGTCTCAGGAAACCCTATCAGGTGGAGAATCACGAGGTTCAATCGAGTGCAAGCATCGGCATCGCGGTCTTCCCCCAGGACGGGGACACTGCAGAGGCGCTCATGAAGAACGCCGACATCGCCATGTATCACGCCAAGTCGCAGGGGCGCAATGCCTACCGATTCTTCACGCAGACCATGCGCACTCACGTTATGGAGCGGCTGACGATCGAGGACGCCCTTCGAATGGCCCTGAAGCACAACATGTTTAGCCTTCACTACCAACCCCAGGTGGACTTGGTCACGGGCGAAATTTGCGGCGTCGAGGCCCTGTTGCGCTGGCAAGATCCCACGCGAAGCCCGGTCTCGACCGACAAGTTCATCCTCATTGCCGAGGAAACCAAGCTGATCCTGCCTATCGGCGCTTGGGTGCTCAATGAAGCCTGCCGGCAACTGCGAAGCTGGCGGGACGAGGGATTTACTCAGGGACGCATGGCCATCAATGTCTCCATGAAGCAGTTGCAAGATCAGTCCTTTGCCGAAGTCATGCGCAGCATTATCGAAAACCACGGGCTCTCGGGATCGGACATCGAACTCGAAATCACCGAGTCGGCTATCATGGAGGATCGCCTGCAGGTGCAGACGGTCCTCAACTCCTTGCGGGAGTTCGGGGTTGGACTCACCGTCGATGATTTCGGCACGGGCTATTCCTCATTGGGTCGTCTCAATCTTTTGCCTCTCCAGCGTTTAAAAATCGATCGCTCCTTTGTGCAGGATATCGAAACCGACACCGCGGCCGCCAAGATTTGTGGCGGTATCATCGCCCTTGCGCATGGCTTAGGACTCAGGACGGTCGCGGAGGGCGTGGAGACCGAGGCGCAGAAGGCCTGCTTGAGAGACTTGAATTGCGATGAAATTCAGGGGTATCTCGTCGCCCAGCCCCTACCCGGCGAGGAGGCGCTGAAATTTATGTCGCAGTTCAACGAGGATCGGCTGATTAATCCCGATATTCCCTCCGTATTAAAGTACTCCCAAGGGAGGAAATTTAGGGCTTAGTCATCAAAAGAGATAGACCGGATTCCTGGAACAAGCCTTCGCCCAACTCGATCGCCGCGCTTCCGATAGGCGTCCATTTGCAGGGTTGAAAGCTCCACGCCTGCCAGACTTCGACGCAACCCGAACTCTGTGCCAAGCTGGATACAACACCTCCTGACGCATCACGCTATTCTTAAAGCGATGTGATCAAACGACCGCTCTTACATCGCCCGCTTATATTTCACCCCGACAGGGCATTCTCCGGCGGCTTTCTTGAATAACGCCTGCAATTTCAATTCCGGTTAAGCGACCCGCTTATCTCGTTGGCTGGCTGTTCAATCTTTCAGAGCCATTCTTTTTTCGCCAGGGAGAGATTTCCGATTCGCGGGTCTGCGGCACTTCACACAGGCTCTTGCGCGATATCACACGTCCAGTGCTGACGGATCACCTTAGCGACCGGCAGAAAGCCTAGATGCAGACTCTGAAATGAGGTTGGTACGGTCTGTGCTTAGCTTGTTGCCTATTCTGGCTTCCAGGATAGATACACGAATGGCTGGCAGTACCTGAATAGCGCAGGCACCGCCAGTCGAGCGCAGTACTCGCTGTAAAACCCTCTAGGAGAATTCATGCGGCATTCAAGAATAATGAAAAGAACGGCTATTTGTTCGTTGGCGACCCTGTTGTGTGGCGTGGGTCAAGGCGTGTTCGCTCACACCACGGTCAGGGATCAAGCCACGGAAGGAAAGACCGCCTACAACGCTCTTCAAATCGCGCACGGGTGCGAAAATCCCGCGAACGGGAAGATGCTTCCGGTGATAGCGCAAAGCGTAGTGTTCCCGACCATCAATCCCGTAGTAACCCGCTCCGACGGGACCCCGACCACGCTCGAGGCGGAAGTTACCGATACCTCCGCGCATTCGCACGATCCACTGATCGTGGGCTTGACAGGCAAAGCGAGCTTGGTTCAGGACCGAAACGTCTTTAAACACCAGAACGAGACTTACGACGCCAATGGCAACGTGATTGGGTTCTACAGTACTCGGGGAAACCTGCAGACGAACTTGATGGGGCTGGTGCCTTTCCGCTTCAAGGCGCTGAAAATCTTGCCGACTTCTTGCGCTAATAGAGTGCTGGTCAAGATCGCGATCGCCGACATCTGCAAGAAAACCTTTCCGCCCCGAGCCGGCACGGCGAATCTATGGATTCCCGCCAACACGCCTCAATTCGCCGATAGCACCATCGATGGCATCGGCGCTCCGGCGACCCTGACCATCAATCGGGATATCGCGACGAATCCGCTCGATCCCGCCTGCGGCGCGGGCTACGACGTCATCATCACGCCCTCCAACGAGGACGTGGACGCCAACCTGCCCATCAAGGGCTATTGGCGGAAAAAATAGGATTCTCGAGGCTCTGTAATGGGTTGGGCGATTTAATTGCCGGTTCTTATGAGAGATGCCATGCCCCTCCTGAAAGAGGGGTATGGGCTTTCCGCCGCCGGCCGTCAGGTAAAAGAAGGCTTTTGTATCGGTTCGTTACTTGCCGCGCTCCTTCGAGGCCGCGAGCGAACCGCCCATCGTGCCCCGCACGTCCACCCAATAATGCGGCAAGCCCATGGCCTCGAGCCAGGCCGGGCCTTCGGCCTCCTTGAGCATGGCGATCGTCGAGGCGCTGCCCGCGACCACGCACAGGTCGCCGACCACCGTGACCGAGGCCAGATGCCGCGCGGGCCAACCGGTCTTGGGGTTGAGCACGTGGCCGTAGCGGACCCCGTTCAGCACGATGCAGCGCTCGTAATCGCCGCTGCTCGCAAGTCCGCCATGGTGTAAAAGCAGGGTTCGGATCACGGCGTTCCTACGGCGAGGATGCTGTACCCCGATCCGCCAGGGGCTCCCATCCGGATGCGGGCCGATGATCTTGATGTCGCCCCCGAGATTGACGATGCCGTGCCGGACCCCGGCTTCCCAACAGAGGGACGCCACGCGGTCAACGGCGTATTCCTTGACCACGCCGCCGAAATCGATCTCCATGCCGGGCTGGGGAAATTCCAGCACCGGGGGGCTCCAATGGACCCGATGCCAGCCGATTTTGTCGAGCAGGACCTCGATTTCCGAAGGATGGGGCAGGGTGCCGCGATCGAAGCGCCAGGCGCGGCGCAGGATGCCGGAGGTGATGTCGAACAGGCCGTCGCTTTCGCGGTGACAGGTGCCGGCGTAATTGAGCAGGCCCGCCGTCTCGTCGTCCACCTCGATCCGGCCACCGGTGGCGGCCACGCGGTTGATGGCGGAGAGCAGGCTGTCGTCACGGTAGCGCGAATAGCGCGCCTCCAGCCGCTGGACATCGGCGATGGCCATGCCGGAGACGCGCTGGGCCGCCGTGTGACTTTCGGCATAAAGCTGGATTTCGCAGGGCGAACCCATCGCCTTGAAGGGATAGCGGAAAAACTGCTGGGTTCCGGCTTTCAAGATCGTATCCAAAGTGCTGCCGCGCGGATCGAGTACCGTGCAACCTCCTCGGCCGGGCAGGTCGCGGGACCCGCTTTTCTGCTCGACGGTTTAAAACGTCAGGCTCCAGGTGGCGGACAGCGATCCCGTACGCTCGAGCTGATAACCGTTGACGTCGTCCTGCACGGGTTGCAGCCACTCGACACCGAACCGATTGCCCTTGAACGTTCCGCTGGGGACGACGGCGCTGAGGCCAAAGCCGATATCCCAATAGCGTCCGCCGTAGTTGCCCGGAAAGTCCATCGGCCCCGACTGGCTGTGAGGTCCATTGTATTGGCCTTTGACCATCCCCTGTAGCGTGTAAACGCCGCGCACCGTGGCGGATAGCCAGTCCAGCAGGTAATAGCCGCCCCAGGCGGTGGATTGGAACACGTCGCCGAAAGCGAAACCGGAGTCGTTGCGGCTTTCCAGGCGCTTGATCCCGTTGAGCTGCCCTCCCCAGAACCAGTTGTCCAAGTAACCGGTGTAGGTGAAGCTGGGACGGAAATCCCAGGTGCCACTGCCGAGCTGCATATGGTAGTGGATGAATTCGCTGTTCTGGATTTTCAGATCGACATCGCCGCTCGGCGCACTGAGCCCCAGGGCCGCGTGCAGATGGTGGCCGGGGGCATCGAACAGTTTGAACAGCGCGTACAGGCCGGTGTCGCCGACGCCGCCCGTGACATGACGAGGCGCCCCGCCGGCGTGGTGATGTCCACCTTCATCGCCGGTATCGACCACGCCGCCCTCGAGCTGCCGCAAGTCCATCTCCATATCCACGAACTGAGGCATGAGCATCAGGGTCAGCCAGTCGGCCGGCGCGTACATGAGGTCGAGCATGTGCATGTGCATGCTCATCTCGCGCGGCGTGAGGCTGCATCCCAGGCCACCACAGCCGTGGGCGACGATCGCGGCATCACCGACGGGATCCGTGCCGTGCAGCATGTCGCCATCCTGGAGGCTGTACATATAACGGTAGCCGACCATGGCCTCGCCCGCCTTCCCCAGCATGTGGCTGAACATGACGCCCGCCGGCGCGTGGCCGCCCAAATGTTCTTCATGTTCGTGGTGGGCATGGACCTCGCCCCCATCATCGCCCGTCAAAAACGGCGCCGAGAGATCCACCTTGAGCGCGGCATTGAACTGGTAATAGTCGAAATCCGCATAACTGCCCTCGCCGCCGCCACCCAGTTTAAGTCCGCCCGCGTGAGTGTAGTATTCGAAACCCGCCTCCAGCCGCACCGCCTTGCCCAAGGCTTTGCTCACCGTGACTCCGCCGCTCAGGGCGCCGTAGCCCGACAAGCGGTGATCGCTGGAATAGCGGTCGACCGGAACCCGGGCGAAGTCGAGCTGACCGCCGGAGCCCCGTGGTTCCGCCTGCTTGAACAAAAAGTAGGGCCGATAAAAATTGGCGGCATCTTGGGTGTAATAGCGCACCCTGGGCGTGATCGTCCAGCCGCCGCCTAGCGGCTGGCCCCAATCCGCTTCGAAGGTATGGGCGTTGATGGCCCAATCGTCATGGTAAAAGCGATAGCTCAAATGCAGCGCCGCGTCCAGGCTTTCCACATAATGGACGTAACGCGCATCCCAGAGCCACTGATTACGCACGTCGGGCCGCTGTTCCAGCACCGCCTGCACCTCGGGTGCCAGCAAGGGCGGCAAGCCGGGGATACCAAGGTCGACGGGAGCCTGGTTCGGGTCCACGAACACGAAGTCGACCACTTTATAAGGATTTTCTTGAAATCCGGTGCTGCGGGTATAGCCGAAGCCGGTTTCGACGAGTGCGTTCTTGCTCAGAACCTGGGTCAGGCTGAGATGCGTCGCCCAGTCTTGTCGTACCCCGCGCAAGGTGTGGGCGGGAACACCGCTCGCCGTTTCGACGGTGTCGATCTGCTTGCTGTAGGCGGAGTAATCGAAGTAGGCACTGGCGTCGGGATCAAGGAGGGCCGAGATGTCGCTGTGGGTGTAACCGAGACCCAGATTCACAGTGGTGAGCTTCTGATTGAAGTCCCAGCGGCCGTTCACATTGGCAAAGGACGACTGATAGTCGGGTTCCTCGGAAACGCCGCCGTTCAGATTGAGCGCGGCCTCGTCCCATTCATAGCCGACCCTGAAATTCCCCTGCCGGCGAGTTTCGGGCGAGGCGGAAGCGATCGTATGCACCAGCCGCCGGTCCTTGCTGTAGTTGCCGGTTTCAAGATCGAACCGGTAAGGGTTGAGCTGCCGGTCGTAGAGCAGGGTGCCATTGCCAAGAATAAGCGGCGATGCCCCCGTGATTTGAGGATTATTGCCGCCAAGAGCCAAGGGCGCGGTGGCGATCGGCGTGGCGCCGGCCCAGGTGTCCTGCATATAATCGAAGGCCAACTTCCAGCGGTCGAACAGGGTGATGCTCCCGCTGCCGGACAGGTTATCCACCTCGATGGGCTTGTACTTGCTGCGTTCGCCAAAAAGCTGCCGCGTACCTTCCTTGTAGTGCCCGTACTGAAAACTCGCTTCATCCCCCTCCGCAGCCAATACCGGCGACTGCGCGAGGCCCGGTAAAGCTAACGCCGCCGCGGTCAGCGCACGCAAGCTGGAATTTTCCGGGGCTGTAGACTGTGAACTTAAGATCGAGGGGGAGTTTGGACGGCTTGACCACAAGCGTTCGAAAAGCCGCTTGCAAGTCCTGCTCATCCCTCGATTCTAAGCGGCGAGCCGGGGTGCAGCCGCGATAATCGCCTTGTCCGCTGTATTGGAGCCTGACCGCCGAATTGAGCTTTAATAGCAGCCACAGCCGCCTCCACTTGCGGAACCGCCGCCTCCAGCCGCTTCCCGCCCCCGATAGATGTGTTCGCGGAAGGTGCTTTGTGTAGGGTGGGGGTCCAGAGCCATCTGGGGTTTGGCGAGATGTCCCCGTTCCCAGGGCGCCACCGCGGCGCAGCTCGACAGCCCGGAGCCTAAAATCAGCATCAACGCCAGGATTCGTTCAGCTTTCTTCATGTTCTTCGTAATTTTCGGGAATCCGCCGCGATACCTCTGCCGGTTCAAGGCCCGTTGCCACGGTATCTGTCGATCGGCTATCGGAACGCGCAACTGTCCGGCTGCCGAGAGAGCTTCCTCAAGGCTCATCCCCACGCTTCAACCCCGTCTCCGGGCGTTGGAGGCGGATCGATTCCTGATCGGCAATCGGGGGACAAGCGCCAATTGGGGTCTTGCCGGACCCACTCGTTACTGGTTTTGAAGCATCAAGATATCCGTGCCGGTTTCGACGTTGGTGCTGGTTATGCAGTGAAACCTAAGACTGTAAGCCGTCAAGCCTTTTTGGGCTTTGTTAACAGCAACGTAGTAGGCGCCGGCGCCGCCTGAATTGCTGGCCGCTGGACTGGGGCGGACATCGCCGCCTCGGCGGTCCGTGCTGTTCGTCGCTTGGTTTCCCTTGATGGTCTGAACACTAATTAGTACGTTTTTACGGCTAACATTGAATATTTGGGTCTCGAGGCGGGCGGGCGGGCCGATGCCGTCATCGGAGCAGCTGACAACGTAAAGATCGGTCGCTTCCGCTTGTCTGCCCAGCGATCCGGCCTGAGTGTGAGCGCTTGCGCTGCCGGTATGCCCTATCGTGGCCAGCATCGATGCGGTCAGCAACATAGTCTTTAAAAATGCGGATTTCATCGTAAGGGAGTCCCTATGGTTGGCGTTTTTCGATATCATTTGTCCGGAAACTGCTCATTGGATCATCCGAAATGAGTCATCTCGCGGATTGTTATCGTTGAAGAGAGTCCTGTCCATTCTTTAGCTATCGGGATAGGCCTGAATTCACGAGGGATTCCAGCTTTAAAGCCGCCAGCGCGCTCACCGCCTCATCGCTGTCGGTGAGTGCTTCTTGCAACAGGGCAAGCCCCTGAATGCTGGTGTCCGCACTGTCCACGGCCATCAGCCGCACCGATGCATCGCTATCGCGCAGCGCCGCTTGCAGCATGGCGGTCGCGCCACCCTGTCGCGCCAAGCCGTAAACAGCTTGCGCCCTGACGCTGGCGTCCTCGTCCAACAAGGTATTCTCAAGCGTTGCCCGCAAGAGGCTTTTATTCGTGCGTCCATCCGCGATCAAGCGAGCAAGAGCGTTCGCTCGTTGCGCCGGATCTCCCGATTGGACCGTTTCCACCAGTTTGTAAGTATCCTCGGGTGGAGACTGTGGAGAAATCGTTGGCGTTGTCTCCGTTTGGCCCGACTCGCGCTTTCTCTCGGCACCTGTTGTTCCCCATTGGCTGGAATCACGTACCTGCACCGAGGGTTGTCCATCGTCAAAGCTTGATCCCAATATCCAAAGTTCTGCAGGACGCTTCGGTGAATCCTCCTTGGAGAGTTCGCTGGGGTAGCGAAACATTATATTAGCGCTGGGGCCCAGCAAACATTTTATGACCGCTTTTACCGATTTTCCCGCGCAGGCCGCCGTAACCAATTCGTTGGGCAGAATCGAATAGTGTACGTGGGTTCCCGTTTTGCTCGCGATTTCATCCATGATCTGCCCGAGTGGCGCCCGCCTTGCCTCCAGCGAAATGACCTTCGCCTTATCGTCAATTCTGACTTGGATATTTGGCTTGTCCGCATTGGTAATCGGTTCCTCGGCCAGCAAGATGTTGGGAACTAGCAGCAACATGTACGCTATTCGAAGATAACCGGCGGACATCGTGATATCTGAGGCGATTTAATCCGGATAGGGCGCTTAAGAATATTTGAGCTTAATAAAATAAGCATTTATTGTGCCAAATATTGGAATTGCTCTGCTCTGCTCCGAGGGGCTGCCCGATAGCCGCTCAAGCTTGCCGATCAGCATAAAGTCAAGCCTGCGCACATCCCTGATGTGACACTAAATTGAGGCCAGTCGATCAGGAAGTGTGCAGGCTAGACGCGATCAGATGGGATCTTGGATTGGCGAGGCTGCGGCATATCACACGGACCCTGTGTGAAATCGCGCATCTCTGTTAATCAGCATGAAAACTGGCGCTCCCGCATTTTGTGTGGATCGGGAGAGCACGCTGAAGGGGCGGCCTGGTCGTGCCTTGGGAATTCCTTCAGCGGGCCTTGGCCCAAGGCTCTAGGCTGTCACCCCACCTCTTCCTACCCGCACCGAGGTGTTTGGTCACATCATTCAATCTGGAGAACAATCGTTTCTGCGCCACGGTTCGGAGCCCTCAACCGTCCGCGACCTGCCCCAACTGTGGAGCGCCCAGCACTCGACTTCCTGGCCGCTATAGCCGTGATCCGGCCGATCTGCCGGTGGCGGGCCGGATGTCACCCTTCACGTAGAAGTCCGACGCTTTTACTGTGATCGACCGGATTGCCGACGAGGTACTTTCAGCGAGTCCTTCTCCGACTTCCTGGCCCCTTATCAGCAACGAACTCAGCGCCTCGGGCAAACCGTCGAGGCGCTCGGCCTCGCCTTGGGCGGTGAGGCCGGGGCGCGCCTGGCCCATCGACCGGGCATCCGGATCAGCCCGGATACGGTGCTCCGAAGGCTTATCCCTCCGTGGCGGTTGCATCCGTCCACCCGAGCCGGAGCCACCAGTGCGCGGTCCGCGCCTGGCGATCCACCGTCGGTCCGGGACCGCAGCCTCATTCCAGCGGCCACCGGGTGATGACATCGGCGCGGTCCGGTCTGCGAGCCATCTCCCCACGGCAGGCCAGCTTTTGGCTGCTGGATATCGCTAAGCCGCGTGACTCTGTGGAATGCCTTTCGCAGCAAGCGTTCGTGCGTCAACTCGGTGAGCGCGTTCCGGCGATCTCCCCAGGGTGGGAACTCGGGACGGCATTCATTCGCCTAATTCGGCAACGTCAAGCTGCTGAATTGCCTGCTTGGCTCGAACGGGCCGAGCAGTCCACTCTGGCCGAGTTCATCGGCTTCGCACAAAGCCTTCGGCAGGATTACGATGCCGTGCAGGCCACCTTTCAGTTGCCGTGGAGCCAAGGTCAAGTCGAAGGCCAGGTCAATCGCCTTAAATTCATCAAGCGCTCGATGTCCGGACGCGCTGGCTTTGACCTCTTCAAACGACGAGTTCTCACGGCGGCCTGAAGCGTTTCTGAAGAATGCGCCACAGCCCTGCGCGCGCTGACCGGTCGCTAACGCTCCCACGCGCATTCCGTGCACGCATGGCCCCTCAAAAGAGTCTAGGAATGACGACTGGTGATCAACTGAAACCTCATCGGGGCCGTTGGATACCCCACAGGCGTCAGAATGTCCGCTGATCCGTCCAACTCCACACAAAATGCGGGAAAGCCCCAATAATCCCCGGTTAAGGGAAGCGAATTTTTCCCACCCCCGTTGAGCGCGGCAACAGGGTGGGTCGATTCGGGCGATTGCCCACCACCTCGACCTCGAACGCGTCACCGTTCAGCGCTTCCTGCAGGCCGAGGGATTTCCCGAGCGGGCGGTTCAGGCGCCGGCGCCCAGCCTGCTGGATCCGTTCCGGCCACACCTGCAGCAGCGCTGGCAGGAAGGTCTCCCTAACGCCCGGCAGCTGTTCCAGGAGATCACCCAGCAGGGTTTCCCAGGCTCGGAAAGTCTGGTGCGGCGGGCCATGCAAGGCTGGCGGGTCCGCCCGGTTGCATCTGATAAGGCACTGAGCCATGCGATCGTGCGACCGGCTTTCCATGTCTCCCCCCCATCAAGCCAGCTTCTTGGCTCCTAGAGATCGCCAAGTCAGAAGATCCAGAGGGCTCCCAGTCGCGCCGTCGATGTTCCCGGCTGGCTGCTCCAGGCCGAGCCGTCCGGCGTACCCGAACTCCGAGGTTTTGCCCGTGGTCTGCGCCAGGATGAAGAGGCGGTGCTCGCCGCCTTCCGGCTGCCGTGGAGCCAGGGTCAGG
>CADDYU010000113.1 GCA_902810705.1 Methylococcaceae bacterium
CGTTTGGCGCGCGATTACGAGCGGCTGCCGGAGACCTTGGCCGGCCTGCATTTTCTCGCACTCCTGTGTTTGATGTTGCCCAAAGCCATCCCGCTGCTCGCTTTGAGTACATAACAGGCTCTAGGCGCGTTGCGAACGGCTTGTCACCTGGATGCGCAGCCAAGGCGGATTCTTGATGAGTCCGGAGGTGTTGCGACTTCTGATCCCCCGCCTCTGCGTTCGCTTGCCGCGGTAGCTGGAGGGACTGGCACCGAAAGTGTGGGGATGGCCCGGCCATCAAATCGCACCCCACGCGCACCTAAAAAAAGTTCCACATTTGCTTCGCAATGAAGCGCTACACGCCCCGCAAGCATAACACCTCATCATTGCGGAACAATGAGTTACCTTCGTTTTCTGAGGACGGAGCAGAGTATTGAGTAGTCGGAGTCAGGCTTCAAAACAGCCATTTCTTCCAAAATTTCCACATTTACTTACGCATTGGTTCCACTTTTGCTTCGTTGCACGGTATAGAATGCGCATTGGAGGTCCGCCATGAAAACCGTCTCCACCCCAAGGTCATAAACGTCCGGTCAATCTGACGCTGAATGAGGACCTGGTGAGGCAGGCCAGGCAATTGACCCCTAATCTTTCAGGTGTCGTCGAATCCTTGCTGACCGAATTCGTCGAGCGCGAGCGACAACGTCGTCAGGAGCAGGCGGAACGGCTCGCCGCGACGATCCGCCTGTGGAATGCTTTCGACGACCACCCGGGCGCGTTCGCGGACGAGTATTCGACGCTTTAATGGCGCAATTCGACGTTTACCGAAATACCGGGCGCCAACGAGAGGCCATTCCCTTCGTGATCGTCGTTCAGTCTTCGTTGTATCACGCCTATCGGCGCCGGGTCGTAGTCCCCCTGGCGCGTTAGGATGTGCTGGGCAGCATTCCCGACCCGACGTTCAATCCCGCCTTTACCTTGGAAGGTATCGAGGTCGTCCCCCATCCCTTGGAGATCGTCTCCGTCCCGGCCGGACAACTGGGTCATCGGGTCGGCTCGCGGGCCGATGCGGGCGATGGCATTATTCAGGCCATCGACCCCTTGCTGAGCAGGGCTTGGGCATGACACATTCCCACGACGGCATACCGGACAGGCATGAGAACCCGGCGGGTGGCCTAAGATGGCGCACAGTGCCGCGATCCGCCTTTCATAGGTCACGCCAAGAACGTTGATTGGAATGAGTGGGAGGAGCGCGAGTGGAAACCTGGCTGCGGCAAAGAAAGTGTGAGCACCCGGCAGAACCTTGACAGCTTCACGGGAAACCGGCACAACTCCCTTCACCCGGCCTTTGATAGCCCCGGCCCGGCTCGCCAGCCGACATAAGGAATACACATCCTGGTCGACCGCTTGACCCATTGGTCTGTGCGTTCCTACGGGGCCATTCCTTTGGCGCGCAGCTCGGCGAGCGCCTGCTCGGTCTTGGCGAGGTGAGCGAGACCCATCCCGCGCAGGACATGATCCGCCTTGGTGAACTGGATGTTGGCGTAGGTCGTGATCTCGACCCGGTTGCCCCAGGGATCGAGGAAGTCGAGAAAGCGCCCCTCGAGTATCTCGACCCCCATCTCTTCGAGGGTGCGCCGCACCAGCGCCTTATCGTCGACCGCAATGCCGAAATGCCGGTTCTCGTCCGGCCCCTGATTTCTTCCCCTGGTGAAGTTGATGAACTGGTCGCCAAAGTAGATGAAGGCCGCGGTATCGCTGCGGCTCGCGACCTCGAAGTCGAGGAAGCGACCGTAGAATTCGAGCGCCTGGTCGATGTCCCCGACCTCGAGGGCTACGTGGTTGATGCCGACGGCTCGCGCTTTGGGTTGAACGGTTTGATTGATCATGGGATGGTCCTCCGTATGGGATGCTCGATGGGATGAGCTCGGTAGCGTACCTTCCGCGCAGGAATATACGGTTTCGACCACATCTCAGTGGATGCGGTTTAGGTGGACCTAGTGGTCAGTCATTCTGAGACAGCCGGATCGAGGCGGGCCAGCTGGCGCCGAGCATCCTGGGTGGTAAACCGCCAATTGACCGGGACGGCCTTGGCATTGCGTTCCCGCACACCAGCCTCGATTTCGCGACGCAGGGTGGCCTCATCGGGAACGCGCCGTGACAGGCACGTGTCTTCGAGAACACGGCGAGTTCGATCTCGGCGATGTTGAGCCAACTGCCGTGCTTCGGTGTCAATCGGCTTTGAAATTTGGCTCTTCCGCACCTTTCGTGGTGATGCGAGGCTGATTGGCCTTTTCGCGGGGTTTGGTGGGGTGGCGGCCCTCGCTGGCCCTGAGGTTCCTCCTGCCGTCCGGGGTGTTCCCTTGTATCTTTCGGCGATGGTCGGGCATCGCGCGTCTTGAAGGCACACCCCATCCCCGCCCTGGAGATCAGGGCTGTTTTCAGGTGGGTGGGTTCAGGCCGATGCGAGAACCCGCTTCCTGAGGAGCGGGAAACCGGCTAGGGACGCGTTGGCTGAGCGTCCCACAGGGGGCAATTCACAGACGATGCCGTGCTCCGAATGACCGCGCCAGGGGTGTGTTTTCCGCTTGAAAGGGAGTGGCCGATCAGGCGGGCGTCGACAGAAAGCGAGCAAGCGGCAACAGAGGTCCCTGAGACCGAACCGACGCGGAGAGTTCCAGCCCATCAGGGCGGCGGATCCGTCAAGGGGCCTCCACTCCACGAACAATGCGGAGGAACCACTTTTCGACGCTGATTGACAGCAGGTCACCGGTTCCCCGCTTTCCGTTCTATTCGATAGCCGCTAGAACTTAACTTTGCGTAAGGGAGTCTCTACTAACAGTCTTGTTTCGAAAGGACCTTGAGATGCGGCGCCGAATTGAGGATATGGTTATCGTCATTACGGGCGCATCGAGCGGCATCGGCCGGGCTACGGCGCTTGCCTTGGCAAAGCAGGGCGGAAACATAGTCGTGACGGCTCGCCGTCAGAAAGCTCTCGATGAGTTGGCGGAGGATTGCAAGGCATTAGGCGGGCATGCCTTGGCCATCCCGGTCGACGTGACCGATGAATCGGCGGTCCAGGCCTTAGCGCGCCAAGCGATCGAAACCTTCGGACGAGTCGATGTCTGGATCAATAACGCGGCGGTGACCCTGTTCGGCCGGTTCGAGGAAACGCCGGCGGAGGATTTTCGACGGGTAATCGAGACCAATCTCTTCGGCTATGTTCATGGCGCCAGGGCCATCTTGCCGTGGTTCCGGGAGCAGGGCCAAGGCATCCTTGTCAACGTCTCTTCCGGAGTCGGAAAGACGGGCCAGCCCTTCTCCTGCGCTTACGCTATCAGTAAATTCGGCATCATTGGCCTTTCCGATTGCCTTCGGCAGGAACTCTCCGGGACTCCGGGCATCCACGTGGTCACGGTTCTCCCTGCCGCCATAGATACCCCGATCTTCCAGCAGGGTGGCAATTACATGGGACGCGAGGCGACACCCATGGAGCCGATCTATGATCCCGAGGTGGTGGCGGAAGCAATCATCGAGGCAATCCTCGCCCCGCGCCGCGAAGTGATCGTGGGCGGCAGCGTTCGGGCGGCGCTTGTCGCAAAGCAGCTGGCGCCGGGATTGTTCGACAGATGGGCGGCGCGAGTGGTCGAGAAGAAGCATTTTGCGATGCGCCATACCCCTCCGAATTCCGGCAATCTGTTTAGACCTTTGCCGGAATATGCCAGCGTACACGGCGGCTGGAGAAGACCCAAGCCCAAGCCATCCTTCCTCCCGCTCGCTTTCGCCGGAGTCTTGGGCCTGGCGGCCGGGATAGGTTTTGCCGAGGTCATGAGACGCTCGTGACGGCCCGCCAGGCATTCAGAGCTCACTGGACCGAGGTCAACGGTCTTCCCGTGTACGCCCAGGTTTCCACCCCTTCGCCTCCCGGAGCCCAAGCGGTGGTGTTGGTGCACGGGCTGGGTCTTTCGAGCACCTATATGATGCCCACAGCAAGGGAGCTGGCCCGAGACTACCGGGTCCTCGTGCCCGACCTGCCGGGCTTCGGCCGGAGCGGCAAACCCGAGTCTGTGGCGGACGTGCCGGAGCTGGCCGACAATCTCGCCGCCTGGATGGCGGCGATCGGGCTCGAAAAGGCGGCGCTTCTGGGCAACTCCTTCGGCTGTCAGATCATTGTCGAGTGCGCCGCGCGGCATCCGGAACGGGTGGCGCGGGCCATCCTGCAAGGGCCGACCACCCCGCGCGAGGAGCGAAGCTGGTTCTGGCAGTTCGTGCGCTGGCGCCAGAATCCCAATCCCAACATGGGACCCATCGCCCGACGAGACTACCGGGCGGCGGGCTTCGGGCGGGTACTGAAGACCTTTCGGTACTCGCTGGAGCACCCACTGGAGGATCGGCTCGAGCAGATTCAGGTTCCGGTTTTGGTGGTGCGCGGCAGCCGCGACCCCATCTGCCGCCACGGCTGGGCCGAGGAGGTGGCGGAGCGGCTGCCGCGCGGTCGGCTCGTGATCATTCCAGGGGTTCACCATACCCTGGTCTTCACTCACCCTGTGGAACTCGCCCGGGTGTGTCGGCCGTTTCTGGCGGGCGAGGAGCCTCCGGCGTCCATCCCTCAGCTCGCCCGTCCACCGCAACCAACCGCCGAAGCCCTCGAAGCACCGCCCTTGGCGCAATTCGATTCGGCCTCGGGGCTGGTCCGCGCCCTTGGGGCTTACCTGAACGGCCAGGACTTTCCTCTCCTGGGCGCCTATCCATCCTGGATGGAGCCAGGCTGGAAAGCCGTCGGCGCCGCGGTGAACGCGCTGCCCCATCCCCTAAAAAGACAGGTCTACATCTGGAGCGGCCGAAGCGGAGCGATTGCGCCGGAGCGCCTCGGCGCTGTTCGAGCCGAGCAGCTGGCGGAATGGGCCGTCGCGCGGTATCCGCGAAAGCCTTACCCGGCCGCCATGATCGGTTCTTCCAATGGGGCGCTGCTCCATCTAGGCGCTGCCTTGGGGATCCCCTGGTTGCCGCAGACCTTCCTGATTCCGGTGCGGCGTGACGGGATCGCTCCCGAGGAACCGAGCGCCGAGCTCGAATGGGGCAAGGGACCCGGAGCCCGACTGCTCGCGGCCAATCCCGACCTCATCCTGCATCACATGCACGATCCGAATCAGGATTATCTGATGATCCAGCGCATGAGCTACTTTCGGGTGAAGTACCGGCGCCTCCCGCAGGGCTACCGGCGCTTTCTGACTGAAACCCTGGCGCCTGGCGCCACGTTGTTCGTGGTGGAATGCGCTCTTCGCTGGCCCACCGTTCAAGTGGCGGATCGCCATATCTTCCAGACCGGCGCCCTGGGCGGACTCACGCCCGAGGAATACCTCGAGGGCAGTTCCCGCCTCGCCGAGTTTCTGAAGCGCCAAGGTTCCGATCCAGCCCGTTGGGAGGCCCCCCGTCCGGATGGCGAACGGCCAGAGGCCGAGTGGGGCTTCGAGCCGACCCTGCGCCAGGATCTCGAACAGCTCGCCCGGGATCACGGCTACCGCCTCATTCATATCGTGTTCGACCATCCGGAAGACGCGAGCCCGCTGGTCGCCGATTTTTACCGCGCCTGGTATCGGCGCCGAAAGCTTCCGGCCAATCGTCTTCTCGTGGCGAACTTCATCCTCATGGAGCCCTATTGGACGCTCCGGACCGGATCGGTCCCGTTCTGGACCGTATTCAATGCCGAACCCTCGGCCGAAACCCTGGAACGCTACCTGGAGGCCAGCGAGGCCTACGATGACATCTGCCTGATGCTCTTTTCCCATGGCGTCCATTCGGCCGGGCTAGCTTCAATCGAACGTTGGCGAAAGATCCTCCAACGGGCCGGGCAGTGGGGCGCCTTCATCGGCGTCGACGAGGCGGCCTACCCTGGCGATTTCGCCACCTTCGCCCGCTATCGCCAGAGCCTGAAACGCACAATCCCCGCCCGCTATCCGCTCCCGGCGCCTCTCGGACTTCAAGACCTGGACATCTTTCTCGACCGGGCAGGGAACCACTATGCGGTGCGCTGGGGGAACGACCGGAGCCCGCGCTAGTTCCATTGTTGCTGCGGATAGGGGTCGGCGCAGTCCCGGAGCTTAACCGGGGCACTTCTCGGTTGGTACGGCCCGTGCGTTTTCCGGCGGCGGTTCTATAGTTTTGCTTGTGTTGAAATCTCGTCCCTCGCCATGCTTTGCGTTCCGTTTTATGAGACGATCCCAAGAAAGGAAAACAGGATGAGGAGACGGCTCAATTTGGGGCTGAACCCGTCGAAACGGTGGCTGTGCGGCGGACGGTCCAGGCGGAGTGGAGTGATATAAGCCATCGCCTGGACCTCCTCATTTAATGGGCTGGATGAAGCCCGATTTGGCGCCATTTCACTTCACAAAATTTCCACATTGGCTTCGCAAGAAAACGAAGCAAAAGTGCGGATAAGGGCGAGAACAGATACGAACAAGCCATTGTTCTTTAGAGCCAGCTCCAAACGCGCAGCGGTTTCAAATTTGCTTCGTTGCACGGCTCCTGAACGTCCGGCACGGGGAGAATGCCTTCTTCGTGGCGGTCGGATAAGCGCTGGCTCTCGAAAGGACAGTGGGAACTCATCCGAAGCGGACCCTTCGACCATGAACGACTTCGTCCGGGTCCTCGCCATCTCCTTGCTTCCCGCCGCCGGCAACATTCTCGGCGCCCTGGTGGCGGAAAGCGTGAAGGCGCCCCCCTGGATTATCGGCGCCGCCCTGCACGGGGCGGCCGGGGTCGCCATCGCCGTGGTCAGCGTGGACCTCATGCCGCGCCGCCTGCCGGTGATCCCCACCTGGATGCTGGTGGCGGCCTTCGCAGGCGGCGCGGCGTTTTCCGTGGCCCTGGCCCGCGGCTTCAAGGTCTGGGCCGGCGGCCGGAAGGGCCGGTCCGGTACGTGGATGGTTTACTTGGCCGTGGCCGCCGATCTCCTGACCGACGGCCTGATGGTGGGCGCGGGCTCGGCGATAGCCGGCGGCCTGGGCTTCCTGCTCGGGCTGAGCCAGGTGGTCGCCAACGTGCCCGGCGACTTCGCGACCATTGGTAATTTCTGGAACCGGCAGGTGCGGAGAAGCCGGAGACTGGTGATCTCGGCCCGCTTTGCCCTGCCCGCGCGTCGGCGCCGCGCTGGATTTCGACCCTGGCCTTTACCGGGGGATTCGCACTGTTCGCGGTGCTGTCGGCGTATTTGGGATAGGCGAATCTCCATGCGCTGGGACTGCCGCCCCATGCCCCCATTCGGCGCCGCTCCGCCTTTCATACCAATCAAAACTATCCCCCACTCTGTTATTCTAAATCTGGGATAGTCCCAGCTTTCCGGCGCACAGGCTGCTTCCGGACAGCCCCCGAACTCCGCCCGCCTCGCGGCGGCCCGCCGAACGCTTTCCTCATGGCGCCAGTCATGAAAACCGCCGCCATCGTCCGCACGCTGATTGGCCTCGCCCTTATCCTGGGGCAGCTCGGGCGGATGCTCCTGTTGGCCGCAGAGCTCCCCGCGATCAACGCCGGATCGGCGGTGCAACTGGAAATCGAGGGTGCCATCGGCCCCGCAACCCGCGATTACGTCGTCCGCTCGCTGAATGAGGCCGGGGAGCGCCGCGCACAACTCGTCATCCTTCGCCTGGACACGCCCGGCGGGCTCGACACATCGATGCGCGACATCATCAAGAGCATCTTGGCCTCACCCGTACCCGTCGCCGCTTTCGTCGCACCCAGCGGAGCGCGGGCGGCGAGCGCGGGAACCTACATCCTTTATGCCAGCCATATCGCCGCCATGGCCCCCGGCACCCATCTCGGGGCCGCGACGCCGGTGCAAATCGGCGGCCCGGACCTGGGTGGCGACCCGGCTTCCAAGGATAAAAAGCCTGCGGAGCCTGGTAGCACCATGGCGCGCAAGGCGGTGAATGACGCGGTGGCCTACATCCGGGGCCTTGCAAAGCTGCGGGGCCGCAACGCCGACTGGGCCGAAAAGGCCGTGCGCGAGGCCGCCAGTCTCCCGTCCCACGAAGCGCTGGCGAGGCGGGTGATCGACGTGATGGCCGCCGATGTGCCCGATCTTCTCCGTAAGCTGGAAGGCCGCCGGGTCCGGGTCGAAGGAAGAGACCTGACACTGACGCTCACGGGCGTGCCGCTGGAGCGCATTGAGCCCGACTGGCGCAGCCGGCTGCTGTCGGTCGTCACCGATCCCAACGTGGCTTACCTGCTGATGCTGGTGGGCATCTGGGGCCTCATCCTGGAATTCTCCCATCCCGGCGCCCTGGTGCCCGGTACGGTGGGCGGCATCAGCCTGCTGCTGGCGCTGTATGCCTTCCAGGTCCTGCCGGTCAATTACGCGGGGCTGGGGCTGATCCTGCTGGGGATCGCCCTGATGGCGGCGGAAGCCTTCACGCCCAGCTTCGGCATCCTGGGGCTGGGCGGCGGCGCGGCTTTCATGATCGGTTCGCTCATTCTGATGGACACCGGCGCCGCGCCCGAACTGGCGGTGCATCCGGCCCTGATCGCCACCCTGGCGCTGGCCAGCCTGCTGTTCTTCGGGCTGCTGTTAGGCTTTGTGGTCAGGGCAAGGCGGCGGGTAGTCACCGGCCGTGAGGAACTGGTGGGCGCCGAGGGCGTGGCGCTGGAGGATTTCACGCGGGCCGGGCGCATCCGGGTGCATGGGGAAATCTGGAACGCCCGCAGTCCCGCCCCGGTGCGCCGGGGCCAGCCGGTCCGCATCCGCCGCCTGGATGGATTGACCCTCGATGTCGAACCGCCGGACGCCTAAGCGCCCAAGGAGGTGCTCCATGACGATGTATGTCTACAGTCTGCTCGCCCTGCTGTTGCTGGTCTTCCTGCTGAGCGCCATCAAGGTGCTGCGGGAATACGAGCGCGGCGTTGTATTCCTGCTGGGCCGGTTCTACAAGGTCAAGGGGCCGGGCCTGTTCCTGCTGGTGCCCATCGTCCAGCAGATGGTGAAGGTGGACCTCCGCACCGTCACCATGGACGTGCCGACCCAGGACGTGATCTCCCGCGACAACGTGTCGGTGAAGGTGGATGCCATCGTGTTCTTCCGGGTGGTGGAGCCGGCCAAGGCCATCAACCAGGTGGAACAGTACTACGTCGCCACCAGCCAGTTGGCCCAGACCACCCTGCGGTCGGTGCTGGGCAGCACGAACTGGACGAGATGCTGGCCGAGCGGGAGAAGCTCAACCTCGACATCCAGTCCATCCTGGACCAGCAGACCGACGCCTGGGGCATCAAGGTCTCCAACGTGGAAATCAAGCGGGTCGATCTGGACGAGAGCATGGTGCGGGCCATCGCCCGCCAGGCCGAGGCGGAGCGGGAGCGGCGGGCCAAGGTCATCCATGCCCTGGGCGAACTGCAGGCGGCGGAAAAACTGGTAGAGGCCGCCCGCATCCTGGCCGGGGTGCCCCAGGCCATCCAGTTGCGCTATCTGCAAACCCTGGTGGAAATCGCCGGCGAGCGCTCGTCCACCATCGTCTTTCCGCTGCCCATGGACATGGCGGAGGCGTTGCGGGGCGGGTTCGCCCAGCGGGAATAGGCGGGAGGCGTTCAGGCGCCATCCAGCGGGCTGGCTGCTTCGGGATGCCTCATCTCCGCGCTGCCCGGTGTTCCGGTGGGTGCGGCCGGGTCGACGCCAGGAGCCATGGGAGCGGATTTCGCCGAATAGTCGAGGCTTTCCGGGGTGCTGGTCCCGCAGGAGATGACGACTGCATACCTTCCTGGGCTAATCTCAACACTCCTGTCATGGAGGACAACAGGGCTTAAATGCAGTTTCGATGGCCGAGCGCCTTCAGATTCTGCCAATCCTTCGGTGATCCGGTACCGATGCAGCGGCAGTACAGAGTTCTCCTATCTGCAGGTTGGCTATGAAGTCGGGCAAGGCGGCTCTGATTCGAAAATATCGACGATAACTTGCCAGATTTCCGGGTGGTATTCCTGAACGCAGCGCTGCAAGAGGTCCCTGGCGTCCAGATCCAAGGCAACGGCTAATGACTTGACTCGTGCCAAAGGAACCCGGGTCTGCCCGGCCTTTATCATCGAGAGGACATTCGGTTTTGGGAACCCGGCTTCCTTGGCGATCTGATACTGAGGTTTAGAAGAAACATTGATGGCGTTGGTAATATAAGTGGTGACGTTGGTCATGTGGTCTCCTGGAATTTAACGGACAGCGTTCAGGGGAGTTGCGAATCTTGCGATTTCTCGGACTTATGCTGGACTGGGTGCCAGACTCTCGTTCCTCCCATCGTGGCCGTCGATCAATCGATGAATGCGTGACAGTAATTCGGTCTTGGCGCGGTCCAATTTGAGTGGATCGGTCTTTTCCGACAGCGCTTTACCGATCCTTATTGTCCAGGAAATAGGCAATGCGCTCGGCGTTGGCCCCGGAAGGATGGGGCAACCCCTCGAGAATCCGCTCTGGATTGATCGCGCCTTGGGTCGCCAGGAACCGCAGTGCTTCCGCGACCTTGTCGGGGTTTGGGGATCAATGGAACAGAAGACGCATTTAAGCTGCCTCCCCCTCGGCAGCCAATATGCAATAGGCGGTGGCCTCGCCCAGATTGAGCTGTCAGGCAGAAGTAGCCCAGATTCTCGACGGATTCCCATCGCACGTTATCTGGGTGATTGCCTGTCGCGGTGTGGACCCCACCCAAAACCGTCTATTCTCGGGTTTACTTCCGATACACTGACAGTGCTTCGTCATTTGACGAGATAGCGCGCCAGGGCAAAGTCAACCACGCCGTTCGTGGCCGTCGTACCTGCTACCACGATTTTGCCATCCGGCTGAATGGCGAGCGCAGACGCTGCACTGCCAGGTCCGAAATCCGTCGTGACCTTGCCGCGTTCGCCGAAGCTTCGATCCAGTCTACCGTTGGCCTTGTAGCGCGCCAAAGCGAAGCCCTGTAGCCTTCCCAGCCACAACTCTGGCCCGCTCCCCACCACGACAATCTTGTTGTCCGGCTGAATGGCAACACCGTAAGCCCTGGTGTCAAAGGCCAGGCCACGACTTCCGAAGACCGTAATGACTTTGCCGCGTTTGCCAAAGCGTCTATCCAGTCGGCCACTGGTCTTGTAGCGCGCCAGAGCGAAGTCTGCGGTGCAGTTCCCTAGAGGGTTCCCCGAGGTGCAGGCCCCCGTATCACCGGCTAATACGATTTTGCCATGGATCTGCATGGCGAGGGCATATGCGCTGGCACCCTTGCCTCCGGCGCCGCGGGCGGAAAACTTGGTGAAGACCTTGCCTCTTTTGCCAAAACGTCGGTCCAGGCTGCCGTCTTCGTTGTAGCGGGCAAGTCCAAAGCCAACGGCTTTGCGTCTAGTGCTCCCCGCCACCACAATCTTGCCGTCCGGCTGAAGGGCAAGCACCGACGCTGAATCAATCTCGCCAAAAAGGTCCGTGGTAACTTTGCCGCCGATGCCGAAGCTGGGATCGAGGCTGCCGTCTTCGTTGTAGCGCGCCAGGGCAAAGTCAGCGCCCCCGCCGGTGCTCCCCGTTACGACGATCTTTCCGTCCGCTTGAATGGCGAGGGCAGAGGCTGTATCGAAACCGCCAAGATCAGTCGTAACCCTGCCGCCGGTACCAAACGTCGGATCCAGATCGCCTGGGGCGGCTTCCGCTCGAGCCGCCAAGGCAAACAGCATGACTGATACGGCCAAAGCGAAAACACATTCGCTTATCCCGCTTCTGCGCGAGTCCGCTCTCCGCTTCGAGACTTTCATTTGAATGATCTCCTCAACATTGCTGGCCTGGTTCAAACCATTGCTAGCGATGGGATATTGCAGCAACGGACTGGAAAACGCCTTTAAGCCATGGCTGCCTGTCTGCGAGCGGTCGCCAAGATGCGATAGACGGTAGCCTCGCCGAGATCGAGCTGGCGGGCGATGGCGGCTTTGGTCATCCCTTCGGCGGCGAGGCGAACGACCTCCTGTCGCCCATCCGCCGCAATGGGCTTGCGTCCTTTGTACTTCCCCGCCGCCTTCGCCTTGGCGATGCCCTCGCGCTGACGCTCCAGCATCACCTCGCGCTCGAATTGAGCCACGCCACCCAAGACCGTCAGCATGAGTTTTCCGGTCGGCGTCTGTGTGTCCATCCCCAAGTTCAGTATTCGTAACCCGACCCGCTTCTGTTCCAATGCTCGGATAATCAGCATCAGATCTGCCACCGACCGCGCCAGCCGGTCGAGTCGGGTCACCACAAAGACATCGCCTTCGCGAACAAACTCAAGGGCCGCCTGAAGCTTGGGGCGGATCGAGCGCGAAAAGACCTGTTCCTGAAAAATCTTCTCGCAACCACTGGCTTGAAGCTCCTTCAACTGTGCCTCGAAGCCGGCAACTTGGTTAACGGTGGAAGTGCGGGCGTAACCAATGATCATTGTCTATCAGAAGCATTCTGGATGTGGTGATCGTAAGTCGATCAAATATCCAAGTAAACTCTATTGATAGACATTTTAGCCCACTCGCCGAACCCTCTTTAGGCCGTGGCCTATTGAGAGGTCTTGACGGGTCAACCGGCCCCTCTCCCCATGCCCGTCAGCTTTCTCACCCCCACGCAACGCCAGAACTTCGGCCGTTATGTCGGCACGCCTTCCGCCGATGACCTGGCGCGCTATTTCCATCTGGACGATGCCGATCTGGCGCTGATTGCTCCGAAGCGCGGGGAACACAACCGCCTGGGCTTTGCCCTGCAGCTGACCACGATTCGGTTTCTGGGCACGTTCCTGGAGAATCCTCTGGACGTTCCCGCAGCGGTGCTGTCCTTCCTGAGCCGGCAGTTGGCCATCTCCCTTCCGGACAATCTCGATTCCTATTACGAGGGGCGCCAGCGCCAATTGCACGTAGCGGAAATTCGTGCCCGTTATGGCTACCGCGACTTTGCCGATCCTGGTCCTGGCTTTCGCTTGACCCGTTGGCTCTACGCGCTGTGTTGGACCGGCACGGATCGGCCGGGCGTCTTGTTCGAGCGTGCCACCGATTGGTTGCTCTCACACAAGGTCTTGCTCCCCGGCGTCAGCGTGCTCGAGCGTTTCGTCGCCAGGCTGCGCGCCCGGGTCGAGAAGCGCCTCTGGACCCGATTGGGGCGAGGCGTTACCCAGGAACAGCGGAGCCAGTTGGAAACTCTGCTGATCGTCCCGGCCGGGACCCGCCGCTCGTTGCTTGATCAGCTCCGCTCCGGTCCCGTAACGGCCAGTGGGCCGTCTCTGGTGCGTGCCCTGTTGCGCCTGAAAGCCGTCCGCGATCTTCGGGTGAGGCCGCCGGTGACCGCCATTCCCCCGAGCCGCTTGGCCTTGCTAGCCCGGTTTGCGGCGTCCGCCAAGGTGAGCGTGATCCAGCGGCTACCCGCCGCGCGGCGCTTGGCGGTACTGGTGGCCTTCGTGCAGAGCCTGGAAGCCACCGCTCAGGATGACGCGTTGGACGTCCTGGAAATTCTGCTGCGCGATCTATTCGCCGAGGCGGTGAAGGCGGACCGAAAGGCCCGGCTGCGCACATTGAAAGACCTGGACCGGGCTGCCCTGACCCTGGCCGAGACCTGCGCCTTGCTACTGGACGAGGCCATACCGGACAGTGAGCTGCGGTCCCGAATGTTGGCCCGGACCCCGCGCGAGGCACTGGAACACGCTGTGAACCAGGTCCATACGCTGACTCGGCCGCCGAACGATGTGTATTTCCGGGAACTGGACGACCACTACCGGAGTGTCCGGCGCTACCTGCCGACCCTGCTGAAGCACCTGCGGTTCGGTGCCAGTCCGGCCGGAGCTCCGATCGTCGCCGCCTTGGACTGGCTGCGGGCCAATGCGAACCGGGCCAAGCCCCCGAATGACGCGCCGCGCGAGGTGATCTCGAAAGCCTGGAGGCCCCATGTGCTCGGGGAAGGCGATCGGGTAAACCTGCGCGCCTATACCTTCTGTGTGTTGGATGAGCTCTGTTCCGCCTTGCGTCGGCGCGACGTGTTCGCCACGCCCAGTTGGCGCTACGCCGATCCGAGGGCGGGATTATTGGCCGGGGCGGAATGGGAAGCCGCCCGGCCTATCATGTGCCGCACCCTCGGTCTCGCCTCCGATCCGGAGCCGGTCCTAGCCGCTCTGTCGGACGAGTTGGATCGCACCTATCGCGAGATAGCGGCGCGCCTACCAGAGAATCCGGCGGTACGGTTCGAAACCACGGGCGACCAGACCGATCTGGTCGTCAGTCCGCTCGACAAATTGGAGGAACCACCGTCGCTCATTCAGCTGCGGGAGGCCGTCGCCGCGCGGCTGCCGCGGGTCGACCTGCCGGAAATCCTGCTGGAGATCGCCGCCCGAACGGGGTTCACCGAGGCGTTCACGCACCTCACCGAGCGTACCGCCCGTGTCGAGGACCTGGCCACCAGCGTGTGTGCGGTCCTGCTGGCCGAGGCCTGCAACACCGGTCTGGGACCTTTGGTCCGCCAGGACATGCCGGCGTTGAGGCGGGACCACCTGGCCTGGGTCGACCAGAACTATGTGCGCGAGGATACCTCTCCGGTGCGCGTCACGCTGCCCTCCAACGGGCGATGCAGGCGGCTTGGCCGGTCGGTTCAATCCTCAAGGATGGGGCTGGCGGATGGTAGGCCTGCGGGTGGTCGATGGCTGGTCGCTGCCGCTACGGCGGTCAAACTTCGGGCCACCACGCCAGCGCCAAGTCGCTTCCATTTCCCATTCTCTTTGCAGGCTCCGGGCTTCATCGACGATCCGTCATCCTTCGAACAGTTCCGGGATCGTAGCCGATACCGGTGGGCCACGTTCACCAGAGGCCTGGCACGAGCCGGAATCGGGTACGCTCTGAGTAGTCCGCATAGCCGCCGAGTTCGGCGCGAAGGAGCGCATCCTCCCAGCTTGT
>CADDYU010000114.1 GCA_902810705.1 Methylococcaceae bacterium
TGGCCGAGCCCTGTCTTCACATATTCGTCCGCCAGAGGACCCGCCGCGATCCGATAGGTCCAAAAGCGCAGGGCCACCGGCGCGTACATCGCGTCAACGATGGTGAAGCGGCCGAACAGCCACGGCCTCTCGCTCGCATTCCGTTCCCGGCAGTCCCGCCAAATCTGGCTGATCCGGGCGACATCCTTCTGGACGGTCTCGGGCAAGGCTTTCGGGGCCGGAGCTCGCCGGCAGTTCATGCCGCAGTGGGTCCTGAGCGCCTGAAAGCCCGCATGCATTAGGTCGGACCTGCTTGAACAGAAAGCGATCTCTTAAAAGACCGGCGAGGGTATGGAAGCCCGAATTAGGGCTGTCGTGGTCACCCGCGACAGGCCCATTGAGTTGCGGAAAGCCATCGAGGGTTTACTGGCTCAAACGGCCCCCCTGGACGGAATTATCGTTGTCGATAACGCGGGCGACATACCCGCGTCGGCCACCCTGGCGGGTCTTCCGGCGGAAATTATCCGGTCTCCGGGCAACCTGGGCGGAGCGGGCGGATTTCGGACCGGCATGGAACGGGCGCTCGAATATGGGGCGGATTGGATTTGGCTGATGGACGATGACGCGATTCCGGACGCAGGGGCACTTTCCAGGCTGTTTGACAGCCTGGCTGACCTGCCCCCGAATACCGGGGCGCTCTGTGGTGCCGTAACGGAATATGGAAGGCTCGCACGGCGGCACCGGCGCTATTTTAATGAGGCATTCGGGATCGAATGCTCGGTTCCCAAGCGCCTCTACGACGAGCCTTGGGTCGAAATCTGCACTGCCTCTTTCGTGGGGTTTCTGGTTTCGGCGGTTGCTGTCAAATCCATCGGCCTTCCCGAAGCTGAGTTTTTCCTGAGCTACGATGATACGGAATATTCGCTGCGATTAAAGCAGGCCGGATGGCGGACGTTTCTGATTCCTGGCAGCCACATCGTGCATCTACGGCCGGCGAATTCCCGAATGAGGGTAAATCCATTTGGCCAGAAGCATTACTACAACGTGAGGAATCGGATCGCGGTAAGAAGGCGATTCTGTAAATTCCCGATGATCGCTGCCCTGGATGGCGCCATTTTCGGGATACTGATCTGGCTGCTTAGCAGGAAGCCCTTCAGCCTCTGTTCTTTCGGGACGTTCCGCCGGGCGCTGATGGATGGATGGCAGGAGAGGCTTGGGCCTTTTCCCGGCGACGAGGGATAATTCATAGCTCGTCCCTTTCCCAAAGGATGGCATTCGCAGGTGAGGGTGTAAGCCGGAAAGCTCCAAAAATTCCGTGAAGCCAATTTCTGGCTCGATGGGGTTGAAGCCCGGGCCATAAGAGGGAAGGGGAGTTGAGAGGGCCGCACGGGCTTCAATCGCCTCGCGAGCCCCGCGCATGCTCACGGGGCAACCGAGCACGCGAGAAATTCCAGAACCTCTGGAAGCTTCTTCATATCATCCTCTTTCGATGACACTGAACGTCCGATTCAGCGGGCGCGCCACGGGCTGCTAGTTCGGCCGCCGTGCAGTCCCACCCACGACCGCCTGCATGAGTTCAAAGAAGACATCGGTGTTGTCCATCGTGCCACCGAGCAGGGAGGCGCCGCGGCCGAAGGCCGACAAGGTCGGTGGAGGTCGGATAACCGTCGGCGGCGAGGGTATAGGCCGGGATCTTCGCTCTCTCATAAGTGCCCACCACGCCATCTCGAACCTGAGCGGCGCCTTCGCCTGAGGCGATGCGTGTCTGAAGCTCGGCGTCGGTGACCCTTGATCCACCGATGACCGCGACACCCCCACATTCATGGTCCGCCGTGATGAGGACCAGCGTATCCTTATGCGTCTCCGCGTACCGCTTGGCCACTGCCACGGCCTTGTCGAACTCAATGGTATCCAGTATCCAGCGCTCGGTGTCCATGTTGTGGGCCTGCTTGCCGATGTAAGCGGCCTCCACCATCAGCACGAAGCCGTTGGGGCTCTGCGCGTCCAGCACCGCCAGGGCCTTTTGAGTCATCTCCTCGAGCAGCGGCTGATCGGGGAAGCCGTAGTCGAAGACGACCTTGGAAACGCCGCGGCGGCCGTTGATCTTGTCCAGCGCGATGTTCATGTTCGACAGGGCGAAGAGGCCCAGGAGAGTCCGCCCCCCATCAGGACCGTCAAACCGGTCTTTTCGCGGTCGTCGAAGTATTGATCGACGATCTCTGTGCCGGCGCCCCGATCCTGGGTGTGGATGGCCATGGCGGCGGGCGTCGCGTCGAACACGTCCGCCGTGGTGACGATGCCGAGCTTCTTGCCCAGAGCGCGGGCCAGATATTCGACCCGGGGGTTGTCGAACTTGGCGAGCGTGTCGTCCGGAAACACGCCTTCCGGGTTGTTGTTGGCCTCGTTGCCGGCCACGTGGTTCTGCATGCCGGGAGCTGAATCGGTGACGATTGGAATTGCGGGACGGGGTCATGTGGCTGCGCCCGCGCGGCATGGCGGCCTGTGAAGCGCTGCTGAAAGCCGAGGGGGTTACGGCAAGTTCGTCGGCGTGGCTGCCATGCCCTCGTCCCAGCCCCTCTCAACATCTCTTTATCGTTTAAGTATGCCGAGTATGCCGCGATGGATCCCGAATGGCCCGCCCGGAGTGGAACGCCCTTTTCCTCTGCGCCGTCGGCCGTACAGATAGAGCCCGCTCCCGCTCAATCCGAGCAGCATCATCCCGAACAAGGCCGTGAATTTGGGACCGTGCGCGCCCCACAGGCGGCCGCTGTGGAGCGGATACAAGAGATTGGTCCAATGAGAAAAAGGCGTGACGATCTTGAGCACCCGGCCGCCGGCGTCGAGATAAGCCCAGCCGCCGTCCCGAAACCGGAGCTGCAAGGGAGTGTGCTCGTCCGCCGGGAAATAAATCCGCTCCAGCGGCGCCGCGGGATAGGCGCCGGCGGCGCTGGACAGGTGATGGGCGAGATTTGCCGGGGTCACAGCCGGCCCGCGGCTTGCAAGGCGGGGCGGCGGGTCCAGCCATTGCTTTAGGGGGCCGGCGAAGTTGAGGAGGCTTCCCATGGCAGCCAGCACGGCAAGGACCCCGCCCAAAATAAGGCCCAGCTCACGATGCACACTGCGAATCGTGAGCGAAGTCCGCCTTTTGGCCCGATAAGCCAGGCGCCGCCGCCGGAGCAGAAGGCCGATGCCCCAAAGGATGGGAATCGAAATCCCGCCGGCGCAGGCGATGATTTGCCCCGGGAGCCCCAGGAGCTTGCCGCGATGCAGAGCGTAAAGGAAATCGAGTCCGTCCTGTTCGCCCGTATCGCGCACGGCCAGGGTTTGGCCCGTCCCGGGATGGATGAAGGCCAAACGCGGGTCCGTCCCCGCCAACTTGGCCCGGGCGGCGCGCTCCGGAGCCGTGGGCAAGTAGAGCACCTCCAGCCGATAGCCTGGATAAGCGGCCTGGACGCGCTGCGCCAGGACGGCGGGAGGTAAACTTGCCTTGACCGCTTGGTTCAGGCGGTACGGCGGCTCCGCGTAGCGGAGCTCGTCATAAAAGCCCAGGAGGATGCCGGTCGCGGCGATGATCATCAACGGCAACGCCAGGACCACTCCCAGGTAGACATGGGTTTTGAACAGCCATCGAATCACGTCGACAACCTACCGCCGAGTGATGTTCTATAGCCTTCCAGATGAGCCTTGAGCCCCCGAAAGGCGACGCCGCGATCATCACCCACCAAAAAGGCGCGAACGCCCCGCTCGCTCCAATATTCCCGCTGCCCCGGAAGACGAGGCACCGCGCAGAAGGGAACGCCATGATTTCGGCAGGATTCGGCGATGTGCTTCACGCCCTCCTGCACCAAGGGATGCTGAGGCTGGCCGGGCACGCCGTAGGACTGCGAAAGATCGACGGCGCCCTCGATCACCAAATCAAGGCCGGGCACGGAGAGAATCTCGTCGATTTCCTCGACCCCTTCGCGGTCCTCGATCATGATCGCGACCAGGATCTCGGTATTGGCGCGCTCGAAATACCTCGGCAGATCCAAGCGGCCGAATCCGGTCGTCCGGCCACCACTGATGCCGCGCGAGCCCAAGGGATGATAGCGGCTAGCCTTGACCACCGCCTCGGCCTCGGCCACATCTTTCACGTGGGGCACGACGATCCCTTGCGCGCCGCAATCGAGGGTGCGGAGGATGACGTCCGCCGCGATGCCGGGCACCCGCACCAGCGGCGTGATGCCGGCGCACTCGGCCGCCCGCACCAGGTTTTCCAAGGTTTCCGGATTGGTGGAGACATGCTCCAGATCGAGGACGACGAAGTCGTAACCGGCGTACCCAAGCATCTCCACCAGAAGCGGCGACGGGATGGAATTGATAAGACCGAATACCGTCCCGCCTTCTCGCAGGGCTTCTTTGAGCCTATTGGCTTGCAGCATGGCGGTTTTCCTCCACGGGCAGATAGATGTGGGCCGGATGGGGATGGCGCAGGAAGTCGTGATGAGAAATGTGCCAGGCGTAGGCCCCCGCATAGGGAAAGACCAGCCAATCGCCGACGCGGACCCGCGCCGCCGGCGCATCGGCGGCGAGCACGTCCTTGGGCGTGCACAACTGCCCCACCACCGTGATTTCGGCATCCCTGATCTCGGGACGCGGAAACGGATACGGCCAGCGCTCCACGGGCAGCACGAAAAAAGGATGGCTGTGCCCCTGGGCGTAAGGCGTGCGGAAATGATGGGTCCCGCCCCGCCCGACCACGAAATGGCGGCCGAAGCATGGCTTGATGTCGATCACTTCCATAGCGTAACAGCCGCAGAATCCGCTGACATAGCGCCCTAGCTCGAAGCGGATGCGGTAGCGCGCCATCCCCTTCTCCTGAACCAGGCGCTTGAGGCCGGTGCTGAAGGCGGGCCAATCGAATTGCCGGTCGGGTTCCCGGTAGTTGATGCCGATGCCGCCGCCGACGTTGATGTGCCGGATATCCAATCGGTGCTCTTTCTGCCATTGGCGCACCTTTCGAAAATACGCCGCGAGCAAACGCAAATGGGCCTCCGCGTCCAGTTGGTGGGACAACAGATGGAAGTGGAACCCGCGGAGACGGATCTCAGGGTTCCGGTCCAGCCAGGCCAGGCACTCCGGCAGCCGGCCGGCTTCGATGCCGAACTGGGTGGCGCGTCCGCCCATGGTGAGCGAGGTCGCCGGCACATCGTCCAGGCTCAGGTTGAGACGCAGCAGCACCGACGCGGATCGGCCGGCTTCGCGCGCCAGCCAGGCGAGCCGTTCGAGCTCCCACTGACTCTCGACATGCAGCAGCTCGACGCCGAGGCGCAAAGCGGCGGCAAGTTCCAAATCCAGCTTGCCGGGGCCGCCGAACACCACCGGTACGTCGGGAAAATGTTCGCGCACCAGGGCGAGCTCCCCGCCCGAGGCTACTTCGAAGCCTGCGACCCAAGGCGCCAGGGTCTTCAGGATTGGCACGTCCGAATTGGCCTTGACCGCGTAGAACAGCTCGCAACAGGGCGGGAGAGACGCCACCAGATGCGCGCTATGACAGCGCAGCGCGTCCAAATCGTAAACATAAGCGCAGCAAGGTTCGTCGGCTCGACGCGCCAAGCCTTGGATGGCGGCGATGACTCGCTCGCAGTCGATGCGCATCCTACAACTCCCCGGCTTGGGCCAGAGGGTGCGGAAGGGGCACGTAGCCGGCCTCGCGATCGGGACGTTTGAGAAAGCGGTTGATGAAATTGGCCTTGGCCGGCAGGGGTCGGCCCGCCAGAAGCGCGTTGATGCGCCCGGCGGAGCGGAGATCGCCATAGCGCCATTGATACTCACGAAGCTGATGGCGCAATACCGTCCACAGCCGTCTTTCCAGGCCAGCCGCCAGTTCGCCGAACTGGGCGATGGCTTCGCAGAAATTGTTGACAATGAGGCAATAGGCAATACGGTTCCAGCCCTGCTCTTCGGAATAGCAAAGCGCCTGCCGCGCCCGCTCGCTGACTCCCTCCAGCTCGTAGGAAATCAGCCGTTCCCGCGCCAGCTTGACCCCTTCAAAATCGCGCAGCCACATCCGGACAGGTTTTCCGCCCCGGATGCCGATCAGGACGTTCTGCAGATGCGGTTCGAAAATGAGCCCATGGGTGAAAAAACAGTGGAAAACGGGAAGGAGCAGGAGTTCCACATAAGCGTCGAACCAGCTTTCCGCGGCGGCCGCAAGGGACATTCCTTCGCGATCGGCCAAGCGATTCACCAGCGCCATGAGCCGCGCCCGGCCCAAGGATCGGTTGCCGAAGAGAGCCCCGGCGAGAAGCGGCATTTCGCCTTCCGCCAGATGGCCCAGCCCCTGCCGCAGAATCAGTCCGAAGCCTTCGGTGACGGCCCGGTTCTCCTCGATATCCGAGCCATGGAGATCGAGCGAAAGATAAGCCGGCTCTTCAAGCACCCTGAATCCCGGAAAGAGTCCCCCGATAGCGGGCAGGCGTGGCCGGAGGATTCGCGTCACGGCCAAAGCGCCCTCCAATTCATAATGGGCGTTCTTGCGCACGCAATTGGTAACGCGGACGTTCAGGGACAGCTTGTAGAAATACGGGTTCTCGGGATGGAATACGGTGCGGATGGAAGAAGTCGGAAAATAGGCCGGCCCCCGCGCCCCGAGGTCGCGCAGCCGGTCCGCCCGGAGCGCCGCCCGGATTACCGCAAGGCTGAGCAGATAACGGGCCTGCCAGGGATGGACAGGCACCAGAGCGAAATCGTCGCCGGCCTCCGAACCGGCCGACCCGTGAAACCGCACCAGTTTCTCGGCGGATTCGGAAAGCAGGGAGTCCTGGATCACATGCTCACGGCGCACGGCGAAGTGATGCAGCGGAAAAGAGGCCCCGAGTTCCGGCGAATAACGCTCAAGATCCTCCGGTGAAAAGCCCTGGCGGCTCTTGGGCGCGGGGTGGAAGGCATGGCCGAAGGTCAAGAACTGTTCGGATTCCAGGTAGGCTGCCATCGGTTCGGCCGAGAACGCCTCGGGCTGAGATTTCGCCAGAATCGTCGCGGTGACGGCGACGCTATCCCGGATCTGCGCCATCAGCTCGGCGTTGAACGGCAATCCGTGCCGCAAGGCCATCTCCCTGAGGAGCAGGGTCGAAAGCATCCTCCAGTCGACGAGCGTCCAGGGTTGTCCTGGCGACTTGCAATAGACTTGAGAGCGGTAACGGTAATTGCCGGTCGGCGACGGCGCATCGACCACCACGAGCAGCCGGCTTTCGATCGCAGGCAGCAAAACGTGCATGACCTGCCCTCCGCTCCTGTGCAATGCGGCGCGCAAGGCCAGCGGCCAATCGCTCTGACCGAACATAGGTCCGATGCCGATCTGTCCGGCCGGTCCCGCCACTTCCCGGCAATAACAGTTCAGCAGGTTTTCCATGCAGCGCTGCCCCGCCTGATCCTCAGCCGACAGGGCGCGATAAGTGTTTTGCAGTGCGGTTTGCGACATGATCATCTCCTTAGGGGTTGCCGCTGAGTAAGGGAAAGCGGGCACGGATGGCCGAGCAAAGGGCGGCAATGACCACGACCGCCGCCCCGAGCAGAAACGGAGCCTGCAAGTTCAAGGATTGAGCCACGAAGCCGGCGGCGAGACCCGCGGCCACGCCGGCCCATTTGGAGCTGCTGTCCAATCGCCCGAAAGTGCGGCCGGCCGTGCGGTGATGCGCCGCGCGGGCCATCAGGCTGTGCAGGGCGATAAAGCAGGCGGTCATGGCGAGCCCCATCGAAACCCGCCCGAATCCCAAAAGAGCCGGCGTCGAAGCCAGCGCCTGCCCGACCAGGGCGGCGGCCAGAAAACCGAAGCCCAGCATCAAAGTCAGCTCGGGACGAACCGGTTGGAGCCAGCGGCTCAAGGGAACGGCGCTCAAGAGGTAGATCAGATGAGGCAGGCCGAACAAGAGCCCGGCGAGAGTGGCGCTCAGATCGGAAAAGGATTCTTGGGCAAACGGGATGAAATAGGGAAAGGTCGCCACCGTGGCGAAGATCAGGGCGAACTGCAGGGCGCAAAGCCGGAACAGCGCACCGTCGCCCGGCACGGAGCCCAAAGAATCCTTGGTTTCAGTAGCCGGTGCAGGCGAGATCTCCGGAAGCCGCCACAACAGCAGCGCTGCCAAGAGCGGCAGCACGGCCAGATAGCAATAAATCCGAACCGGCGAATCCCAGGCCATGAACGGCCCGAACACCGCGGGAGCACTCGCCAGGGCGGCACGGGCCGAGCCTTGCGTCCATGTCAGGCAGCGGCTCAGCTGAGTGCCGCTGACCACGGTCGCAAGGTAAGCATTCGACGCGGCGAAGGTGCCGCCCAAGATGCCTTGCAGAATGAGCGCCAGAAAGAACATCCACGGGCTGTCGCTGAGACCCGCGAGCAGGAAGCTCGCCGCGAGGCCCAACTGGGCGCGCAACAGGGAGATTTTCTTGCCGATGCGGTCGGCCCATGCTCCCCACCAGGGACCTGCCAGCGCCGCAAACAGGGGCGGCACGATATAAAACCCCCCCACCAGATAGGCCTCATCGCTGTGAAACGATTTCTCCAGGATCACCGCGAAAAAGGGCGGCAGTCCGAGCGCGGCGAAGGCGGACACGAAGTGACAGACAAGCACCGCGGTCACGGTACGGCGCTGAAGCGGTGTCATGGCCGTCCCTTGAGAAAATTGGGAGCGGTTTTACCGTAGAACTTGTTGACGTCGCTGGCGCCGGTCGCTTGTTTGGTTTGCAGGCTTGCGGCGGTGAGCAGATATTTGAGGTAGTGCCGGTCGCCTTCCAGCAGAACCCGGCGGGCGAGGTGGGCGTCTTCCCCGTGTTTTTCCAGCTCGGCCAGGATGGCTTCCAGCTTGCCGCGCGCGTCCGCAGAGAGGTCGGAGGCCTTCCATCGCCCGGTGGCGATCAGCCCTTCCAGCGGCGCGGCGATATTGAGCTGCAGGGTGATGGTCAGAAACATCTGCGCCAGCGCCAGTTCGTGGTCAACCACGATGCGGCGGTCCTGGAGGCGCTCGATGAGTTCCCCAAATTCGGGCCAGCGCCTTTTCAGGGCATCGCCCTGAATGCGCGGGGCGTCGTTGTCCTTGAGCAGAAGGCGGAGTCTCGGAGCCTCCCGGCTCAGCACCAAGATCGAATTCTGCTGGTTGGATTCCAGGGCGATACGAAAGCGCAGCCACAGCAAAAGATGCAGGCGCAAGCTGAGATCCCAATAGGCGTTCAGAAAATCGCCCAGGCGGCCATCGAAAAAGCGCTCCGCCACTTCTTCCGCCACGAGCCGTCCGTCGGGCGTCGCGGCTCCAAGGGCCGCGACCGGCACCAAGGTGGCGTGTTCCAGTCCCGCGGGATAACGGCGGAGGATGTAACCGAGAAACGGCAGATGATCGACATGGGCGCCCAGGCTTTCGTCGGTCAACAAGAGCTGACCGGACAGCCACGGCTCCCGCTCGGCGATGCGACCCAGCAGGGTCTGTACCGTATGCCCGTCGGCGATAGTGCTGGGTTTGATGGTGCGGATGTTCTTGCCGCCCAGGGTGCGGATGGTGAGGGGCAGCTTGAGGTGGGTGCCGGGCTCTTCGCGCACGGCCACGGTGCGTACCGAGAGGGTCGGCAACACTGAAACCTGGGCTTCCGGCGCGGCGATGATCTTTGGGCGCAGCTCATGCTCGTCCAACAAATGGTCCAACCGCCGGTCCCAAAGGAATGGATGGACCGGCACCAGAGTATAGGCCTCTTCAAGGCGAGATGCCAGAGCTACATCGGCAAAAGACGGCCACCACAATTCCGTGCCGGGATGGTCAGTGCCCTGGAGGAGGTCTTTGGCCACCGCCAGCCAGCGTAGCCGGAACGGGCGCTGAAATTCGGGTCCGTAGGCCCAAAGATCGGCCGCTTCGAATCCCAGCTTCGCCCGTGCCGTCGGATAGAACGGATGATCCAGAAAGGACGCGAGACGCTCGTAATAGAGCTGGCGCTCGGGCCAGTAAAGGCTGTCCGCCGGCGTTCTCGCCGCCGCCCGCAACTCGGCGAAATAGCGCTGCCGCTCCGCCTCGCACAACACGCCATGCTCGATCGCCACGCGGCATTCCGCTTCGAAATCGGCGAACAGCGCGGAGGATTCCTCATCCAGGCCCTGACGGAAGCAGGCCAGGATGTCGGCGACCTCGAACAGCCTTTGATGCCGTCGGTCCCGCTGCCAAATCAGGGGTAACTCGTCCAGACTCCATTCCTGAAGCAGTCCCTGGCGGCGCACCGGAATCCATAAAGAACCATCCCCGAGGTGGTCCGCGACCCACCAGTATCTCGGCCGTCCGCTCCCCGCAGGGGGCGAAAACGGCGCGAGACCCGAACCGACCAGCCGGCCGCGGCTGACGATCTCCCGGACGTTCTCCCGCAACAGGGCATCCACGACCCGGCGGGCGATGTAGTCGGCCTGGGATGCTGGCCGCCAGGGTTGCGGCACCGCGTTCATGGCTGGAACTCCCAAGCCAGAGAGACAGCCGCCCGGTCCATCGCCCGTCGCACCAACTCCGCCCCGGAGCCGACGCCGCTGAGGACGCCAAGATAGTCTTTATTGGAATGGCTCAATATCACAATATCGCCGGTTCGGCGCAACGGCCGGAAAGCGACCCGCACACCCGCCTCCCATTGCGTGAAGCACTCCGGCGCTTTTACCAGGCGGCCTTCCTGTTCCGCCGGGAAATAGCGGATCTCGGCGCTTCGGACGGTCGGCTCCAACGCCGGCAGCGTTTCTCCCAGGTACAGGCGCAACACGGTCTCGAAGAGCGGTAGGCCGAGCGTCTCCTGAAGCAGAAAGTCCCGCTGGTCGCCGATGCAGCGGTAGTTGATCTCGATCAGGCGTGGACCTTCGGGGGTCGCGATGAATTCCGTGTGGCAGGCGCCGAAGCCGACACCGAACCCGCGGATCTGGTCGCACACCTCCGGTAGCCATGGGATGGCGTCGCCTTCGCTCCAGCGGGCTTCCAGTTCGATAAAATGGGGCGGCGGCGAGAGGACTACGCGGAATCCGCCCAGCACCCTGAGGTCCTGTCCGTCGCCCAGCGTTTCCAAGGTATAAAGGGGACCCTCGATATATTCTTCGAGCAGCACGGGCTGGCCGGGCTGGGATTTCCAGAGCGTTCGGCAGTGACGTTCCAACTTGCTCGCATTCCTGATCAGACCGACTTCGCGGCTCGCGACCCCCTCGCGCGGCTTGGCGACGCACGGAAAAGACGCTTCGGAGGCGAGGCGTGCCAAATCGCCCTCGTCCCACGCGATCGTATGCCAAAGCGAATCGATGCCCTTCGCTTTCAGGGCGCTGCGCATCTCCCCCTTGTTCTTGGCCCGATAAGCGACCCGCCAGTCTTTGCCCGGCAGGCCGAAGTAATCAGCCGCGATGGCGGTACTGGTCTGTAAGTGATCGCTGTTGGAAAAAATGGCCGCCGGTTTTCTTCCGCGTCGGGTAATCGCCTCGATCACGGCGATGGGATTGAATACGTCGCAGGCGACTACGGCATCGGGATAGGCCGAAAGCTCCGTTTCTCCGAAACGCTGCCGGTGCGCTTCGGCCTGATCGGTCACCAGCACGACCGAGAGACCCAAAGCACGCGCCGCGGGCAAAAAACCTTCGTTCACCGCGTCGGTTGGGATATGGACGAGCAGAATCAATTCACGCATGGATGCTCCGTTTGCCTATTTTTGCCTATTAAAGATCGAGCTGCAGGCTGAGGATGACCGAGCGTCCAGGGCCCGGCACCCGGCCGAGGCTGGTGTCCACGCCGCGGAAGTAGTAGTTCTCGTTGAACAGGTTGTTGGCCGCGAGGCCGGCCCGGAGGTTAGTTCCGTCGAGACGGAAGTCCTTCGTCACCTGAGCGTTCCAAACCCAGTAGGATGGGATCTCGCCCCTGCTGCCGGTAGCGTCCTCCTGCTCCTTGTTCGCGGCGTCGGAGAACGCGGAACTCAGATACAGACCGTTCACGTTGAAGTTGAACGTACCGATCCGGTAGTTGCCCTGCAGAGTGACTTGATGCGTGGAACTGAAAGGCACCCGATTGCCTTTGAAGGCGACTTGGGTGGCTCCGCTGAACAAATTGTTGAGCTGCTCCGTATCGACATAGGTGTAGCCCGCCTTGAGGTCCAGTCCCGGAAGGAGCGGGGGGGTCCAGCCCAATTCGGTTTCGTAACCTTGGTGGCGGGTTTTTCCGAGATTGCGGAATTTGGTGGTGCCGTTCTCCACGACGGCGACGATCTGGTTCTCGAAATCGAATTGGAAAAAGGTGAAGGCGGCCGAAAGTTCCGGCAGTGGCGTGACGCGGAAGCCCGCTTCGTAGTTCCAGGCCTTTTCCACGCCGGTATCACCCTCGAGGGTAATCTGAGTGAACTGGACCGGCTGCAATGACTTGTGCAGGTTCCCGAACAGGTAGACCTTGTCGGGCCAAAGATGGAAACCCACGTCCAGGCCCGGCAGAAGCTCGTGGTTCCGGGTACCGGCCGTGGTTCCGCGGAGCTTGTTGTGGCTGGCTTGATCGATCCATTCCACGCGCAGCCCAGGCGTTGCGCTAAGCCGTTCGTTCCAGGCGCTCAGCGTGTCGCTGGCGTAGAGGGCGAAGGCGTCGGTGGTGAATCCAAGATCCTGGGCGCGTTCAACGGCGCCGGTGCTCAGGCGGCGCCGGTCGACGCCTTGATCAACCTCCTCGCGGACATAACGTCCGCCCAGAGTGAACTTGTGATCCAGCCCGCCGGTGGTGGCGCCCACGGTCAACCGCGGTTCGGTGCCATAGACGGTGAACGTGCGCGGACTCGTTTGCACGCCATTGGATATCTTGGAAGGATCGAGATTGCACGAGGTCGCGGTACGGTCCAGCAGGCAGCCGACGGTAAACTCCCGGCCGCTGGTGTGGGCGAAATTGGCCCAATTGAATTCGGCCGGCGCGCCGAAAAGATCGAAGTTTTGGTTGTAGATCAGGTGTCCCCGTATGGTGTGGCCCTGAAACTTGTCAAATGGCCGCTGCGACTGAAATCGATCCTGACGATAAGCCTCAGGTGATAAACCTCCGGGCAATTCTGTATCGGTGTTGTAGTACTGCAAGCGGGCTTTGAGGGAGGCGCTGTCCATCAGGAACCATTCGGCGTCCGCGGTCATGTTTTCGACCTCGGTGCCGGAATGGGCTCGAAACGAATCGCCCAACAGCGTGTTCGCCTGGAACTGCAAACCCAGCCGGTCGTTGACGAATCCGCCCGCCCGGAGATAACTGTCGGTGAGTACATTGCCGGTTTCGCTGGAGATCGTCAGCGCTTCCTTGAGCGCAGTGCTGAATTTTTCCGGAATCGGTTTGCTGATGAAGTTGATGACGCCGCCCACGTTGTTGGGTCCGTAGCGGACCGCCACCCCGCCGCGAGCCACATCGATGCTCTCCACCGTTTGCATGGTCAGGGGAAACAACGACAACCCGGTCTGTCCGTAGGGAGCCAGGGCGATCGGTATGCCGTCGACCAGCACCAGGGTACGCTGGCTGCGCCGGGGGTCCAGGCCGCGCACACCGATATTCGGCAAAATGCCGGTCCCGCTTTCATCCTGCACACGCACACCGGGAACCAGCCTCAGGGCGTCTTCGACGTTACGCATGCCGGTTTGGTGGAGTTCCCGGTCTGTAATTGCCGTGCGGGCGCCGGGATAGGTTTTGATCGTCTCCTCGGTAGCCTGACCCAGCCAATCGCCGGTCACTTTCACTTCGCCCAGCTGGTTGGCTTCCGAACCGTCCGGCGCAGTCGGAGTCGGTTGTGCGCCGGCGTGGGGCGCGAGGCAGGCGAGCTGCAGGCCCATGGCTAGGGCGGAGAACCGCGAAGAATGAGAACACCGGGAGGCGGCGGGTTTGGAAAGAGGACGAAATGGCATGTACATCTCCAGGCAAGGTGAAAATTTTGTGTTTCCGCCATTCGTGGCCATACAAGGCGGCAAATCGGGCAGTGGGTGGGCCGGAAATCAGGTTCACTTGCGCGGGCCACTCCCCTTGCAGTCCAAAAGCATCAGGCACTACGGCGCGTTATAGTGATAATGATAATCATTATTATCAAGCTGACAGAGTAGACCGTCAACCTCGAAAACCTAAGTTACTTCATGTTGGCTCTGAAGGAGCCCAAGGAAGTCGAGGCTACGCTAGTGGACGAGCGGAGTGCGACGACCCCCGCGTAGCGGAGGGCCGGCTGTTTTGTCGGAGTCGGAGCGCGAGCGGAGGCGGAGACAAAACATAAGGCACCCGAACCGGCGTAGAGTCCGTGTGGGAGCCAGGGTGCGGTGCGTAGCATAGCGAAGTACCGCGCCGTGGCGGACGCAGGACGAACGTGGGCCGCCGCAGGCAATACTCGTCGCCAATGTTTGGCTCCTTGGGGTGACTGGGAAGTCCCAAAAGGTTTCGCAAGAAATGGCGAGGCAATCGGTCAATGTCGACCGGGGCGACATCACCCGCAGCCGGAAGACGACGATCTCCGACACTAAAATTTCGCCTTCATTGACCGTCCGGAAAGCACCGTCGATCCCGCAAGAGTCGAGGACACCTCGCCTTGCTCTCGCGGCACTCGATTTCGTGCGTGATCTTCGAGGAAATCGTGAATAATTTGGGATGTTACGCGCGGTGCTCGAACTCCTGGCTGACGGTGCTGGAATTCCGTCGAAAACGGAAGGATGATTGAGTAGAGACAAAGCGGCAATTGACCCCTACGGCATTGACCCCTAATTTTTGAATCGGCGGTCGTCGCCGATCTCGGCAGGCGGACATGCAGAGCGAAATACTGGACGATTTCGAAGATATTTCGGGTTGGACTCCCATCGCCTCGGGTCA
>CADDYU010000115.1 GCA_902810705.1 Methylococcaceae bacterium
CCCACGGAGCGTGCCCCGAGCGAACCCACGCCCCCGCGCCGCGAGATCGCCCGGCCTGCGCCTCCCGAAAAGTCCGAATCGCCAGCGCAAGCGCAAACTCCTCCCCGGACCGAGCCTGCGCCGCCTGCCGAAATTCCCGCCAAACCGGTAGCGCCGACGCAGCCGGAGACGATGGAAGCCCGATCACCGCGCGAGGCTCCACTGTCCTCCGAAGAGCCCGAGGAAGAAACCGCGCCCGCGGAACTTAAGAAGCAGACCCCCAAGACCCTTCGGCCACAGCTCGCCCAAACCGGGCCGGCAGCGAAGACTCAGCGGCCGGGGTGGAACTGCCGCTCGGGGAAACCCGGCGAATCCGGCCCAGACTGGGATTGTACGCTCGTCGGCCCGGACCCTGGCGGCCTGCCCCACGCCGTGGATGAACGCGGCAAACCCTTAGAGAGCTGGACGGAGGCCACCACGATCACGGAGGAGGACGAGCAGCGTTTTCAGAAGATGATGAGTCTTTTGCCCGCCGACCCCTGGAAAAACGTCTGCATCGGAGGACGCCGCCCCCCGCCCGTGTCCGAGTTCATCTTGACTCCCGAAGACCGGCTGGCGCGGGAAAAGGCGCCCCTGAACATTCATTCGGATTATTTCGAAATGCTGGACAGCGAGGTCTCGAATTTCTCAGGATCCGCCGAGCTCACCCGAGCGGATCAGAAGCTCAAAGGCAACTTCATCACCCGAAACACCCTTACCAACGCGGTCAACGTGCAGGGCAATGTAATTTATCAGGAAAAAGGCTTTGTCCTATCCAGCGACACCGCTTTCATGGACACCGACGCCAGCCGCGGCGTATTCCGCAATTCCCAGTTTCTCCTCAACACGGTTCCTTCCCGGGGCACGTCCCGCTTGACCCATCTCGACAGCAGCACCCTATCGCGCTACGAAACGGTGACCTACACCTCCTGCCCGCCGGGCGATCAGGACTGGCTGCTGCACGCCTCCAGGGTCAAGATCAACAAGGAGACCGGCGTCGGCACGGCGCAGAACGCCTGGCTGGAATTCAAGGACGTCCCTTTGTTTTATACGCCGTACATGAGCTTTCCGACGGATAGCCGACGCATGACGGGGTTACTCAGTCCTTCCTTCGGGATTTCGCGAGTAAGCGGCTTCGATTTAACGGTGCCGTACTACTTCAATCTGGCGCCCAATTACGACTACACGGCGACACCGCGCTATCTGACGAAGCGCGGATTCATGCTGCGAAACGAATTCCGTTATCTCACGCGGATCACGCGGGGCCGCATTCTCGCCGAGATCATGCCCCATGACGAGCTGGCCGGTACCACCCGGGGCCAGGCGGGCTTTCTGAACGACACCCGCTTCACCGAAAACCTCATCGCCCACGTGGACGCCAATTATGTATCCGATTCCCGCTATTTGAACCAACTGGGCTCCCAGCTTAACCTCGTCGATTGGCGAAACATCCGCAGCATCGGCTATCTAACCTATTCCGGCTCCAATTATTCGCTAAGGACCCAGGTTGACTACTTTCAGACCATCGATCCCACGATTCCGCCGCAAGGCCGACCCTATTTTCATCTGCCCCAGATCGCCTTCAACTACGCCAATGGCATAGCCGGCACCGGCTTGGTATTCGACGGTCAGGTTCAGATGGACGGATTCGAAACCTCGGGCATCGACAAAACCACCGGCCAGCGGTTGAGACTGAGACCACGGCTTTATTATCCCTTTCAGAGCGCGGCCGGCTTCATCACGCCCAGTTTTACCCTGCTGCACAGCGAATATTGGCTGCAAGATCCGCAGTTTTGGGCCCAGCTGAGCGGTACCAAGACTAACGAGACCGAAAGCCTGACGGCGCCCATCTTTTCCCTCGACAGCGGCTCGTTCTTCGAGCGCGACTTCGAACTGGGGAATACACCCATGCTCCAGACCTTGGAGCCGCGACTGTTCTATGTGTACATCCCGAAGGTAAAACAGGAGCGCATTCCGGTCTTCGACTCGACGCAGTACGATTTCACGTTCTATCAACTGTTCCGCGAAAATCGCTTTACCGGCGGCGACCGGGTGGGGGACGCCAATCAGCTTACCGCGGCCTTGACTTCCCGCCTTATCGACCAATCGACCGGCTTGGAGCGATTGCGAGGCAGCGTTGGGAATATCTTCTATTTCCAGGATCAGCAGGTGACGCTATTCGGTCCGCCGCCCCCGGCCCAGTTGCGGAGTAACTCCAACGTGGTGGCCGAAGTCTTCGCAGGGATCACCGAAAGCTGGTCGTTCCGGACCGGTGGCCAGTGGAATCCCGACAGCAACCGGATCGATCGCGCCATCGTCAGCCTACAATACAACAATCGCCGAAATGACCTTTTGAACGTGGCCTATCGGTTCCGGCGCAACCAGAACAACCTGGATTGCATCAAGGGCGACCCCAACAGCAATTGCCTAAATCTCACCGACGTATCCTTCCGCCTCCCCATTGTCGAGGGCTGGCATGCGATCGGCCGCTGGCAGTATTCGCTCATGGACCAAATCACCCTGGAAAGCTTCGTGGGCATTGAGCGGGAAACCTGCTGCTGGCGTTTCACCCTGCTTGGCCGCCATTACCTCAACAACATCCAAGCCAGCGCCACGACGGCCCAGGCTAACAACGCCATATTCGTGCAGCTTGAATTCAAGGGATTGACTCGAATCGGGGACCAGGTAGATCAATTCCTGGAACGAAGCATCAGCGGCTATCGGTACCGGGACAACTTCTGACATCAGTTACTCACGAACTCTTATGCTAAACAACACAATGTATTCTCAGTGCTTCGTCTCGATTAGCCGGCTCGTCCTGCTCGCTGTCATGGGGCTGGCGGGTTTCGCGCGCGCCGAGGACTCGGTCGACCGGATCGTGGCGGTGGTGGAGGACGATGTGATTCTGGCCAGCGAGCTTCAGCGGAAGATCGAGGGCATCAAGCACAATCTCGCCCGGAGCGATACCCAGCTTCCGCCCGATGATATCCTGGCCCGGCAGGTTTTGGAGCGGCTGATTTTGGAGAAGATCCAGATGCACCTGGCCGAAAAGGCCGGCATCCGGGTCGATGACGAGACTCTGCGGCAGGCGGTTTTGCAGATCGCTCAGCGCAACAAGATGAGCCCGGAGGAGCTGCGCAATTCACTGCGTCAGGAAGGTATCGAATACGCCGATTTCATCGAGCAGGTCCGGAGCGAAATCGCGGTCCAGCGACTCCGCGCCAGTCAGATCAATAGCCAAATCAAGATCAGCGATCGGGAGGTTCAGCATTGGCTGGATACCCAGGGCAAATCCGGCATCAGCCGGGACACGGAATTCCTGCTGGGGCATATTCTCATCTCAACGCCGCGGGCCGCTTCCCCGGCCGAAGTGCAAAGGGCTCGGGAGCGGGCCGACCGCTTGATCGAAGAATTGAAGCAGGGGCTGGATTTCAAGGAGGCTTCCCTTCGTTCCTCGGACTCGGCCCAAGCGCTGAGCGGCGGCGATCTCGGCTGGCGGAAGCTCAGCGAGATTCCCAGTCTCTTTGTCGAGATGGTGCCCAAAATGAAAGAGGGCGGCATCGAAGGCCCGATCCGCAGCCCCAGCGGGTACCATATCATCAAGCTCTTGGGACTCAAGGGTGGCGGCGCCGAGCGGATCACCAAGACTCACGTCCGGCATATTCTGATCAAACCCAACGAGGTTGTGTCCGACGAAGACGCCAGGAATAAATTGATGGCGCTCAAGCAGCGCCTCGAGTCCGGGGACAACTTCGCCACCCTGGCGCGCGGCCATTCCGACGATAAGGGTTCCGCCATCAAGGGCGGCGATCTGGGCTTCGTGCAGCCCGGCGCCCTAGTCCCTGAGTTCGAGGACGCCATGAGCCGGCTGGAGGTCAATCAGCTCAGCGAGCCGGTGCAAACCCAATTCGGCTGGCATCTCATCCAGGTGCTGGAACGCCAAGAATCGGACGATACCGAGGAACTGCTCAAGAAGCAGGCCCGCGACGAAATCTTCAAACGCAAGATAGAAGAGGAAACCGAGCTTTGGATGCGCCGTATTCGCGATGAAGCGTACGTGGAAATCCGCCTCCAGGAGCCAACCCCCGAGACCTACACGCCGGCCTCCCTCCAATGACGAGAATAGGCGCTTCTACAGGTGGGCCTCGGGGCCCAACACCGACAGATCGGATCCGCTCTCGGCGGATTGATCCCCGCCTGCTTCTCACCACGGGCGAACCCGCCGGCATCGGCCCGGATCTTTGCATCCAAATCGCCCAGAAGCCATTGCCCTGCGATCTCACGGTGATCGGCGATCCGGAATTGCTTGAAGCGCGCGCCGCTCGGCTTGGCTTGAGGCTGCGGATCAAAATCCAGGATACGGAGGCATCGCGCGAGCAACGGCCCGGAATCCTGAGGGTTTGGCCAGCGGCCCGTGTCGCCGATCGCACCCCCGGCCGCTTGAATCCCGCCAACGCCGTCTATGTGCTGGATACCATCGCCGCCGGCGCCCGCGCCTGCCTTGAAGGTCGCTATGAAGCCCTCGTCACCGCGCCGGTGCACAAGGGCGTCATCAACCAGGCCGGCTTTCCCTTCACCGGCCACACCGAGTACATCGCGGGGCTGACCGGCGGCGAGCCAGTGATGCTGCTGACCGCGCCGGGCCTCCGGGTAGCCTTGGCCACCACGCACCTCCCGCTGGCCGAGGTGAGCCGCGCGATCACCCGCGAGGGCCTGGAACGAACCGTGCGAGTTCTGCACCAGGAACTAATGGACCGCTTCGGCATTGCCGAACCACGCATCCTGGTCTGCGGGCTTAATCCCCACGCCGGCGAAGGCGGACACCTGGGCCGGGAAGAGATCGAGACCATCGAGCCCGTGTTGACGGCCTTGCGGAAGGAGGGCTTGCACCTGGAAGGCCCCCTGCCCGCCGATACCTTGTTTCTCCCTAAATACCTCGATCACGCCGACGCCGTGCTCGCCATGTACCACGATCAGGGTCTGCCGGTACTGAAACATGTAGGCTTTGGTCGGGCGGTGAACATCACTCTGGGGCTCCCCATCATCCGCACTTCGGTCGACCATGGGACGGCGCTGGATCTGGCCGGCGCCGGCCAAGCGGACGCCGGAAGCCTCGAGGCCGCCATCGAAGCGGCCATTGAGATGGCCGCTAGGGTCAAGCGCAGCTCGTGAGCCATATCCCGCGAAAGCGCTTCGGCCAAAACTTCCTCCGCGACGCCGAGGTGGTCCATCGCATCGTCGCGGCGGTGGCGCCGAGTGCCACGGATCACCTGGTGGAAATCGGGCCCGGCGAGGGCGTGATGACCGAGGCCCTGCTGCCCTGGTGCCGCCGCCTGGACGCTGTGGAAATCGACCGCGATCTCGCCGCGCGCCTGACACGCAAGTTTCAGAATCAAACCCGCTTTCAGCTCCACCGGGCCGATGCCTTGCAATTCGATTTCCGGAAGCTGGCCGAGGACGGCAAGCTGCGCATTCTCGGCAACCTGCCTTACAACATCTCGACGCCGCTCCTGTTCCATCTTTTCGAGCAGACGGACGGCATCCATGACATGCATTTCATGCTGCAAAAGGAAGTGGTGGACCGTTTGGTCGCGGACCCAGGTAGTCCGGATTACGGACGGCTCGGCATCATGGCGCGGTACCATTGCCGGGCCGAAAAGCTGTTCGAGGTTTATCCGGAAAGTTTTTTTCCGCAACCCAAGGTGGTGTCCGCCGTGGTCCGGCTGGTGCCTCATGACACCGCTCCGGTGGACGCCGATCCCGGCCCTTTGAGCCGCGTGGTGACCGCCGCTTTCTCCCAGCGCCGGAAGACCCTGAGAAACTCGGTGAAAGCCCTGTTCGACGAAGCCGAGCTTCGAAGCCTGGATATCGATCCGAAGGCACGGGCCGAAACTCTGAGCCTAGAGCAGTATGCGCGCCTCGCGCGGCGGCTCGCCGAAAAGCAGAGCCCGTAACAGCGCTTCGCTCTATTCGCTCCCGGCAAATTCACCGCCGAATAAGCTCTCGATGACCGGGCAAACCCCCGCCTGGCCTGGATCGCATTGTGCCGCCAGGTCTCCCAGGACGCGCTCCAATTCTTGCAGGTCCTTGATCTTGCGTCGTATTGCCTGGAGATGCTGCAAGGCGATTGCTCTCACTTCGCCACAATGAGCCTCTCCACCTTCGGCCAACCCCAACAGGATTCGGATTTCCTCCAACGGAAACCCCAATTCCCGGCAGCGCCGGATGAAAATCAGCCGTTCCAAGTGGGTAGGCTGGTAGAGCCGGCGACGGCTTTCCGAGCGCGCCGGCGAAGGCATCAGGCCGATGCGCTCGTAATACCGGATGGTTTCGAGGTGTACACCGCTGCGCCGGGCCAGCGCGCCGATGCTCAATCCGCCCTCCTGCGCCATGCCTGGAACCTCTTGCACCTGTAGCCGCTACGGGTTTTATAGTATACCCGATCTTGGCACAGCAGGGTATCCTTATGAACGCACCTTACCGGCCCATCGAACCCAATGCTTCGAAGGCTTCTTTGGCAGTTCATCAACCCACGACAGGGCAATCTCAACGGATCGTGGCGATCGGCAGCGTCATCGGGGCCCTGGCGGCCTCGGCCTGTTGCGTGCTGCCGTTTGTTCTGTTCGGCCTCGGAATCGGCGGGGCATGGATGGGGAATTTGACGGCTATGGCGCCTTATAAACCATTCTTCGTGATTCTGACCGCGGGCCTGATCGGTTACGGCTATTACCTTAGGCGCCGCTCTGCGTCCGGGTCCTGCGAATCCTGTATTCGGCCTTCGAGCACGCTGACTTCACTCGCTTTTTGGGTCGCCGCCCTATTATTGGCGCTGGCCTTAGTCCTTCCCTATGCCGCGCCTATTCTGCTGAATGTTTAGGAGAAAACTCATGCGAGCGCCTTTCACGCTGATCTTCGGAGCCGCCGTGGGATTCGCCGCCGCCGGGGCACCGGCCGCCGAGCGCAGCGTTACCCTGACAGTCGAGAACATGACTTGCGGAACCTGTCCTTACATCGTCAAGAAAGCCTTGGATACCGTTCCAGGTGTTTTGAAAACGGAGGTCTCCCTGGAGAAAAATCAGGCGCGGGTAAGCTACGAGGACACTAAAGCTTCCGTGGAGGATCTTCGCAAGGCAAGCGGCCACGCCGGTTATCCGGCCCGGCCCGCTTCTGGAGAAAACGAGCATGATTGAGCTCCGGTCCACCCTCACCTGTCCCCACTGCGGTTACCGCAAGACCGAAACCATGCCGGTGGACGCCTGCCAGTACTTTTACGAGTGCGAAGGCTGCGGGACGCTGCTCAAACCCACGTCCGGGGATTGCTGCGTGTTTTGCTCTTACGGCGATGTGGCCTGCCCGCCGGTGCAGGAAGCCGGACATAGGGGCCGTTCCTGCTGCGCCCATTAAATTCCCGCCCATGAAAAAGCCCGGATCGAGTCCGGGCTTTTAAATTTTAAAGGCAGTTCCAAGGCTATCCGCCAAGACGCCTCAGGTAATCACGGTCGGTTCCGCCATGCCCGAGCGCTTTTTGACCTCGCCCAACTGTTCGGCCAAGTCAATCAGTTCCCTCAGGGCTTCCTGCGGGTCTTGGCCGTGCCGTGCCGGGTCGCGCTCGTACCGTTCCAGGTAGATGCGGAGCGTCGCGCCCTCCGTGCCGGTGCCGGACAGGCGAAAGACGATGCGGGAACCGTTCTCGAAGATGATCCGGATGCCTTGGTTCTCCGTAATGCTGCCATCCACGGGATCCGTGTAGCTGAAGTCGTCGGCGACGCTAACTCGATACGCGCCGAAACTCCGGCCGGGAAGCCTCGGCAGCTGCTCCCGGAGATGGCCGATAATGCCGTCACCGACCGTGGAGGACATGCCTTCGTAGTCGTGCCGCGAATAATAGTCCCGGCCGAATTTCCTCCAATGCTCGCGTACGATCTCGGCCACCGACTGCTTGCGGATGGCGATCAGGTTGAGCCAGAACAGCACCGCCCAGAGACCGTCCTTTTCACGGACGTGGTCGGAGCCGGTGCCGAAACTTTCTTCTCCGCACAGCGTGATTTTGCGGGCATCCAGGAGATTGCCGAAGAACTTCCAGCCAGTGGGTGTCTCGAAGCAATCGACGCCCAAGGCCCACGCCACCCGGTCCACCGCTTGGCTGGTCGGCATGGATCGAGCGACGCCCCGCACGCCTTCCTTGTAGCCCGGCAGTAAATGAGCATTGGCGGCTAGCACCGCCAGGCTGTCGCTGGGCGTCACGAAGAACTGGCTGCCCATGATCATGTTGCGGTCGCCATCGCCATCGGAAGCGGCGCCTAGGGTCGGTGCTTTAGGTCCGTACATGCGTTCCGCCAAGGCGTGAGCATGAACGAGATTGGGATCGGGATGACCACCCCCGAAATCCTCGAGAGGCGTGCCATTCATCACGGATCCGCTGGCGGCGCCTAAGGCTTCTTCCAAAATCCGCTTGGCGTAAGGACCGGTGACAGCATGCATGGCATCGAAACACAAGGTGATCGTGCCGGATTTCAGGGCCGATTTGATCAGGTTGAAATCGAACAGATGCTGCATCAATTGGGCGTAATCGGCCACTGGATCGATGATCTGCACGATCGTCTCGCCGATCCGCACCTCGCCTAGAACATCGAGGTCGATATCCGGAATGTTGACGATCTTGTATTCGCCGATTTCCCGGCTGCGAGCATAAACGGCACTGGTCAAGACCTCAGGAGCCGGACCGCCATTAGCGGCGTTGTACTTGATGCCAAAATCCTCGTTCGGCCCACCCGGATTGTGGCTTGCGGATAACACGAAGCCGCCAAGCGCTTTGTGTTTACGGATGATGCAGGAGGCGGCAGGGGTCGAGAGTAATCCGCCCTGGCCAACCAGTAGTCGTCCGAGGCCGTGCGCGGCTGCGATCTTGATGATGGTTTGCGCGGCCTGTCGGTTGAAGTAGCGCCCGTCACCCCCCAAGACTAAGGTCTTTCCGACCACATCGCCGAGAGTGTCGAACACAGATTGCACAAAGTTCTCGAGATAGTTCTGCTGCAAAAACGTTTTTACCTTTTTGCGTAGTCCCGAGGTCCCTGGTTTTTGATCTTGATAGGGTGTGGTTTTGCGGATTTCGATCTGCATGGCCGGTAATTTTCAGGGTGGCTGAAAAAAGCGGTTTATTGTACTGAATTCGCAACTCTTACCCAGTATATTTTTTCTCGAAAACGTATTCCTGGGCGAATGGCTCAATCGTAGCCTACCTCTCGAAGGAGAGAAGTGGCCCTTACATTTCACCAAAACTCACTACTGCTTCGGAACTACTGCTTCGGATAGGGTTGCGAAACACCAACAAGGTGGATGCCCTTACAACGTCAGGTAGAAGGCCAAGCCGGAAATCGTACTTTAATAGAAAAGTCACAAATTATCATCTGCTTACATAAATCACGACGCCCGGCAGACTCCTCTTAAGGTTGATAGCGAGCCGATATTGGCGGAGGGACGACGGAAGATTTTTTGCGGCGGCGTGACATACTGGTAACAATGCAACAAAGTGTGCAAAAATAGAGGTGGAAAGATTGCCGAATTCGCGGCAAACTAAATCATGGGTAGCGTTCGTTCCCGTGGGGGAAGAATGTTTCATTCAATGGCTCTGTCAACACCAAGAAGGAAAGAAACTATGATGAAAGCAACTAAGTTGTTCGTAATTCTCCTGTCGGCGGGTTTAACTGTGGGTTGCGCCAGCAAGGGCGACGTTAGCAACCTGCAAACTCAGGTCGACGGCCTGAAGGCCGAAGTTTCCTCCGTGAAGAGCACCGCGGATGAAGCATTGTCCGCCGCTCAGAGTGCTGAGGCTGCCGCCAACAAAGCCGCGGCCGCTGCCCAGCGCGCTGAATCGGCCATTAACGAGAAGCTTGACAAAGGCTTCCGCAAAGGCGCATTGAAATAACTGGATTCGTGCCTTCGCGAGAAATTTCTCGAAAAACGGCAGGCTTGCGCCTGCCGTTTTTTGCCTTACTTAGCTCATCAAGATTCGAGCCAAATGCCGCAGGTATGCTGTTCAGGGCACCCGCGAGTTTAAGAACAATTCCTGCACCCAAGCGCTGCGTCGTTCCCGATCGAGCAGTTCCACCCGCGCCCGCATCAACACTACCGTAAAGTAGTAGCACTGAAACGCCAACGCCATCAGCATCAGGGGAATCAGCATGCTGATGTGGATGGAAGGCTTGTCGAACTTAGTCACCGTGGGCCCTTGGTGCAGGGTATTCCACCATTCCACCGAATAGTGGATGATGGGAACATTTACTACCCCCACCAGAATTAGTACCCCACCCGCGCGGGCCGCAGCGCGGGAATCTTCGATGGCGGATACCAGAGCCATATAGCCTAAGTAAAGAAACAGCAGTATCAGCTCCGAGGTCAGCCGCGCGTCCCATACCCACCAGGCGCCCCACATGGGCTTGCCCCATAGAGAGCCAGTAGCCAGAGCCAGAAAAGTGAACGAGGCACCCAGGGCTGCCGAACTCCTGGCCATGACTTCCGCGAGCTTGATATTCCAGATTAAATGAATGGCGCTGAGCACCGCCATGAACACATAGACGAATAGCGACATCCAGGCACTCGGAACATGCACGAAGATAATCCGATAGCTTTCCCCTTGCTGGTAATCGGGTGGCGCGACAAACAGGCCCAAATATAGGCCGCTCAGCAATAGCATCATGGTTATCCCGCCCAGCCAGGGAATCCAGCGGCCGGAGATGCGGTAAAAGTGCTTGGGCGAGGCCAGCTTATGGAAAAACAAGGCAATCGCATTCCACATAAATTCAACCTAGACTGATGCGCAAAGCGGCGGCCGTCGCCAGCGGCGCTAGGGTCAGGGCCAGGGCCAAAAGCGCCGCCAGAAAATAAATCTGTCCCGCCACCGGCATTCCGGCACCGGCGGCGGTTACGGCGTTGGTGGCGAAGATTAGCACTGGAATATAAAGCGGCAGCACCAAAAGGGTAAGCAAGACCCCACCGCGCCGAAGGCCTACGGTCAGCGCCACACCGATGGCGCCGATCAGGCTCAAGAGCGGCGTCCCCGCCAGTAAAGTAAGTTCCAGCGTCCACACCGCCTTAGCCGGCATGGACAGGAACAAGGCCAAAAGCGGTGCCATGAGTAACATGGGCAGGCCGCTCACTAACCAATGGGCCAGCACCTTGGCCAACACCAACACCGGGAGCGGGTGAGGACTGAGGACAATCTGCTCCAGCGCACCGTCGTCGAAATCGGATCGGAACATGCTTTCCAGGGAGAACAGGCCCGCCAGCAGGGCCGCGATCCAGATGACTCCCGGCGCGATCTTCCGCAGCAACGCCTCCTCGGGGTTCACCCCCAACGGAAACAGCGTCACCACGATCATGAAAAACAGCAAGGGATTGACCAACTCTCCCCGATGGCGAAAGGCCAGGAGCAGATCACGCTGAAGCAAGGCCACGAAGGCGCGAAGCAACAACTTCACGCCAGCGCCAGTGTGCTGAGGCCGCTACGGAGTTCCACCGCCTGATGCGAGGTCAGCACTGCAAGCCCTCCACGCGCCGCATGCTCTTCCAGGAGCCTCTTCACCAAGGCGACTCCGGAGGCATCCAAGGCGGTAAAGGGCTCGTCGAGGATCCACAGCAAGGCATCCGAAGCAAGCATTCGTGCCAAGGCTACCCGCTGCCGTTGTCCCGCCGAAAGGGTCCGCACCAGCGCATCCGCCCGATCGGCCAGCCCCACCTGGACGAGCGCCGGCGACCCGGATGAAGGGGCCATTCCTTTAAGTGCAAGGGCGAGAGACAGGTTTTCGGCCACTGAAAGTTCAGTCTTAAGCCCTAAGTGATGGCCAAGATAAGCTGTTTCGGCGAAGAACGTCGCCCGGCGCTCGGCAATGTTCTCGCCCCGCCACAGCACCTCCCCTTCGCTGGGTAGGCTGAGGCCGGCTAAAATTCGCAACAAGCTGGTCTTGCCGCTCCCGTTCATTCCTTCGATCTGTAGTATCTCGCCTGCGGCGACGCCGAAGCTGAGCCCCTCGAACAATAAACTCTCGCCGCGCAGGCACTCAAGATTCAGGGCTTGCAGCACGGGGAAAATCCCGCTCATGATTGACTTGGCAAGCTGATGGTAGACATAACGGCGTATTATCGCAGAATCCGCCGGTCTCAATTCAAGATAGCGTTGAATTTAGGTGAGTGTCCGAGATCCCCTCCAAGAGAAATCAAGGAATTAAGAATAAACCGCTAACGCTTGCATTAAGGCGTTTTTTAACTATAATTTTGCGCCTAGTTTTTTAGGGCAGTCTCTTGGCTGCCTTTTTATTTTTCCGCAGGGTGACTCGATGACCGAACCGGTGATGCCTACCTACGCTCGACTGCCTGTCGCCTTCGAACGGGGCGCAGGCGCATGGCTGTGGGACGCCCAAGACAAGCGTTATTTCGATGCAATCTCGGGCGTCGCGGTGTGCAGCCTTGGCCATGCCCATCCTGCCGTGGCTCGGGCCATTAGCGAGCAAGCCAGGACGCTGGTCCACACATCCAACCTCTACCGCATCGATCTGCAGGAACAATTGGCCGCCGAGTTGTGCCGCTTGAGCGGGTTGGATAATGCCTTCTTCTGCAACTCGGGCGCCGAAGCCAACGAGGCCGCGCTAAAGATTGCCCGCCGCTATGGGCACAGCCGAAGCATCGCCGCTCCTGCCGTCATCGTCATGGACGGAAGCTTCCACGGCCGCACCCTGGCGACCCTGAGCGCCACCGGCAATCCTAAGGTGCAGGATGGCTTCGAGCCCTTGGTGGGCGGTTTTGTCCGCGTGCCGTATGGCGATGCCGCCGCGGTGTCGGCGGTGGACGATCCCAACGTCGTCGCCATTTTGGTCGAGCCGGTGCAGGGCGAAGGCGGAGTGCGGGTGCCGTCCTCCGATTATCTGCCGGCGCTCCGGCGGCTGTGCGACGAGCGCGGCTGGCTGCTGATGCTGGACGAGGTGCAGACAGGCTTGGGCCGGACCGGCGCCTGGTTCGGATTCCGGCACCACGACATCCTGCCGGATGTCATGACCTTGGCGAAAGCCTTGGGAAACGGCGTGCCCATCGGCGCCTGCCTGGCGCGCGGCGCGGCGAGCGAAATGCTCACCGCCGGCAAGCATGCCTCCACTTTCGGCGGCAATCCCTTGGCCTGCCGGGCGGCGCTGACGGTGCTTGAGACCCTGCGCGAAGAGCATTTAATCGAGCGAGCCGCCGAGCTAGGGCAACGCCTCTTGACCGATTTGCGCGAAAAACTCGCCGGCCATCCTCGCGTCACTGATATTCGCGGGAAAGGCCTGATGATTGGCATCGAGCTGGACGCGCCCTGTGCCGATCTGGTGGCCAAGGGCCTGGAGCAGGGATTTTTGATCAACGTAACGGCCGATCGCACGCTCCGCCTTCTGCCGCCTTTCATTTTGAGCGACGACGAAACACTCTACCTTAGAGACGGTATCGCCCGGCTCGTGGCCGACTACACCGCCGGACGCTAGGAGAGCGCCATGCCGCCCCGCCACTTAATCACCTTCGCCGATTTAAGCTCCGCCGAATTCCGCGCGCTCATCCGCCGCGCCATCGAACTCAAGCACCTGAAAGGACTCTACGAGCCGCTGAAAAACAAGGTGCTTGGCATGCTGTTCGAAAAGTCTTCCACTCGCACCCGCATTTCCTTCGAGGCCGGCATGGCGCAGTTCGGCGGCAGCGCGATTTTTCTCTCGCCCCGCGACACCCAGCTGGGCCGCGGCGAACCCATCGAGGATTCAGCCCGAGTCATTTCGCGCATGGTGGATGGCATCATGCTGCGCACCCACACTCATAGGACCGTCGAAATCTTCGCCAAGCATTCGCGGGTGCCGGTGATCAACGGCCTGACGGACCGCTTCCACCCTTGTCAGCTCCTAGCCGACATACAGACCTATTTCGAGCACCGCGGCGACATCGCCGGGCGGACGGTGGCCTGGATCGGCGACGGCAACAATATGTGCCAGTCCTACATCGAAGCCGCCGAGTTGCTGGATTTCAAGCTCAGCATCGCTTGCCCGGAAGGGTATGAGCCGGAAAGCGCTCTGCTGGAAAAGGCCGGGGCTCGAGTCGAACTGCTGCGCGATCCGGCCGATGCGGTTCGAGGCGCGGACCTGATCGTTACCGACGTTTGGGCGAGCATGGGCCAGGAGGAAGAGCAGGCCACCCGGGAATCCGCTTTCCGCGGCTATCAGGTGAACGCAAATCTAATGGCTTTGGCGGCCAAGGACGCGCTGTTCATGCATTGCCTGCCCGCCCACCGGGGCGAGGAAGTCAGCGCCGAAGTGCTGGAAGGACCGCAGAGCGTCGTTTGGGACGAGGCCGAAAACCGGCTGCACTCCCAGAAAGCCTTGCTGGAATTCCTGCTGGCGGAGGAAAGCCCGGTTCGAGCCGCAAGCCTCTCTTCTTGAGGCTATCTCGGGCCGATCAAGTGCCGAATCAAATCGCGCTCACCGGTCAATTCGGCTTCGGTGGCCTTGATTTTTTCCCGGCTGAAGTCGTTGATCTCCAGGCCCTGAACGATGCGCCAGGCGCCGTCCCGCACTTCCACCGGGTAGGAAAACATTAATCCGGGCTCGATGCCATAGCTGCCGTCGCTGCACACCGCCATGCTGGTCCAGTCATCGGGCGGGGTGCCGAGAACCC
>CADDYU010000116.1 GCA_902810705.1 Methylococcaceae bacterium
GGATTAGCCATGGCGCTCACCGCCGATGCACTCCAGGAAATCCGGACGCTGCTGGCCGGCGAGGCTTCCGCCGCCGAACGCTGCGCGCGCGTGCGCCAGCGCTTTCCGGGGCTCTCGCTGACCCGCTGCGAGGCCAGCGACATGAATTCGGAGGCGCCGGTGTTCGAGACGGCCGAGTTTTGCGTCTATCTGATCGACACCTCGGAACACTGCGTGCGGCTGACCGGCGATCCGGCCGCCGCGACCGGCCTCATCGTCGCCCAAAAACGGTAATCATCGATCATGAATCCGCCGCCCACCCTTCTGCTCTCGGATCCCGACATCAGTCTCGCGGAGCTCGAGGCCGTGGAAAACGTCCTGAAATCGCCGCGCCTCGGCGCAGGTCCTCTGGTCGAGTCCTTCGAGGCAGCCTTCGCCGGCTATCTCGGACGAAAGCATGCCATCGCGATAAGCAGCGCCACCTTGGGCTTGATGCTCACCCTCAAGGCGTATGGCGTGGGCCCCGGGGACGAAGTCATCGCCTCGGCGTTCGGCTTCCGCGAAACCGTCCACGGCATCGCCCTCGCCGGGGCGACGCCGGTCTTCACCGATATCGATTACTGGTCGGGAACCCTGGCCCCCCAGAAAGCCGCGGCAGCCATCACGCCGAAAACCCGCGCCCTCGTGGCCGGCAACACCAACGGTCATCCGGCGATGTGGCCGGCGCTCCGCGAGTTGGCCGAGAAGCAGGGTCTCCTGCTCGTCGAGGATTCCTCGGAGGCCATCGGCTCCCGATACCAGGGGCGCCTGGTGGGAAGCTTCGGGGACGCCGCGATCTTCGACCTGTCCCAACCCTCGCCTCTCACCTGCGGCGAAGGCGCCATGGTGGTGACCGACGACAGCGAATTGGCCGGGCGCCTGCGCGGGCTTCGGGGCCGCCGCCTCGACGAGCGGCATTCGGTGGTCCTGGGCGACCTGCCGCCCTATCGGGCGGAACTCTCGGAACTCAGCGCCGCCTTGGGGCTGGCGCAGCTCAAGCGCCTTCCAGGCATTCTGGAACGGCGCAAGCTGATCGAGGCCTACTACGACGGCCACATGCAATCCTTCGAGGGCATCAAGCCGCCGTATCTGGCCCCGGATGTGGACGAGGCCCACTGGTTCCTCTATCTGGTCCATCTCGGCACCCGCTTCTCCCGCTCCAGCCGCGACGCCATTCTTCAGGATTTGGCGACCGAGCAAATCGAGGCCGTGGCGTATTGCCGGCCGCTGCATCAGCAGCGTTTCTACGGAAGCCTGGGCTATCGCAAGGGCGATCTCTTCGTCACCGAGAAGCTGGCGGATCGCGCCATCGCCCTGCCCTTCCACAACCATATCCTGGAGGATCAGGTGGGTTTCATCGTCAAAACCGCGAAGGACGCCTCGATCAATGTCGGGGCCGGATCGGCGATTTATTTGTGAGCGGAGCCCATGGCGGGCTATCTGCGGACCGAGAAGCGACGCAACGCGAAAATTTGGCTGACGGTCCTGCCGTCCGGCAGGACCGTCGAGACTTCGAGTGGCGCCACTCTGCTCGAAGCCATCGCGGTGGCGGGCGAGGCGATCGCCCACCGCTGCGGCGGACGGGCCCGCTGCGGCGAGTGCCATGTGCTCGTGCTGCGGGGCTGGCGCGGCCTATCCAAGCCGCGCCAGGCGGAACGCGACCGGCTCGCGCGGCTGCGCGGGGCGGAATCGCTGTCCAGGCTGGCTTGTCAGGCCGCCCTGGGCGCTCATCACAAAGTAATCATCAAGCTCTACCCCATTGACCAGAGGATTTAGTCATGAATACCACAGAAGTCGCCGCCGCTTCGCCCGAAGCGGCCACCACCGCGGAAGCCCCCGAGAAAACGGCCGGCAACCCGCCACGGATCGAATGCATGATCCACCTCCGCTTCTTCCCGGACGGGACGGTGGCGGAAATCGGCGAGCGTCCGCCGGGGGTGAAGCCACAGGCCTGGTTCAAGTACCTGAGCCAGCACACCCGCAATAGCTATCAGGCCTTGTCCGGCGGACGCGGACTGTTTCGCCTGCCCCGTGCCGAGGTGGACGCCTTGCGGGCCGCGTGCGCCCTGGAGAGCGCGTCATGAGTGCGGCGTTTCCAGGCCGGCTGGCCGAGGCTCTGGCGGCGGGACGGATCATTCCCTATCTCGGCCCCGGCGTTCTGGCCCTTTCGCCGGAAACTGCGGTGCCGAGTTCGCCCGAGGCCTTGGTGGCACAGATTACCGCCAAGGCCACCGTGCCCCACAAGATTCGCAAGAATCTCACCGCGGCGAGCCAGTACATCGAGAACTTCAAGCACAGGAAAACCCTGGTGGGATTGTTGCAGGAAGCCTTCAAGGCTCCGCCGAAGCCCACCCGGCTTCATGAGTTCCTGGCCGATCTCGGCAGCCTGCCCTTGATCGTCGATGTCTGGTACGACGCCACCCTGGCGTCGGCCTTGGCGGGACGCGCCGACTTTGGCCAGGTGCAGGGGGTGAGCCGGGCGGAGCATCTTGGCGAATGGGTCCGTTATTTCCGCGCCGACGGCACCCCGGCGGAAGCGGAGGAAGCAAGGGGCTGGGCCACCTTGCTGTACAAGCCCCTGGGCTCGATCGCGCCGGCGTCCAATTTCATCATCTCGGACTCCGACTATGTGGAGGTGCTGACCGAAATCGACATTCAGACCCCCATTCCGGAGCGGGTGAAGGAGATCCGCGCGGGCCGAGAGTTCCTGTTCCTGGGCTGCCGGTTTCAGAATCAGCTGGAGCGGAACTACGCGCGGCAGATCATGAAACGGTCCGGCGATCGCCACTACGCGGTGCTGGAGGGCGAACTCACCCGGAACGAGGCGCGCTTCCTCAGGGAACAGGGCATCGAGCGGATCGACCTTCCCCTGGCCGAGTTCGTCGCCGAGCTCACGGAAATCGTGGTGCAGCCCCGCCGCGCGGTGGCGTGATTGAGTTTGGCGTAGGATAGGTTCGACGCGCATCGCTCCAAGATCGGCCGATGTTCCGGAAGCTTGTGCGCGTCATCACCCGCCGTTTGGGAGCGTGTGCCGGAAGGGCGGGTCACGGCGCGGGAGGCCGGCACGGGACGGAAACCCCGTACCCGCGCGCGCCTAATCCACGCCACAAAAAGGAGTTCCAGGATTTGGCGCCCCCGAAGGAACAACAGCGCTCGATTGCCTCGTCATTTCAGCGATGCTCGCCGGGGCGTGATTTAGCTTACGGCTCAAGAGATCTCCCTCACGAAGGATAAGATCGCGGGCCCTACGATCTCTTAGGAATGCCCCGCTTCGGACAGGATCTTCTGCGCCAATTCGGCACGATTGTGGGCGTCGAGCTTCAGATAGGCCGAATCGGCGTACTTCTTCGCCGTGCCAGGTTTGATCCGTAAACGCTGGGCAGCTTCGGCCTGGGAGAGTCCTTGCGCAAGCCAGAAACAGACCTCCCGCTCCTTGGCCGAAAGCGGGAAAGCCCGAAGTCCCCGCATCAGCCGGAGCCGCATGGGCTCTTGATGCTCGATGGTGATTAGGGTGAGAGCGGCTTGCAGGTCCGCTGCATCGTTAAGCCGGTAGGCGCGAAACACGAACCGTCCCCAGCGGTTTCGCCAGCGCATGACCGGCGGCGGCGCTTCCCGGCTCCGGGCGATTCTGACCAGGGCTCCGGCGAGTTTTTGAAACACCCTAGAAGGAGCAAAACGGCCGGACGGCCGAACGGCGCCCATGCCCGAATGGGTGGCGAGACAGAGGAGTTGCCGGGCGGACTCGCTCTGGTGGGTAAGGCTCCCGGATTCATTCACGATGACGTGGCCGCGGCGGCCGCTGTCCACGAAGCTATCGTCCCGATCGGGGCGAACCGTCATCCCGTGCGCGACATGAGGCAACAGGCGGGCCAATTCGACAGCGTCGCCTTGCTTGAACGGGCGCTCGCTCCTGGCGCGGAACAGATGGACCGTGCCGAGCGGCCGATCCCATTCGCGAACCAGACCGTTGAGAAAGTGGTGCCGATGCAGGGGATACCAGAGGTGATGGTAAAAATCGCTGCGCTGGATATCGTCATGCATCACCGGCGCGCAGGAGCAAACCACCGCAGTGGAATGATGCCGCCACCAGTCTCGATAAGCCTCCATTTCGCGCCGGAAGGCGTCCTGGATCTCCTGGGCGAGGAGGTCCAGGAGATCGGGAGGCGGGTTCTCCAGAATCGCGTAGACAGGTTCGTAAGCGGGGGTTACCGCCGTAAACACGGCGGGGTCGGAGGGAATCACCTGGGCCAGTGCCCGCAACAGCTCCGGCATGATCGCCGGCCCGCCAAGCCCCAACGAGCAGAGCTGACGGACATAGGTCCGCGCCGCCGCCGGTTTCACCGTCTGTTCCGTCTCGAATCCATGACTCATTCTCCCTGCCTGGTCGCTGCTTCTAGTCTAAGCGTCCGCCGATTCCCCGTAAATTCCCCCCGATCGGGGGTGTTTTCCTTGTAAAAAAGATGCGGAAATTTTGACGGCCATACGGGATAGCCAACCCCTGCCACAGGTCTCGGGCGACCGGCATCGAGACTGGAAACACTCCCCCATCACGAGGAGCTTTCATATGGAACCCGAACATCAGGAATACAAAGGACATCGTATCGAGCTGCGCGCCCCCACAGCCGACACATTGCGGGCCCGCGAGGCCGAACCCGGAGAGGAATTCGAACTGCTCATCGACGAGGTACCGATTCGGTACGGCCAGCTGCCGGATGGGTCATATGCTCTCCGCGAGTACGCTTACGATTGGAGCGATAACCCAATGGATCTCGCGCGGAAGTTCATCGATTACCAAGACAGGGCGAATGAAATCCGGCGTAAAGCCGAGTCTCGCCGGGAGGATTGACATGGGCGTTCGCAAAAACTATCGCAATCTCACGAATGTCGAGCGCGACCGCTTGGTTCAGGCGCTCTATCAACTGAAAGCGACCGATCTCGTCGATCAGTTCGCTGAAATACACGCGATGCATTTTTTCCATAATATACATCGGAGCTCGCATTTCCTGCCCTGGCATCGGGAAATGCTCCTCCGCTTCGAGCGCGCGCTGCAAGAGCAGCATCCCGACATCACGATTCCCTACTGGGACTCGACGGTCGACCGCAGGCCGTCCAATCCGTTGTGGAACGACAGCTTTCTGGGCCAGTTCGATTCAGCGTGGGATCTTCGGCGGGCGCTCGGCTCGGGCCCTCTGTCGACGTCGCGGCAAGTGCGGATAAATCAAGGGCGTGACAATTACGACAGCTTCTGGCGAGAGCTGGAAAATCCCATTCACAACAGGCCACACGTTTGGGTCGGCGGCGTCATGGCCGGGGCCGCCTCGCCCGGCGATCCGGTCTTCTACCTGCACCACGGCTGGATTGACATGCTCTGGGCGCGATGGCAGCTCGCGCATCCGGAAGCGCCCTTCGAAGCGAGCGGACCAGGGGTCGGCCTCGACGACCCGCTGATGGAATGGCCTGATCGCACCCCGGCGGACGTGCTTGATCATCACGCGCTCGGCTACACCTATGACATCGAGGAGATCACTTATGACATCGAGGAGATCACTGATCGCCCGGCGGAGTTCGGGACGCCGCCCGCCACCAGCGCGCCGGCGGCCTGACCCCGGGGCTCGCCGTCCACGCTAGCACGCTCGCCAAGCGAGATAGTATTGGAGAAGCGAGGCAATCATTTAGGCGCACTCCCGCGATTCTGGCCGAAATACAGGGCAAGAAGCTGTTGCGCACGTCGGACGGGTTAGGCGGGTACGCGAACCCGTCCGCGCCTTTTTCCGGCTCAAGGGAGTAGAAGGTCCTTAAGCTGATCTACCAGGATTTGTAAGGCAAGAATTTACCGTTCAGGGTGATGACGACGCGATCCCCGGCGGGGTTTTCTTCCTTGCCGACCGTCATGCTGAAATCTATCGCGCTCATGATCCCGTCTCCGAATTTCTCATGAATGATTTCCTTCAAGGTTTCTCCGTAAACCCCGACGATTTCATAGAGCCGATAAATAAGGGGGTCCTTAGGTATTTCGAAAGACCATTGCTTGTACGGAAACATTTCCAAGGCTGTTCGGACTTCATCAGGCAGTTCCAGAATGGCGCAGAGCTTTTCGGCGATGTCGCGCCTCATGCTGTTCATGCCAAGACAAGCCGAGGCCAGCCAGACCTCATCGACGCCGATCTGTTCGGCCATGGCGGTCCAGGTGAGTTGTTTTTTAACCTTCGCGGTAATGATGCGGTCCATCATTTGTTCCTTGGTGAGCAGGGAATCGGCTTTGCAGGACGACGGTGTTTTCATTTTAGATACCTCCATGGGTTAACTTAAACAACAAGACAATGACAATAATCGCCAGAATCAAGGAAACGGTTTTCCAGAAAGCCACAGGATTGCGTTCGATGAGGGGTGGACGGGTCTTATTCAGAAACGTTTGGTTAGGATGGCGAAGATCGTAAATAAACTCGGACAGTTCCTGGTAGCGCCGGTATGGGTCCGGATGTACCGCCTTCCTGAGCACAGCGTCGATCCAGGCGGGGATTTCCCGATTGTCATCGAGTACGGAACGGTAAGTTAATTTCCTTTGCGCGGCTCGGGTCCTAGCCTTGGGGACCTCGGCGCCGTAGGGCAGTCTCCCCGACAGCATTTGATAAGTGATGACGCCCAGGGAAAACATATCCGAACACGCTGTCCCGTTTTCGCCTAAGAAATATTCCGGCGCGGTGTATTGCGCGGTGCCGAGGAGAGGACTTCGCTCGCGGCTTGTCGTCATCTCCACAAGGCCCGCAACTTGCGTCGAACCGAAATCGATGATCTTCACCGTGCCGGTCCTGTCGATCAGGATATTGTCAGGCCTTAGATCCTGATGCAGCATTTCCAGCCGATGAAAGGCGCGCAGTCCCTTGGCGATTTGCTCGACGATGCCGCGCACGGTTTCAAGGTCCGGTTTCGGGTTGTCGATCATCCACTGCGTCAAGGTCTGGCCGTCGATGAATTCGGTGACAGTATAGAAATAGCCGCGCTTCCGCGTCGGTGCGCAAGACTTCAGCACATGTGGGCTATTGATGCGCCGGGCGATCCACTCTTCCATCCAGAATCTTTCCAGATAAGCCGGATCGTCCCGAAGATCGACCGAGGGGGTTTTGATGATGACGGGCGCTTTGGTTTCGTTATCCACCGCCAGATATACATGGCTGCGACTGCTGGCATGCACCTCCCGGACGATCGTGTAGCCATCGAAAGCCGTCCTGGCTTCCAGGACCGGCGGGAACGGCAGCTCGGTGAACTGCCGATAACGCTCAGCCGCCTCCTGCGTGGGCAAGCTTTCGATTTTAACGACCTGAGCCGTGAGATTATCCGGACTCCCTTGCCGGTAGGCTTCGTCCACGATCGCTTTCGCGGCGGTATCGAGATCGTTTTCATGCTTCTTTATGGCATCGATAATGAAACGAGGACTGGCATACTCGTAAACGCCGTCCGTCGCGAGCAAGAAAATATCGCCCTCCTCCACCTGCAAGGCTTGGTAATCGATTTCGAGCTGAGGATTAACGCCCAAGGCCCGACCGAGATAGCTTTGATCCTTTGATACCCAAACTCGATGATCGTGGGTCAATTGCTCCAGGGAATTATCATGCAAGCGATAGATGCGCGTATCGCCCACGTGGAAAATATGCGCGGTAGTCGACTTGATCACCATGGCGCTCAAGGTGCACACATATCCTCTATTTTTATCGTAGCGGTACTGGCTCTGCTGGTTCTGTGCATGCAGCCAGGAGTTGATCGCGATCAAGACCCGTTGCGCGGACTTCTTGACCGACCAGGCGTCCGAAGTGCAGAAATAATCCTCGAGAAAACTCACCACCGCGGCCTCGCTGGCAATCTGGCTCACCTCGCTGCTGCTGATCCCGTCGGCCAGCGCGATCGCGATTCCCTTGGAGCTCAGCTGGGGCTCCTTCGGTATGCATACACCGTGAAAATCCTGATTGGTTTCCTTACGGCCCTTGTCGGAGCATTGTCCCACGGAGATTTGTAACGAACGGAGCATCTTTCATGGAAAGGGCTGGTGAAGCCTTATCGGAAAGCCCCGGGATCTCGGCGCGCTCAAGGCGAGCGGTTTCACGCATCCGGAGGCGGACAATCGAGGAGACCGGGAGAACTTCAGCGGTGTGGACAGCCGAGGTTCTCCCGCTTCATGGCAATGATCCAGCTCCTCCGGTAGGCGGCTGGCGCGCCAAGCGACGAATCCGCGGGCCCTGTGGAGTCTTCCCTTAGTCGGCCTTCTCGCTTGTCAGGCCGTTCTTCTTATGGAGACTGGTTCCTTAATGACCCGCGTGGGCGCCGTCCTGACATGCGTGGAATACAAGGTCAGCCCGGTAAACGCGAGCCCGCCAACCAGATTTCCCAAAACGGTCGGAATCTCATTCCAGATGAGATAATCCATGATCGAAAACTTTCCGCCCATGATCAAACCCGAGGGAAACAAAAACATATTGACGATGGAATGCTCGAAGGTCATCGCAAAGAAGAGCATGATCGGCATCCACATGGCGATCACCTTACCGCTCACCGTCGTGGAAATCATCGCGCCGACAACTCCCGTGGAGACCATCCAGTTGCAAAGCATGGCTCGGATGAAAAGCGTCAGCATGCCCGCCGCACCGTATTGCGCGTAGCCCAGCGTACGCGCCACGCCTATGCCGGCGATTTTCTTGCCCACCTCGTCGGGCTCCGTCGAGAAACCGAACGTGAAGACGATCGACATCATCACCGCCACGGTTAGTGCTCCCAGGAAATTGCCGACGAAGACCAGCCCCCAGTTCCTTAAAATACCGCGGATCGTGACTCCCGGGCGTTTATCGAGCCAGGCGAGCGGCGTCAGGACAAACACCCCGGTCAGCAGGTCGAACCCCAGCAAATACAGCATGGAAAAACCAACGGGGAACAGAATCGCACCGACAAGCGGAGAGCCGGTCTGTACAGTCATCGAAACCGCGAACGCGGCCGCCAATGCCAGGATGGCCCCGGCCATGTAAGCTCTAATGACCGTATCCCTGGTGGACATGAATATTTTGGATTCACCGGCATCCACCATCTTCGTGACAAACTCTGAAGGCACTAAATACGACATAGTTTTTCCTCTGGCTCGATTATTGATACAGGTCGTTCAAGGAGGAACCCGCGAGGCAAAAAAAAGCGCGATAACCCTAAGGGGTTAAAGCGCCGTTGCTTGATAAACCTCAGCTTGTCGTAAGCGGGTTCTGTGCCAAGTCTTATTGATCTTTCTAAGTAATTGATACTTAATAACTATTGCATTACTTGGCGCAGCTTGAAAAGACGTCACGTGAACTAAGGTGGTGCACGGCGAAACAGTGGTGCGTACGAGCTCTGTTCTCGCGCTCTAAAGATGCCCTGGAGCGGAAAGGGGCTTTCCGGGAATGGAGGTCTTCGATCAATCGGGAGCGGGCTTGAGAGATCGGAATATCCGTGATTCAAGCAAGGATGACATCTAAATAAATGCTAGATGCGGAAGCCGCTATTCACACTCGTAAACGCCATACGCTCCAGCGCGGAGGGTGCTCGGCTCTTAATATATGCGGAAATAGTGTACAATATACGTACTTTACACACATACGAGGTGTTTTATGGCGACCGGAAAAGACTCCGTCCGATTGAGTTTGGTGGTTTCGCCGGAATTGAACGCGCGGTTGGAACAGCTGGCGGCCAGCGAACACGCCACGAAGAGCGAAATCCTGCGGAAGGCCATTGCGCTATTCGATGTCGTGGCCGAAGCCAAGGCGGAAAAGAAACGCATCGGCATTCTCGACAAGAACAAGCAGCTGGAGACGGAGATTGTGGGCATCTGATGGCCGAACCGCAGATTGATCTCGGGCGGCTGGTCACCAAGGACCACACGTACGAGCTTTCGATCAGCAACGAGTCGGCTGAAGATGCCGCCGCCCGCCGCGCCCAGGAAGCGGCGGAAGCCGAGTTAAGGCGGAAGATGACTTACGGGGTGTTCCTCTTCGCGCTGGCCGTAACGGCGACGGTTTTCGGCGGGTGTGTCTATGTATTCGCGACCGGCACCCCCGAGGACAAGAAGTGGGCCGCCGCCATCGTGAGCGCCATCGCTTCCGGCCTGGTGGGATTCCTGGTTGGGCAGGGCAAGAAATGAGCCAAGATCGGTCATCAACCGCCCCGCCGCCGAGCCCCGGCCAGTCATCTTGGGCGGCCAACCCTCGAGGCGGAGAGCGTCAGCGATGCGAGCCAGGGCACAAGATCGAGCGCCACTTTCCGTTTTCGGACATCGGGGTCGTGCTTGCCGTTCGGATGAGCCCAGGGAACGAGGTCAAACCTCGTTCCCTTCCACTCTCCGCAGTCTCGGTCCATTTCAACTTCGATCCGCCGCCTAATGCTCAGCCCGACCTTTCGTCCCGTGCGAGCACGGTGGCTCGAGAGCGCCGATTTAGTACTTCGCCGGCATGAACGTGGCCGCCGTCGGCGCCGTCTGGTTCATGCTGGTGACTTGATCCGACGCTCTCTGAGGGTCCGTCGCCGGATAGCCACACACGTCGTTCTGGGTATCGCAGATCAAATTCGGTCCAGAGAATTTGCCGACTTTCGGGCTTTTGTAACTCATGATGGTTCCGAATCGTCCATCGATGCCCCAGGCGAAGGAGTAAGGGTATTTTCCCTGAACCTGGGAGTTTTCCCGATCATGCGCTAAGCCGAGATTGTGGCCCAGCTCGTGAGCTAGCGTCCAATCGGTGCAGTAGTAATTGCCGTCCAGGCCGTCCGACACCACCGAGTAGGTTAGATTCGAGCTCAAACTGGCTCCGTTGGCTCCGTTTACCCAGGCGACGCCGCACATGCCCTGGGTCGCCATCTTGAACGGCCTCAGCAGAATCACGAAGTCGGCTCCGCTCGAGGCCCGGGTGTTTGGAACCGCTGAAAAAATACCCTGGCTGGCCGTCAAGTCGTTTAGGGCGGCGCTGCTATCGCTCTCCTCTGCGTAGGACACCTGCTGCCTGCCGACCACACGCAATTGAGCCTGAATCCCGCTGTCGATATAGGACTGGTTGGCAGCGGCAATCAGATAGTTGATGCGAGTGTCGTAATCAGCGCCATTGTTGAAATTCGGGGTGTAGAGAATCATCACGTCCAGGTTCGTCTTCGCGGACGCGCTGACTGTGGCCTCGGCGGTCGACAGCGGCCCTGAAGCCGAAGTTGGCGACTTTGCCCGCCGGGACGTTGCGGCACCGGCTGTGGCGAGCGTGCTAGCGTGGACGGCTTGATCTCCCTCGAGAGAACCCTGCCGTAGGCCGGCTCTCTGCACATCGATCATCCATATCGCTCCGGGAGACGATTGCTCCACCAGGTAATCGCCTTCCGGCGTCTTGATGGTCCCCGTCAGATTATTGTTTCCCGAGGTGACGATCGTTCGGAACCCGGAGACGTCCCGGTCGAGATAGCCCGCCCAGGTTTGGTCGCCGTTTTGGTGGGCAAAGCCATTGTCGTGGACGAATTCATAGCGTCCGGTGGGTAGATCGAGCCCCAAGCGGTCGCCTTTCTTCATCCGGTGCAAGTCTTTGGGAAAGGAAACCTGAAAAACGGAGCCCGGCGGCAGCCCCCGATACTGGGGAGGGACGTCCTTCGCCTCGAAGGGAACGTAGGCGACGTTCAAGGTTGTGGCAGCCGCGGGTGGACGAGCGGTATCCCTGCCGTCGCCGTTGTGGCCGGTGACAAACACCGAGGCCGGATGGCCGTTTTCCCCGGCCTTCATCAGGTAATTGTAACCTCGTAGCGCATCCTCGAGAGAGCTGGATGGAGACACGAGTTCCTGACTCAACTCGGGTGAAATGACGGCGGAAACTCCCAATTGGCTCAAGACCGAGTGCAGGGGCTGGTGATCCGAGGGATTGGCGGCCTGCGCGGTACCCACGATGAGTGCCGCCGCGATTGCAGCGGCTGATTTGTAGTGATTCATGACAACGCTCTTTGGATTACGATCTTCGACACGATCTTTAAGTTTTCAGGGTTTGACGGGGCGTTGTCAAATGGAAGTGCACCATGAATCCATCAGATTTACGGAAAATTGGCGGCTCGATCATACCGGCCGCACCGCCTAACCTCCTCCATCTGCCGCGCTCGCGCGCCTTGGCGATTGGCAAGAATAGAATTATCGCCACGCTCCGATCATGATTCTGTACCGGAAGGTAAATGGTATGGTTCAAGTGCTCGCAGCCGTCCATCATCGGCGCCGTCCCGGTATACTCTGACTTGGCCGATGTCTAACCCGGACGCGGTACCGCACGCCGGTTAGCTCTGCGCTAAACATCTTCCGTCCGCGACAACACCTTCGCAGGAGCAACAGGACACCATGAAAAGGACAATGCGACGGCTCGTGCTGGCAGCGACGATGTTGGGCCTGATGGTTTGGACGGCGATCCAGGCCGAGGCCGGGGTGTACACCGGCACCTTTCCCGATGATTCCTCGACCTCGTCCGGCCATGTCGGCTTTGGCGACCAGGGGCCGGATTTCGGCGCCTTCTTCAGGAGCGGTGACCAGGTCTCCCAGACCTACGGTGGCACCGGGCTCGGGGATGTCAGCGAGTTGGCGCTGGACGTCAACGTAGACCGGAATTTCCTGCATAGTGGAGGCTTCGTCGATCTGGATGTCCGCCTCAACGGAATCACTGTCGGCTCGTTCATCTGGACTCAGGCTGAGGGAACAGGCATCCGGCCGCTCGACTTCGCGTTCTCGCCGATCGTGGGCGCCGGGACTTACACTCTGCAGCTGATCGAGACGAATAACGTGCCACCTGGCCTGGGTTCGATTGCCATCGCCAAGGGCTCCGAATTCACACTCACCAGTGCCGCCGTGCCCGAGCCTTCGTCGCTGGCGCTAATCGGGATCGGCAGCTTCTTCAGGCTCGGAATTTGGCGGCGTCGGCGCGCGCGAACCGCTCAACCGCGCTGTAGCGGACCGGTCCGCTAAGCTTTCGCGTTCGGCGGCTCGGATGGCAGGGATATAAGGACGATGGATATGCACGGACTCTCTATCGAAGTCCTCAGTCGGGCCGAGGCCAGTGACATCCTCTGCTCCCCGGAGCGTTGTGCCGGGGTGACTTGGCTCGTCTCCATCGGCGAACCTCACAACGAATTGCCCATCGGCTTCGCGAACGTCACCCGCCGGCTGCGCCTGCTTTTCGCCGACCATGTTGATGGGCCGTACGGCCCGACCGCGGAGGACGTCCGGCAGATCATCGCCTTGGCCGAGAGCTTGCGCGCCTCGACCGGGAAGGTGCTCATCCATTGTGAGGCCGGGGTGAGTCGCTCCAGTGCGGCGGCGCTGATCATGTACGCCTGCTGGCTTGGCGCGGGGCGGGAGCGGGAGGCGCTGAGCCGGGTGCTTCTGCAGCGGGCGATCGCGCGGCCGAATCGGCTCATGGTGTCGCTAGCGGACAAGCTCTTGGGCCGCGACGGGCGCCTTATGGAAGTGGTGCAGGCTTACGAGGAAGCATGTGGCCTCTAGGGGGAGGCCGCCGAACAAAATTCGTTGGAGCCAACGCGCCGACAGGCCTGTTCGTGTTCGAGAGACGATAGAACGGCGTCTTGCGCCGCCCTTGCCCGCTTCACGTATAGCGTTGCCCGAGGGCGCTTCTGCATGTCCGCCAAGGGATTCCGGCTTTTGACTTTGAGGGGAAATGGGCAAGGCTTGCCCAAGTCCGGCCATAAGCAACCCACCCGCCGCACTGACGCCGCGCCCGCCGTGGCCGAGGCTGAGGATCTGGCGCGTGCCCGGAGCGGACCGTCCGCCTAACTCACTTCGTCGATCCAGGCCATTTGAACGGCTTCGAGGATTTTCTCGTTGCAGTTGTCGGCGCTGTCCTCGAAGCCCTCCAGCTTCAGGATCCAGCCCAGGAGATCGGTGAAGCGCAGGTATCTGGGATCAATGTCGGGATGCTGCTCGGTGAGCGCGATGGCGATATCGAAGGTGTCGCTCCATTTCATTGGCCTATTCCTCGCAAGAAAAGGGGTGAAAGCCGGGATCGCCTAGCGCGTCGCGGCGCGCAGCAGGTTCAGGCAATCGAGATTGGTGGCCATGTCCAGCGCGGTGAAATCGTCCAGGGTCTTGAGGCCGGGATCGGCGCCGGCCGCCAAAAGCCGCGCGACCACCGCCGTCTTGCCGCTGGAGGCGGCGTACATCAGGCAGGTGGCGCCATTGTCGTTCCGGTGGTCGATGGCGATCCCCTTCTCGATCAGGCGGTCGATGACGCTTAGATTTCCGCTGTAACAGGCGAGCCAGAGGGCATTGTTGCCGTCGCTGTTGAGGGGCTCCAGGGACACGCCGGCCTCGAGCAGCGCCGCCACGATGATTTCGTCGCCCAGCCGGCAGGCGTGCATGAGGGGCGTCATCCGGTTCTCGCGGACGGCCCCGAGATCGTCGCCCGGAAAGCCCTGATCCCTCAGCCAGCGGCGCAGGGCCGGGTCCAAGCCTTCCGAACCCGACGCCGGTACGGCGGCGCGCCAGGCTTCGTAGCCGCCGACGAGGTCGTACACGGCCTTGAAGCCGAAGTCCGAGAACA
>CADDYU010000117.1 GCA_902810705.1 Methylococcaceae bacterium
GGTCTCCACTGTGCGCCGGGCGACGCAAGGCTCTCGGCGGGGTGCGGGGTTGTTGAGATTGAGAAAACCTCAGTACAACGCCAAACCGGCACAAATCTGTCAAGCCTGCTCACCAGTTGCTTGTGCTGATTTTGTGAGATGGATTTTGCGTCGTTTCGACCTTGGCGGCTCAGTGGCGTTCATTGCGGGTTCAAGAACCCCTCATCCACCTGCGGCGGCATGCCGTGGGTGTGATCCATGAGCGCTGGCGGCCGCTGCAGGGCTAGGGCGTGGCGGTCGAGCAGGGGGCCGTCGACCCTGGGGCCGGCGAAGAAGCGGAAGCGGAACTCGTGCAGCCCCCCGTCGCTGATGCGCCCGGCGCCAGCCGCCGGTACATGCGGGCGGTGGTGGGCCATCAGCGCACTTCGCAGGAGCGTGAGGCGGACGCGCTTGGCGGTGCCATCAAGCGCAAAGACGTCCGGGCAGACCACGCCAAGGCGCGAGCCGTCGGCCAGTTGCACCAGCGTGCGGTCGCGCACGGGCAGCTCGCGGCCGTCGTTCGGGCGGGGCAGTTCGCCTTCGCTGATCCCGTCGACGCGCGTCGCGATGGCGACCGGCGGCTCGAGCGTAAGCTTGAGGACCTTGTGCCGCTCTCGCCAATCGACCGTCAGATGCAGCTCCACGAAATCCCCATCGCGGCGGACGCGCCACGTCGCCTGCACGCGGCTGTCGCCAATCTGCCCCTCCTGCAGAAGCGCCGCCCGCAACGGGCCTTGTTCGACGACCCGCGCCGGCTGCCATTGCGCTGACGCGATCGACTCGTCGGAATAGCGGTCGATGCCGTGCCCCCACGTGTCGGTCGGATCGTCGATCAGGTCCAGCCGCGGCAGGGGCAGTGGTTTGTTGAGACCGAGGAGCGTCATCTCGCCGCCCGTGGCGGCGCAGCGCACGGCCACGATGGCGTCGGCGCTGGCGGCGGCGATCGCGTCACTGGTGACGCGCAGGCCCGCGGGCGCCGTGGCCGCTTCCTCCTGCGGCGTCAGGTCCAGGCGGATCGCGCGCAGCTCGCCAGGCGCCAGTTTCAGTGGAAACAGCAGCCGCAGCGCGAACGGCGACAGCGCCTCGGGGACGAGGCGCTGATGCTCGATCGTCGTCCCATCCGCGGCGACAAGGCGCAGCCGCGGCACCGACACGCCATACTCGCGCCACGGCTCGAACTCGACCAAATCGTCGAACGGCGTCTCCGACGCGTTGAACGCGACGATGCGCTGCATCACGTCGGCGGGCAGGTCCACCGCCTGGCGGCGCAGGGCGAACGTCACCGTGTCGTCGGCGATCGCCAGCGCCTCGCCAAGCTGCTGGTGTACCTGCTCGTAGGCCGAGGGGATGCACGTGCCGCCGAGCGTGTCGTGGAACTGGTGATAGCAGACGCGCCGCCAGGCGCGATCGAGCCGCGCCTGCGCATCAGGCTCGGGACGCGGGTCGTGGCGCATCGCGACCTGCGCCTGGTGCAGCAAATGCTCGGCCCTGCGGACCTGCACCTTGATCGGACGGTAGACGCTGTAACACCCGATCGCGTGCTGCTGCAGCTCGCCTGTCACGGTCGGCACATGCTCAAGCTGCCCCGCGAGGGCCTCGAAGAATCGCCCCGGCGAGCTGAAGATCATCCGCGCGCCATCGATTGACGACGCATGCTCGCGGCACCATTGCAGCATGCGCTCGGTGACCCCGCCGCCGTGGTCGCCAACGCCAATGAAGCACATCGTGTGCGTCACGCCCGGCGGCAATTGGCTGGCGCTGGCGTGAAAATGCTTCATCGTGCCGTCACCACCGGCCATGGGCGGGCGCATCTGGTATTCGTTGGCGATTCGGTACGTCAGCACGCTTGGCCCGGCGTCGTGGCCGCGCCAGTGGAAGAGGCGCGCCGGCAGGGCCATTTCATTGTCCTGCGGCCGCAGCATGATGTAGCGGTCCTAGCCAAACTCGCGAAGGATGGCCGGCAACGCCGCGCTGTGTCCGAACGAATCGGGATTGAACGCCAGCGTGGGGAATCGCCCGAAGCGCGACATGAAGTACTGCCGGCCGATTTCGATCTGCTTGCGAAAGCTGTCGCCCAGCGGTAGATTGCAGTCCGGCTGCACCCACCACCCGCCGATCAGTTCCCACCGCCCGGACTCGACATGCCGCCGAATGCGATGAAACAACCCCGGGTCGGCGCGCTCGACGGATTCGTACGCCCACCCGCCATCGCCGGGATAGACCAGGTCCGGATGCCGGTCGAGCAGGTCGCACGGCGTGCGCCACGTTCCCAGCACCATATCCAGCCCGCTGGTCCACGGCCAAAGCCAGATCGGGTCGATGTGCGCGTGAAGGATCAGGTGGATGGTGGTCATGGGGCCACTTGGGTCCGTCATCGTAACGGTCGACCGGCTAAAACCGAAGCGCCCCACGAGGCGCGCCCGCCGGAGTGGCAAGGTTAACCGGCCGCGACGCCCGACACGGGGGACCGCTTCTAGTGCTTCATCATGCGTGCGTGCTGGACGGTAGAGTTCGCGTGAGGTTCACGCGTGCGCCTGCCGTGGTGGAGCGTCGGTCGACGCGCCGGTGCCGGCGGTCCCGCGCTGCGCCACCCGGCCGGTTACGCGGCCGGCGAGCATCGCCTGGCGGCGGAACGCGAGGCGGGCACTACCGCGCCCTCACCGCTCCGTTCGACGTCGGCCGTGTTGAGCCGGCTGCCGCCGTGCTCCGGCGTGTGGCGGATCTCCAGCCGATCGACGCCGGGCGCGCGACCGCCGGCTCGAACGCCCCGCAGAGGCTGGCCGCCAAGCGCGTGTTCTGGTCCGTCGAACGCTTAAAACCTTGCCCGCCGGATGTTCAACGAGCAGCGTCGGCGGCATCCGGTTCGAGGCTGAGCCGCGGCAGCGTTGACATTCTGCGGGCCAGCGCCGAGAGCGAGCCTTCGTAGAAGAAATTCAGGCCCGTGCGGATCGCGTCCTTGAAGGGCGCAAGCCATCGCGGGTCCAGGTGACCGGGGCCGAAGTAGGCGCCGAGGATCGACCCGGACGTGGCGCCGAAGCTGTCGGTGTCGTTGCCTTGGCTCACCTGTTTGCAGAAGCCGTCATCTATGCTCGTCGCGAAGCGCAGCGTATTGATCAGCGTGCCGCACTCCGGGTAGACTTGGCAATGGCTGTACTGGCGATACTGGCCATGGATCCGCTCGTAGCCGTCGAGCCAGTCGCTGGCTTGGCGCACCCGCGCGAGGGAATCGGCGACAATCTGGAAGAACCGGCTGCGCTGGGGGACAAACTGCAGCGCGGTTTCGAAAATGCGCAGAGGGTTGCGCTCGACAAAGGCGGTGGCGATGGCGGCGGCGACGAACATCGTGCCGTACACGCCGGTGCGACGATGGGTGAAGCTGGCGTCGCGCCACGCCAGCTCGGCGGCCAGCGCGGGGTTGCCCGGCGCGGCGTAGCCGTAGGCGTCGGCACGGATTAGCGCGCCGCAATATTCGCCCGACGGGTTGCAGACGTGCGTCCACTCAACGTAGTCCGGCCCGTCCTTGCCCTTGGCAAATTCCGCCACAGGGTGCTGGATCGCGCTGCGAACCATGATGGTACGTTCGGCGCCCCAGGTCATCGCCGTGGACTGGTGCGTCAGCCATAGTCTGCGTAGTTGATCCTTATCGAACGCCAATCCGTGCTGCTCCAGGTTGAGCATGCCCAGGATCGTGTAGTTGATGTGACACCCCATCGGGTCGCGCCGCTGTTCTTGAAGATCAGGAAGCAGTGTGGATTGAAGAACATGGCGACCGCCGGGCCATCACGAAATCGCCCGTGCGCCTGCCGGATTTCGCGCCGCATCCACAGGCGGCCCTGCTGCGCGTGTTGCACGGCGAATTGCTCGTCAATGTCATGCCCTGGGGCCCCGTTCCCAACCTGTGGGTCTACCCGCGGCCGTGGTATCGCGACGCGGCCATGATGGCGATTGCCCTGGCCGGAACAGGCAACATTGGGTTGCTGGAACCCTGGATCGCCGGCCTGCACCAGCCCTACGACCACAACAACCGCGGTGTCGCCGAACCCGATAACCTTGGGCAGGCGCTGTATCTCATCAGCCTGGGAGGGGGGCGCTCCCACCCGCTGGTCGAGCAATTCCTGAAAACCGTCGATTCCGTCCGCATCGGCGACCATCTCTGCGGGCTGAGCGATTTTGCCGAACACTCGGTCTACCAGACCAACTGGCTGAAGTATGGCCTGCGAGCGCTGGGGATGGACGATTCCCAATGGAATATCCCGCAAGTGTACGACAGCTATAGTTCACTTTTCTGGATGGATTACCGCGATCAGCACGTCCCGGGATGGCGATTCGGCGAATCCAGCCTGCGCGATTGGCCTTATCTCAACTGGGCCGGGGCGCATTTTTATGGGGATGCTCCGCCGGAGTCACCCGAGGCCGATCAATTTCCTTTGTCGCGCGAGGTGCGGTCCAGTGAGTTAAACTATCATCGCATGCACATGGTGGCACCAGAATGGGTAGAGCAGCAGTGGAGCAGCCCCCACACCTGGCACGCCGCCGAAATGATGCTGTACTACCTTGACAAGCGAATTATTCCGCAGGAGACCTGAGCAAATGTTGCCGTCCATTTCTGGATTCCGCCAGACGGTGCGCGCATCAATCAGCGCCGCCCGCCTTGAAGGCCACGACGTTGCCGCGCTGTTGGAAGAGTTCGAGCGCGCGCCCGATAGCTACGACGAATTGAACCGAATCGCCCTGGCCGTTCCCACCACTCCGATGCGCGCCGATTGGCAATATGTGGAGCCGGACGACCTGCCTTCGATCTGGCGCGAGTGCGACGCGCGCCGTCCGCTGGGCCGCATTGCCTCGATCCATCGCGACGACGCGGCCGCACGGGTAGAGACTGCGTTCCTCAGTTCCGTGTGCGGGTGCATCCTCGGCAAGCCGCTCGAGGTGGACCCGACCTTGGCAGAACTGCGCGAAGCGCTGGAACCCCGCGGCGAGTGGCCGCTGCGCGACTACGTCTCACGCGAGCTTAACGTCCGCGGCAACCACAGTTTCCATCCAGACGCCCGCACCACCTGGCGCGAGGTGATTGCCTATGCCGCCCCCGACTGTCGAACGACACGCGATAATCCGCCGGCTCGAATCGAACGGCCGACGCATCCCACGCGGCTATCACCTCGCCGTTCAGCGCGTCCCGGAGCCGGCCGGACTGGAAAATGAGCTTGCGACGGTGACCAAACCCGAACAAGGCAAAGCGGTCAACTTGGCGCCCGATCGGTACTGACGAAAGTTTTGTGTTCATCGTCGTTGGAAATTTCCCTATCGCGCAAACGTGTCACTCATCACCGGCGAAGAGGCCGTCGGGCTTGCGTGGGCCCTGGCCCTCGGCGATCACGGTTTCCATTTTCAGGACGCGATAGTGGGAAAGTGGAATGTGGATCAGCGAGCTGCCGTCAAGCAGGCCGTTCCAGGTGCGCCGTTGTGGATCGGCGTAGAGGCCCTGCCCATCGAGGCAGTGACCACCCGAGACGTCGGTGCAGACGGCGCCGTATTCCTGGAGGGCGCGGGCCACCACCTGCGATGCCGGCGACAGATTGAACCGCGCGAGGTCGAGGTCGGGGTCGAGTTGCACGGTGGCGCCTTCGGGAATCCCACGTTTCCAGCCGCCGTCGGTCCAGCAGGCGGGCGGGTAAACGAAGCGCTGCAGGGCGGCGGCGCTGGTGGCGAAACCCAGCCGGTGCTCGATGCGCCCGGCGAGGATTTCCTCGTGCATGATGGTGCCCGCCAGCGCCGACACGCCGGCAGCGCGGCTGGGACCGTAGGGATGGATGCTCTCACCGTTGTGTACGTCAAAGTCGCCGCGATCAAAGACGCCGCTGCCGTCGGCGCGGTATTTCATTCCGGTGTTGGATTCCCAATCTCCGTCCGGTCGGCGGCGGGACGACCACATATCCCAGATCCAGCCGGATTCCCAGGCCACCAATGCGATATGCGCGTCAGATGCCGGATCGGGCTGGGCGTAATCCGGGATAGGCACCAGCCCGGCGGCGGCATCGGCGGAGAAGAGGCGGCCGTGGCCATAAGGATGATCGGCGCGAGGTACTTCTCGCTCATCTTGATCATGCCGTGATCAGACTTGAACTTCTTATAGACGCGGCGCCTTGGTGTCCGATGATCGACTTCGTAGATCGGAATGGTGTATTCGTGAAGGTTCGTCCAAAAACCCCGCGGATCACGCGCATGCATGAATGCCAGTATCGCCGCCGATTCCGGGTCGGTCTGGTCGTCGCTGGCTACTGGCGTGTTCCAAAAACTATTGTCCGCAAAGAACCGTCGCATGGGTTTTCCCGATCAACCATCGTGGCTCAGTTGTAGAGCGGCGACAGCACGCGATTCCCATCGCATTGGGCAAACTGTTGTCGGTCGATTGCCCGCTTGATGCGAGGTGTGGCCGGCTTTACGTAGCCACGCCCGGCGAAGTCCGCAGGGGACTTCGCCGGGCGTGGGAGCGGCCGCCGTCACTTCGCCCGTTCCGGCCGTCCGCCGACGGGCTATTGACCGTTGGTAATCTGAACCTCCCCCGGCGCCGCGTCGAACTGGATCTTTCCGTCAGAGGCGGTCACGGAGGCCTTCTGCTCGCCTTGGGCGACCTGGCAGGCCTTCCAATCGCCCGGCACTTCGGTCACGAGCGTCAGCGCGTGATCATAGAATTGCGGATCGGCGTCCGAAGTGAGCTTCAGGCGGATCGATTTTTCGTCCGCTTGCAGCACCTGCACTTTGGCGGTCTGTCGCTCGGTGAGGTATTGGTGGTAGGAAATGTGGTCGGTGATCCATAGATCGCCACGGTCGCGACGGTCTTTCAGCCCGTCGAGGACGGCGCGATAGATGTCCTGGTTCAGCGCCCAGAAATCCTGGAAAGAGGTGTTCATCGGTTTGCGCCGCTCGATGCCGTGGATGATCAGGTATTCCATGCCGCCGGAGGCGATCGCCTTATCGGCCAGGGCGAGCATCTGCTCGGCGGTCTGCCAGTGATACACGGCGCCGTGGCCGGCGAAGGTCGGGCGGTCGATCAGGTGGTTTTCCTTCAGGATCGCCGCTTCCTGTTCCTTATTGATTTTCCACTGACCGGGTCCGACGCCGGGCTGGGCGTATGAGAGCAACCGCGGTTGTTTGCCCGGTACGATCTTGTAGATGGCGTCGGTTGTCTGGCCGATCTCCTGCCTGGCGTGTTCCACGCTGCGCACGCCGCCGTGCGTCAGGGTGTGGTTGCCGTAGACCACTCCGGTCCTCCAGACTTCGTTTTCCCACTTGTCATGGAAGACCTTGTACTCGCCCTTACCCGGGCAGATGTAGAAGGTTGCAGTCATGCCTCGCTTCTGCAGCTCTGGCGCGCCGATTTCAAACGCGCTTGGCATGCTGTCATCGACCATGAGGAGGAAGACGGCCTTGGCATCGTTCTGCCACTTGGCCACGCGCGTGTCGCCGGCGGCGGCATAGAGGGGGGAAACAAATAGAATCGACACGATGAAGGCAAAGACGAATTTGGTCATTGTTTTACTCGCGTGTCCGCTCGTGAACCACGTGGACGGCCAGAAAAGGCGTGCCGGTCACTGCTTGATGCGGTAAAGGCCCACAAAGCCAGCCCACAACTCGCTGGTTTCGGGGTTGTAACGCAGGACGAGCGGGCGGCGGTACGGAAGGTCGCCGGTGATGTCGGTCCAAGTCTTGCCACCATCGGTGGTCTTGAACACCCCGCCGTTCTGGGCCGTCCCGCCCCAGTGATTGGCGGCGGCCCACATCGTGTTCGGGTCGGTCGGATGGGTGTCGAACCCGACGATCGTCGCGCCCGGGCTGGGGAGGCTTGGCAAACCCTGCCAGGTCTTGCCGTGATCGGTGCTGCGGAAGACCTGCGTGCCCAACGCATACACGGTCCCGTCGGCCGCGACATGCGTGTTAAAGAGCCACTCTTGCTGGGTGAAGACGCGCTCCCAGGACTCGCCGGCGTCCTCGGATCGATACAAACCGCCCCACGCGCCGCAGGCGCCCCAATAGAGGCGTTGGGTGTTGGTGGGATCGACGGCCAGCCCGAAGAACATGCGACGGCTGCGCGGTTGCTTGGCAGGGTGCGCCCAGGTCTTGCCGCCGTCGGTGGACTTGAACAAACCGCCGCCGGCATTCCCGTCGGAGGGATCGCCGTCGATGCCGAGATAGACGATGTTCGGATCCTTGGGGTCGACCGCCAATGCGCGGGCATAACCGCGGCCCCACATCGTGTTGTTGGTTGGCAGGTAGTTAGGCAGGCCGTCGCGGTACGCTTTGAACTTGGCGCCGTCGTCTTCGCTGATGACGACCTGATTGTACTGGCGGTCCCATGGGCTGCTGGTGCTGATGACGCGGGTGGCGCCGTTGACCTCGCGGACGTCCAGGCGCCAGTAGTGGCCCGACATCTCGCTGCTGTAGCCCAGCGGCCAATACTGTTTCCAGCTCGCGCCGTTGTCGCCGGAGACGATGACGCCTTCGTCCATCGAGGCGGTGTAGACCTTGCCTTTGTAGAAGCGGATGTCGGCGACGCAGGAGATGTCGGCGCCTTTGGTGCTTTCCTGCCAGGTCGCGCCGCCGTCGTTGGAGATGGCGCTGCGCCAGTTGGCGGCAATGAACAGTTGTTGGGGGTTACGGGGGTTGATCCCCATATTCGGCGCGCTGCTGAGACCCGCTTTCCCGCTGCCGACGTCGTGCGGAAGCGTCGGATTGCCGACCCGATCGGCCTCCATCTGGTTCCTGCTTGTCCAGGTCTTGCCACCGTCGGTGCTGGCAAAGAAAGTTCCTGCCCAGTTTCCTTCACCGAGGGCGAAAACGTGGTCGGGATTATCAGCGGCGACGACCACATCCAGCAGGTCCGTCTTCTCGGGCAGGCCCGCATCGGCCCGCACCCAAGTGGCGCCGCCGTCGGTGGATTTCCAGATTTTTTCCCACCGGGCAGCTGCGTAAATCACGTTGGGGTCACTCGGGGCGAACGCGACGCTGCGAGCGCGCTTCATCGGGCCAGCGGTCTTCCACGTCTGCCCGGCGTCGGAGCTGAGCAGGATGCCCGCATCCTGAGTCGCGGCGGCGATGATGTTCGGTTGCTTCGGGGACACGGCCACGGAGAAGATTGGCCCATTGGACGGTTGACCGACGCGGAAGTTGCCGTAGGTGGCGGCCGACTTCACCTTGTCGAATTCGATGACAGTGACCTTCGCATCATTAGCCCCGGTAAAGAACATCCGGCCCATGCGGATGACCTGGCCTTCGGCTGGGATACCAACGCCGGCAAAATCGAACCGGTTGACCGTCTCCCATGCGGGAGTCGCCGGCGCAGCGGCGGCTTTGGCGGGATCCTTGGCCTTGACGTCTGGGTCGAGAGCAAAGTCTTCGCCTTTAAGCACCACGTCGCGCCAATCGCCGACGGCGAGCAGGTCGTGAAGATTCTTGCTGCGATACGTCAAGCCGGTGCTGGTTTTTAGCGTCAGGAAGATGTCGCGCGCCGGCGCTCCGATTGTCTTGACCGAAAATCCGATGCCCGATGCCTCCGTAGCCGGCAGGACCTCGGGGTACTTGAGCATCATCCAGAAGCCGCCGAAGACGGCGTCGTTGACGCGTCCCATCTGCGTCATCATCGACGGGGTGTTTTCGGCAGCGGCGGCCTTTTCCCATATTTTGGTCCAGGTTTGGGCGCCGTCGGTGGACTTGTAGATTTTGCCGTCCGGATTGCCGACGTAAACGATGTTACTGTTCGTCGGGTCGACGGCGACATTGTGGGTGCTCTTGCCCTTTTCGCCGGTCAGCCGCAGCTTCTGACCGCCCGCCGGGGGGACGGTCGTCCAGTGTTCCCCGGCGTCGGTGCTCTTGGAGATGCCTTCGTCGGTCGCGGCGTAGACCGTTTCAGGGCTTGACGGGTCGACAGCGATGGTAAATACGCCGTACCCGGCGATGCCATTGTTGATGATTTTCCAAGACTTGCCGTTGTCGTCGGAGCGGTACATCCCGTTGACGTCACCACCCATGTAAATGACACCGTCCCGGGTCGGGTGAAAGGCGCAGGCGTAGTAGTATCCCCCTCCACCCCATCCGGCGGGTGTCCATTTGGCCTCTTCGGCGTGCAGGAGGGAGGCGATGGACATCAAGATGAGGGCACACAGCGCGTACGTAGGCGACTTGACCATAGAGAGCTTCTCCTCGTTTCCACCCGATGATGCCACGCTCTTTGCGGAGTGTACAGTGGCCATATCGACGCTTATTTACCCTTTTGTGCGTATCCGGTCATCGCTCCCACAGATTGTCGTGCCGGTATTGGCGCGGTGACTGTTTGAAATGCTGCCGGAACGCCCGAGAGAACGCGGCGTTCGTAGAGTAGCCCACTTTGAGCGCCACTTCCGAGATCGACATTCCCGTGCTTCGCAGCATCGTCGCCGCGTCCTGAAGCCGCACCTCCCGCAGTACCTTGCCCGGCGATCGCTGCCACTGTTGTGACAGTTTGCGCGTCAGATAGGCACGGGAATAACCCATGGCGGCGGCGAAATTCTTCACACTGCCTGGCGCGTACGAAGTCAATCGCGACGGTTCGATGGAACCGACCACCGAGCTACCTCTCGGAAACTGGTTTGCGAGGGAATCTCTCCACCAGGCGTTCATCCACCGGTAGCTGCGTTCCGACCAGACCAACGCCTCGTCGTGCGGCTGTCGCTGGACCATCTTCACGAGCCGTCGCAGCATCACAACGACCGGCGCGTCCTGCGGAAACCGTTGGATTTTACCGAACTTCTGGTGGAGGAAGTCAAAGATGCGCAGCCCCAGCTCCCCTGTGATCGTAATCCAAATCGTCTGCACCGGCACATCGCGAACGGGCCGGAGCATCCAGCCGGGGTCTGGCCGGCGCGTCACCAGCGCCTCCCCTGTTTCGATTCGCTGGCGTTCGGTTCCATTGCGGTAGTAAATCGTGCCGGACAGGACGTACTCCCAGCACCCATGAGGTTCGATCGCGTCCATGAACATCGCGTGCGGCGGAGGAGTGGTGCGGAAATCGTTAATGCCGCAATGGCGCGGCCGCACGAGAGGCCCGTCCCACGATTTTGCGGTGACGAGAAGGTCGCCGGTGAAATTCGGGCCGTATTGGGTTGCCGAATCTTTTACGTGCATCCAGACAGATTAACAACGAGGTCACTAAATGCAAAGTTAAACACGTTATAGCGATTACCTCTCGGCTGACCATGGGGTAGTTTCCGTGCTCGTGATACAGGCCGCGCTGCCGTGGCAAGCAGCGTGAAATTGCTGAGGCAAGTCCGTAGTCCGCTTCGGTCCGTTCCAGCGCAACATTCCCAAACTCGGATGCGGTTCGTCGCCGTCATCAGTGGAAAAAGTCGACGCAGATATCGCGCGCGCACAGAAGACGCAGACGTGGCGGTCGCGAACCGGTACTGAACGAAGTTCATCTGCGACATTAAGGTCATTATGACATTGAAGAAGTCCGTCTGGCTGAGCATGGTGTTCTGTGTTGCGGTTGATTGCGTCCCGTTTACGGCCATCGCGCGGGCCGAGCCTCTGGTGGCGCGCGTGCCGGCAAAGACGCTGGCGGATAAGCAGTGCTCGGTGTATGGCAACGTCGAAGAAAGCTTCTCCGGCGACGGTGCCAACGCCATCCTCAAACTTGAGTTCGGAAACGGCGATGGCGCGTTCGGCGGGGCTTGGTTTTCCATTGATCCTCCCAAGTTTGATGACACGAAGTGCCGTGGGCTGGCGCTGACGATCCGCGGCAACGGTAAAGCGCCTGGTCGAGCCTACCTGTTCCTGAAGAACGCCGACGGTAATGCTTATCGTAGCAAAGACCTGAAAGACCTCTTCGCCAAGACCGAATGGAGCGAGGTGGTGCTGGCGACGAGCGATTTCATCGTTGATCCCGATGCGCCGGCCGAGAAAACCAAAGACATGCCGGCGGCGCCCAAATGGTCGGACGTTCGGCGGATAGAAATTTCCGCGGTGAATCTCGAATCGGCGCCGACCATCGAATTCAAAGCCATCGCGTTTGCCATGGATGACGCCACCGGCGACAAGGACGCTGTCGGGACCGCCCAGCCGGCCGCTCCAGCCGACGATCCGATGGCCAAGTATGCCGGGCTTACCCTGCAGAACAACGCCGGTAACGACCCGCTCACGCCCTACCCGCAGGGGATCAAATTCGCCCAGGGAACCTGGCTGCAGCGCCACGAACAGTTCCTTGCCCGCGCCCGGCAAGGCGATGTGGACCTGCTCTGGCTCGGCGATTCGATCACCGATAACTGGAACAGTGCCAAGGGCACCTACCGCAAGCTCTTTCCGGACGCCAAATCCGCCAACTTCGGCATCGGTGGGGACGGCACGCAGCATTTGCTGTGGCGGCTGCAGAACGGTGAACTGGACGGCATCTCGCCAAAGGTCGCGGTCGTGCTGATCGGCACTAACAACGTGCAGTGGCATCAGTCGGCGCAGATTGCCACTGCGATTGAAAAGATTGTCCAAACCATCCGTGATAAGTGCCCGCAGACTTAGGTCCTGCTGATGGGAATATTCCCTCGTGGCGATCTGCCGGAATCCTCGCCGGGACAGTAACGCATCAAAGAAGTCAATGAGACCATTGCAAAGCTCGATGACGGTAAGAACGTCCGTTTCCTCGACATTCACTCAAAGTTGACCCATTCGGACGGAACCCTGTTAAAGGAGGCCTACGCCGACAAGGTGCATTTATCGCCTAAAGGTTTTGAAATCTGGGCCGAATCCATTCGACCGTTGTTGGATGAAATGATGAAGTAAACAACAGGTCGGGCCATGTGACCCGCCACCCCCTTTCCACCTCCTCACCTCTTTATGGAAGGCATCCCTATGCTTCGTGCTCGTAGCAATCGTCGTAAAGCTGTTTCCCGTATGACTGCGGCCATTGATTCGATGGAGCCGCGCGTGTTCCTTTCAGGAACGTGGAGCTCCGTGCCGCTAGGTGGTGGCGGCTACATGACCGGTTTGGCGAGTAATACAGATGGCAGCGCGATCTATGCCCGCACCGACGTCGGGGGTGCCTTTCGTTGGGCACCGACCGGCGACACCGCAGGCAACGGCACATGGGTGTCGCTCAGCGACGACTTGGTGCCGTATAGCTCGGCCTCTCTCACTGAGGAGTTGGGCGTTGAAGCGATCGCGACCGATCCGAACAATCTTAATCGCGTTTATATGGGTGCGAGGAACAGCATCTGGGGCTCTGACGACAAGGGCAACAACTGGTACCAGATGCGTTCGGGGCTGACCATGGACCCGAACAACGGCCTTGCCAAGGCGGACGGTTCACGTTTGGCCGTCGATCCGCGCAACTCGAACGTGGTGTGGTATGGCTCGGGTCACAACGGCTTGCAGAAAGGTGTGAAGGATCCCACCACGGGGGCTTGGACATGGTCGCAAGTGACGGCGGTCCCCAACGGCACCGCCGCAGCGGGTGTCACTTTCGTTGCATGCGACAAGAACACCGGGGGAACCAATACGATCATCTATGCCGGTGTCTATGACAGCAGCGGCACGACTGGCGGGGTGTACGTCAGTACCGATGCCGGCACGAATTGGAGTAAAGTGGGCGGCGCGACGCTGGCCAAACCCGAAATGGGCGAAGTTGCCAGCAACGGGACGCTTTATGTAACGGCGGCTGGATCGTTCCCCGCCAAGCTGCCGCGCGGCGGCACGCTATCGCTGATGAACACCCTGCCGACGAATACGGCCTACCATGGATTGGCGGTTGATCCTGGAGATACCACCGGTAACACGGTTTACGTCGCCACCTTTAACAACGGCATCTGGCGATCCACTAATGGCGGCACCTCCTGGGGCAAGCAATCGAGTCCAGCGAAACCGAACACCGAGCCGGATGGCACCCTTTCTGTCACAGGCAACATGTTCAGCACGGTTGCAGATCTGCTGGTGAACCCCGCGAATCGCAACGAGCTGTGGGGCAGCGATTTCTTCGGCGCATTCCGCACCCGCGATGCGCAGGACATCGGCACCACTTCGGGAAGCACTTGGTATACGCTTCAAAAAGGGGAGGAAGAAACACTGTCGTTTGTTGTCAAAAATGGACCTACCGGTCCAGCGCTGATGGCCGGCTTTGGCGACGTCGGGGGCTTCCGCTACAGCAACGCCACGGCGCGACCCTCCGGAACCAACGGAAACATCTTTGGGAATTTCCAATACGGCAACAACGTCACCGGTCTCGATTTCTCGGAAGCCAACCCCAATGTATGGGCACGGACAGTGGTTGGTCCCTCGGGCGGGGGCGGAACCGGCGCGGTATCGAATGATGGGGGTCAGAGCTGGCTCCGATTCGGTGAAATAGCCACAACACGGATAACCAACAGCACCACCGGCGGCTGGGAAACATGGGATCTGAGCACGTTTTTGAGCAAGCAGA
>CADDYU010000118.1 GCA_902810705.1 Methylococcaceae bacterium
CCGCCCGCCGCGCCCTCGGCCGCAACCGCAACGCCGCCGCCGCACGCTGGGCGCAGTCGCGGCTCGTCCGCGCCGTCTCCGGCTCAGCCGGCCAGCACGTGCAGAGCGTCGTTCTCGACTACGCGATGGAAGGGTGCGAGCTGCTCCAAGTGCGCCTCAACGCCTGGCAGCGCCACCCGCGCGTCGACGTCGAGGTCATCATGCACAAGCTCGGCACGTGGGACTCCGAAAACGTCTACCTCGCGTTGCCCTTCGCCGCCGGCCCCGGGGCCGAGCTGTACCTCGACCGCGGCTTGCCCGTGCGCCCGGGGCGCGACCAGTTGCCCGGCACCCTCTGCGACTACTACGGGGTGCAGGACGGCGTGGCGTGGTGCGGCGGCGACGACGGCTACGGCCTGGCGATCGCGCAGGCCGACTCCCACCTGATCCAGACCGGCCCACTCGCCTACGGCGTGCGCCCGTTCGCCACCCCCGACACGCGCATCGCTCCCGCCGACGTCTACGCCTGGCTGATGACCAACTACTGGGAGACCAACTTCTCCCCCGAGCTGGGCGGCTTCTACTCGTTCCGCTACAGCGTCCTCTGGGGCCCGACTCTGGACCGCCCCCAGCCCGCCCTGCGCGCCTGCCGCGACGCCAACACCCGCCTCCGCGCCATCCACCTGGGCCAGCTCTGACCAGCGCCGGCGGCATGAAACAGAGCGTTGAGATAGAGCCGCTGGGTCCCTTTTTCTGCCCCCGTGGATCGCACGGATGGAGGAGGAGTCGACGATAACCAGCGAGAATTCGATCTGCTCGGCACCGCGGAGTTTGTCCAGCAGAATCCGGTGCAATTGTTACCAGACCCCGGCCCCCGCCACTCGACCAGGCGGTGCCAGAGGGTCATGCCGCAGCAGCCCATTTTCCCGGGGGAGAGTCCTCCCGGCGAACGCCGGTCTTTAAGAATGTACACGAGGCTGGTCAGGCCAACACAGTCTACTTTGCGCGGCTTGCCCACTCCCAGCACATACGGATGCTTGGGAACGATCGGCTCGATCAAGGCTCGCAACTCGTCAAAGCCCAACATCGGGCTTTGGGGTGGTTCGTTATCAAATGGCATCTCCCTGACGCGGAGAGACGGAATGTACCACGTCGCGATTAGCGCAACGTGTTTTCTCGAGGCGATTCCCTAACGATGGTAAATGCGTGATATGCCGAAGGGTTTTTCTGGCTCGTGCCGGGCGTAATCTCCACCAGATGCTCGCGGGTGAAACTGCGGTCGGCATCGTGGACGGCGACGTTGAACCCAAATTTGCCGCCGGGCTGCGGTGTCAGGCCTGGAACATTCTTCAGCGGCAGCGAGAGCTCGTACGTCGTTGTCTTGGCCGCCTCGTCACGAACGACGGCCACCTCGGCACTCTTGAGCAGGTCGGGCACCGGCGACACCCAGACATGGGTAATCGGCGCAGCGCCAATGCCGGGGAGGCCTATGCCGAACTCCAGATCATTCGCGCCGTACGACCCATCAGTACGATCGAGCTTCGGGTCGATCGACACCTGGATCGAGTCGCCGCGCCAGAGGTTATTGCCGGTGTGTTCCTGGCTGTGGAAGTCATCAACGACTCGTACGGCGAGGTAGAATCGCTCGGCGTCGATCATGGGCCAGACGGTGGCGGAGAGGTTGCTTTCGTCTAGTCCCTCTTGCCCGACGCGTGCAGAGATTGGGAAGGCTCCAGACCACTCTTCGAGGTTGCCGTCGATCGTGGGACGTACCTGGGTCCGGAGCACCCGCGTGAAATCGACAGGCAGGCGCTGCTCGCCGATACCGTGGCCCGCCGAATCGCTGATTCGCAGGTGCACGGCGTACTCGTTTTGCGGCGTTGCCGGGCCCAGCCGCAGTGGCAACGTCACGCGGGTCGGACCGGACGCCGTCACCTTCAACGGCGCATGTACTCCGCCATCAGCATCACCAGCTGTCAGCGTTCCGTTGAACGGCTCAGGCGTCGCGGTGCGCGCGAGGAGCTGAAGCTCGCTGGCTTCAGATGGCGCGGAGGTGAGCGGTTCGAGCGCGAGGATCAAGGGATCGGTGACCTGCACTTTCAAGTGATAGATCTGAATCAATTCGCCCTCGAACGTTGCGCGGACAGGAACACGCAGTCGCTCGCTTGTCGCGGCAGTGGGGGTTCTCAACGTCAGGTGATGCGACCAAGTCTGGCCGGGTGCGACCGTCGCAGTGAATTGTTGGCGTCCGCCCCACGCGGTCGGAGCGTCGACCTCAACGCGTAGCTCCCCGGCCCGGCCATGGCCATTGCGGAACGACAGTTCGCTCTCGATCGCCGAACCGGGGGCAACGGTGAAGTTTTTCGGGATCGCGTTAAATATTGAGCCGAGGTGCGCCGGGGGCTCGACGCTGGCGACGACATCGGCCAGATCGACCAGAAACGCCGCCACTGCCGACTGACCGCCAGCCATCGGCGAGCCCATCGCCGACAACCCAGCGGCGCGCGTAGCGTGCGACTCGGCGCGGCGCAGGATGCGTCGCGCCGTCACCGCGGTCGCGTTCGGGCCGTCACGCTCGCCGAGAGTGTCCCGGACCGCGGCCACATCCGGTATGGATTCCGTCGGCGCCCCGGTCGACAGTCGCGCCAGTGTCTGCAGATAGCGGTACGCCGATTCGGCGGCGATGGTGAACGCGGCGGTGTGATCTGCGCCGGCGCGCGATCCTGCCGAGCGGAGAATGTTTCGCAATGCGGTCCCAGTCGCTCGGACGGCGCCCGGCGCCGGCGATGTGCCGCCTTCGATTGCCGCACGGTTCGTAGCGTGCAGACGGTCGAGGGCGGCGACGTCACCGCCGATTGTTTCAAGGCGCGACCGCAGCCCGGCCGCCCGCTCGTCGAGCCCGCTCAGTCCTGCGGCGCGCAGCGCGGCGTCGTTCCCCTCCGCGAGCAGCAGGTACTGCGGCGAAGGTGTTATCGTAATGTGGATGCCGCCGCTTTCGGCTCGCACGGTCCGGCGCCCACCTAATGGCGAAACGAGCGTGGCTTCCCCAGCTGCCGGCACCGTGACTTCGGAGGGGCGTAGTGCCCAGGCCGCGACTACCGTCCGACCGTCAAACCGGCGGTATACCTGCAGAAACTGCGCCTCGCTCGCCGGCAGGCGACCGATGCACTCGCTGTTCACAGTCATCGACGACAATGTCGCCAGCGCCGGGTAGGCAGGTTTGGGTGTCAAATCGGTGCGGAGAATCCCGAAGCGATGCTCGACCTCTCTCGGATCGGTGCCAACGTCTTCCAGACGATAGATCATCCAGCCGCGCACGTCATCGGCGGCGTCGAAGGCAAGTTGTGTGCGCACCAGCATGTCAGCCTGCACTGCCTCGGGCACGCCGCGCCCCCCCTCAGCGGTGGTGTACCCTTGCTCGGTGACGTGAAAGTCGATCCAACCGCCATGCTCGGCGATGACAGGACGCATCGATGCGAGCGACTTATCGAGCAACGTCTCGGGCATCTCGGGATAGCCGTAAGGGTGATACGCGACGGTATCGATGTATGGCCCAATGCCAGCTTCGAATGCCTCTCGCACGTAGCCGGCGTCGGTGCCCGACGTGGAGAGCGAGTGAATCGTTGCGTGTTGCCCGGGATGATGCGTCGCCATGGCCGATCGGATGGCGAGCGTGACTTCCTTTTGCAGGGCAGTGAAGTCTTCGGCATCCTTAGGTGAGAGCCGCCAAAACCCACCGTGGTTGGGTTCGTTCCACACTTCATATTCCACCCGGTCACCGAACGTCCGCGCTGCGGCGGCGAACATGGCGGCAGATTCGGTGATACCCTCGGCGAGATGCCCACGGCCGCTGTTCATGTAGAGGCACACCGCGCGGATGTGGGGGTGTTGCTCCAGCACCGCCACCTTCTGCTCGGCGACGGCCGTATGCCACGTGCCGTCAGGATTTTGCTTAAGCCCGGCGAAGGCCGCTTGGGTGCGCGTCCAGCCCGCTCCGGCGAGCTCAAAGATCCTTCCAGTTGCGACACCATTGAAGCCGAGCTTCGACCTGTAGCCGGCGACCGGCGCATCAGCGCTCGGAACGACCGCCAACGTCACCCTGCGATCAAAGAACGTCGTCCGCCCGATCGTGCCGGTCAGCTGGAGCGCATAATAACCCGGATCGAGGCCCGATAGCCCTATTGGGTAATTGAGGGTCTGGCGGCTAAGCAGCTCGAGGTCAACTTTGTTCGAGGCGATTAGAACCGGCCGATCGACTTCGCGCCGGAGCGACCACGCAAAACTGAAAGGATGCGCTTCGCCGGTGTCGTTGATAAACTTGAGATCGAAGCCGATATTCGGCTCGCCGCTTGCGAAGATCGCACCGTCTTGCCGCGGTCGAATGCGCACGATGGGCGTGAACTGTTGGGGGACCGGGTAAGGCTCGATCGACAGGTCGTCGATCCACAGGTCTGCGTCCATCAGCGTAACGGACAAAGTCCCCGATGGCTGATCCTCAATGGCCTCGCTCAAGACGAGTTTGTCCGCGATGAACACATCATAGCGATCGCGAAAGTGCTCGATGCGCACACTGGTCCACTTCTTTCGCTGCAGGGTGCGATGCGCACCGGGCCGCAGATCACCGTTGATCGACAGCATCTGCGCGTTCCAGATGAAGCTATCGTTGTATCGCACGCCACCGGACGGCGCGGACTTGTTGAGCGCGACGTTCCAGTGCGGATAGTGCACGTTGTCGTTGTTGGAAAAACTCTTGAATGGCGTGTCAAATCGCGCGCGGAAGCGGACAACGAACGGGTCAGTGAGCCGGGCTTGCGTGTGAAGTTCCGCCGTCTTGCCGCGTACCGAAGCGAACAAGACTTTGTTGCCGGGCGCGTCGGGGTCGTCGACGACTACCCACGCCTCGGTCATGCCCAGTCGCGAACGAAAACGATCATCTTCAAAGCCGATCGGGCCGGCAGAGGAGGCGGGTTGCGTGGCTGGCGGGTTTTCAGCACCGGTGGGCCGAGCGCCCATACGGATGCGATCAATACGGATCGTGCCGCGTGGATCATTCTTGACGCGCAAGATCAGTTGATATGCGCTGGCATCGGCCATGCCCGCATCGGCGGCGAGCTTCCTCGCACTCAGCAGCGTCTGTCGGCCCGCCTTATCGACGCGCGGCAGCCACATGGCACTGCCCTTCCAGTTTCCCTGTCCGTCCTTCAAAGCCAGTCGCACTTCTGCGGCGCCTCCGTCGGCAAAACCGTCAAAATCGATCTCGATTACATCGTTTTCGGGCACCATTTCGAACCATGCGTCGGCCGGACGCCGCCGATAGAACACCAACGCGTCGCCCGGCCCGGTCTTGCTGAACTCGACCTTGCCCTCCGCCTGCACAAGCGTGTGCGGGCCGTGGGGCTCCTTGAAGCCACCGGTCGCGTCCATATTGTCGATGTACTCGGCCGAGGCGGCGCTGGTCACAACAAACAGTAACAGGCCGGCGACAAGCTGACGCATGCATGGACCTGCCACTAACTAAACCCCCCCTTCTGTCACGAGAATTGCAACAGATTTGATCAACACGGAGTAGGCGGTCTGCCGGGACCGGTAGACTTATGGCTGGCGGTTCCATCGAATCTTTTGCACTGAGGCGCGCCCAGAGGCAGTCAGATTGATCGCCAGAAACTCATCGCGCCGGATGGATGCGACGTGACCGTCGAGGAAGCAGACGTTGACAACGCCTCGAGGATCGTTCCATTGGCCTGACTTACCATGCCGGAAGGACACGCTTTGCTGCCAGTTGCCCACTGCCGTGGTCGGTGGCTCGTCCACGCGTCCGCTAAAGAACCACTGCGTCATGCCGCCGACGCCCACGATGGACGGCATCAGTTCGGTGAAGAGCGGAAACTCGACGCTCGATCGGAACATCGTCACCTTCGGCCAGTTCGGATGATACCAGCCGCTGTTGGTGGGGCTGGCGGTGTAGAAGCTGATGACGTAGGAGGTCGGTCGGCGCGCTGCCCAGAACGGATCGGTGATCACGTGTTCCACGTTCACGGAGGGACACTTGTAAAGTTCGATCGGCGCGTTTTGCGTCGCCGTTCCGGTGCCTCCGCCCCACTGTACCCACTGACGACTTGAGAAGTACTTCGAGAGTGTGACCGTCCAGTCGTAGCCCGGAGAAAGATTGTCGGCAGAGAACCTGTAGTCCCAAGCGGGTAGCACACCCTTGTATTCGTTGATGTATTGGGCGGAGACGAGGCCGATCTGTCGCAGGTTCGACGCGCATACGACCATCTGGGCTTGACGGCGTGCAGCAGTGAGCGCTGGCAGCAGGACTGCGATAAGCACGGCGATGATGCCGACCACAATCAGTAGCTCTACCAGAGTAAATGCACGCGCAAGACGAATAGTTCGTGACATTGTATGGCCTCCAGACCTCGGGCCGTTGGACCCACTTCCGCCACACTTGAACCGCCAGACCGTTCGGTCACGGGCGGCGCGTCACCCTCGCAATGCGCGTCAGTCCGCCGAGATGAGCTGGCTCAGGGGCCACCACGGGCTGCAAGATTCCGTGGGCCCGGTCTACCTGTCGATTAAGCCGGCGAGAACTGCTCGGTCTTCTTTTTGGCGGTTTCGACCAGCTTGGGTTCCAGGCGTTGCTGTGTCGGCGGGCCCATGTCGCCGGCGATGCGGGCATCGAGCAGCTTCAGCATCGCATCACCGAACTGCTCCTGCTGCTTGTCGATAGTCGCAACGAGCGGCGTCGACTCGAACATGCGCAGGGGACTGGTGGCCCAGTAGTTGTCATACCCCGCCAGTAGTACGTCGCGGCCCGGCTCGAGTCCGGCGAGGCGTACGGCGGCTGCGGCGTAGAAGGTCTGCAGGTCGGTGTCGAGGAGAATCGCCTGCACCCGGTCCGGCCCGGTCAGCAGGTCGATGAACCAGCCCGCCATCGCCCGCGCACCGAGCTGGAAGGCCTCGATCGAGTCGCATTGATGATCTAAGCCGTGGCGAATGTTCATCCGTCGATACAGGGTCGCCAGGCCCGCGTCGGCCATCGCCGCCTCGTAACCGGAACGGCGCGCCTTGAACCAGTAGTGGTCTGGATTGTCGATGCACGTCACCTGGGCGATGCGACGCAGCCCTAGGCTGACGAAGTGCTCGACCAGCATGCGGGCACCGGTCGCCTGGTCGCCGACCACCCGGTCAAAATTCGCCAGCCACGGATAATCACCCTGCACGACGATCGGAATGCCAGCATCGACGAACGGCCGCAACTTCGCCGACCGGTCCAATACCTGGCTGATGCAGTGGGCGACGACCACACCCGCCGGGCGCGCCTCGGCGAGGTGGGCGACGGCGTGGGCGTCGACCGACAGGAGGTCCACAGCCAGCACAAGCAAACCACGAGAGGCAGCGGCATCCATGAGGCGGCGTTCGATGAGCAGCTCGTTATCGGCGACCATCGGCCCGCTCGACCGGGCGAAGACGACCGTCCGTGCGAGTATCGACCGGGAGTCCGCCGGGGTGCGGCGCACAATTCGCCCGCTGCCCTTTCGTGCCTCGAAAATGCCCGCCTCATCGAACGCCTTCAGCGCCGCCCGCACCGTGCCGCGGCTGACGCGCAGCGCCGTCGCAATCTCCGTCTCTTGCGGAATTCGCCCGCCAACCTTCCATGCACCCGAAGTGAGACACCCATGCACATGGCGCTCAACAAGCAGGCGAGGAGTTTGGCATTGCAATAATCCAACCATGATCAAAAATTGTATACCTTTAGAGATTTCTTGTCAACAACATGTACATTTTTTTATACTACTTTTTGAGGGTCGAACCCTCATTAGAGTTTTTGACAATCCTTTAAGGGCAAGGAGGTCCTCGAAGGATGTATACGGCAGGGAGCATCGCACCATCTAGGCATTGCGTGAAAGGCGGACGCCATGTTGTCCGCTCGGCCCCGGTGGCGCGCCGGGGTCAGAGGCGGGGGAACGCGTCAAGCTTTTCGCCGCCGGCGAAGCAGGCCGATCGCTCCGGCGCCGAGCACACCAAGGCTCGCCGGCTCGGGCACGACCGCTGCGAGGACGCCGGTTGATTCGGTGTATGTGAACGTGAATCCGTTTTTCGTTCCCGTCCAGACATCAGCACTCTGGGTTAGTACCGTGTTGTCGCTGAACTTCATGTCGAAAGAGGTGCCGTAGGTCTCGATAAGGGTGGCAGCGTCCACCAGGTTCCAGGAGCCGGCGCCGGTCACGCCGGCCACGTCAAGCACGAACGTCCCGTCGACGGTCAGTACGGGATTGTTCGAGCCGACAATAGCCGAGCTGGCGCCCGTGGAGTTGACGTCCATCAACATTGATCCCAAGTCATCCAGGATGACCACGCCGCCGTCCACCATTGTCGTGCCGGCAAAGGTGTTGACGCCCCGGACGTCGATGTCAAAGCCGGTTAAGCGCCCGGCGGTGCCTTGCAGCTTCAGAGCGCCAGTGCCGGAGATCGGCGCGGTGACGGTGAGGCTGCGGTCGGTGCCAGTATTCGAGAGCGTGCCGCCACCGGCGGCGACCAAGATATTTCCGGCCAAAGTAAATGCTTTCGCGCTCCCTATGGCCACAGTGCCCTTATCGAGGACGAGGTTGTTGACCGTGATGACGGTAGAACGGCTAGCCTCCCCTCCCTTGATGGTGAGCTGGCCGGTAGCCGAACCATCCCCAAGGGCCAGCTTGTCACCCAGAAAAGTCTGATCCCCAGCAAGGTCCCTCGTCCGGAGCGTGCGGGTGTTCGCCACCTGGTACTCCTTGCCGGCACTGGGCGCAAGACCATCGCTCCAGTTCAGACCGGTGTCGAAACTGGTCTCACCCCCACCGTCGCTTACCGTTAGCGTGACGGGTGCGCCATGGGCTTGCGTGCCAAAGCCGGCGAACACCGCCGCAGCGCAGGCGATGACGAGGGCGTGTCTCTTGATGCAATTCGGATTCGACATATCTGAACTCCTCTCCGTGAATTGTTCGGCTGGCGCACGGGCGCGACGCGCACGTATGGCCCCGCCAGAGATTTGCTGAAGTCACGTGTGATCGGCGAGCGTCGCAGTCATTCGACGCCCCGCCGACCCGCGGCTGGATGACCCGCATACCCCGGTGCTCGACAAAAAAACGCCCGCAACATCGGACCGCGAGCCAGCCATGGCCAAAAAAATACACCTCTTTTGACTAATTGTCAAGATTCATGTACACTTTTTTGCACCATTGCCGCTGGCGGGTGTCTCACCGCAGCGGTTGGTGTCGGGGCGCGCCCCGCGAAAAGGATGGCTCAGGAACATGGAACACGCGATCCGCCCGGGCAACGTGTGCCGCGACGCTGCAAACGCCGACCCGTCGCACGTCAATCTTTATCTCGGTAACGGTCGGTTTGGTGGGTGTTTTGGTTGGCATGGGCTACAGCACCGGGCGGACGTCCCGGAGGCAGAGCGGGGGATCTCGAAAACCGTTCTCTGCCACGCGGATCATTGGACGGGAGGCCGATACGGACTCGATTACTGGCTGCCTGTTGCCCGGCTGACGTGGGCATCGGGCGAGCGGATCTTTGGCACGGCGCGGCAGCACCTGGAGCTGTATGCGGGCACGCTTACAACCCGTCACGACCTGCCCGGCGATGGCTTCGTCGAGATCACGATCACGTTCGACACCGTCGCGCGCGACCTGATGGGCGTGCGCATTCGCTACCGCCGTCCCGCAAATAACGACCTGCCGGCGTTGCGACTCGTTCCGGAGACGAGCATTCGCGGCCACTACGACAACGGCGTCGAGGCGACCGTGTCCGCGACGGTGGAGTCGCGGCATACCTGGGTCGGGCGCATCCGTGCGGGGAGTGCCGATTCGTTGTTGCGCGTCACCGCGATCGGCGACGAAGTCGCCTGCACCATCAAAGGCGACGAACAGGGGGCCCATATCGAGCTGGTCGCCAGCCACGGGGATGTACTCCTGCTGATCGGTTGCGCAGGGGCCACGCGCGCGTCGGCACTGAAGGCACAATTCGATGCTGCTTTAACGGCCGATGCATTTTTCCAATGCGCCCGGGCCAATTGGAAGGTGCGGTGGGGCGACGCCTTCATTGATCTCCCCGACAAGCGATTGCAGGCGCTGTGGGCGAGATCGGTCTTCTACATTCTTGCCAGTTACGCGCCGGACGTGCGGGCGCCTGCCGCACCGATGGGATGGTCGGGTAATGGCTGGCCGTTCCACTTTCCGCAGGACGTATCATACATTCACCCCGCGCTGTTGCGGCTCGGGCACCTCGACATCGGCAAAGCCATTGTCGAATCGTACCGCGTCGTCCTTGATGAGGTCTGCTCAACGACAAAACGCATTTACAACAGACCGGGCGCGATGTGGCCGTGGGAACATCCGATCGCCAGCGATTTCGGTGAGCGTTTGCTGGCCGACGAAGCGCCGAATCCCTTCCAATTCGAGATCCACAACGCTGCCTACCCGGCCCGCATGGCATGCGAGACCGCCGCCCATCTACAGGACCCGATCTGGGCTCGGGAGATCGCTTGGCCGATCGTCCGGGAGTCCGCCCGCTTCCTCGGCTCTATTGCCCGGCGCCGATCCGGCGGGACTTGGAGCGTGCAGGTCACACCCTCCATGGGGCAGGATGAGTTCGGCGGGGAGAACGCCAGCAATTACCTTTGCGCCCTCTTCGCCACACGTTATGCACTGCAGGCGGCTATACGCATGGCGGGACAGCTGGAGGTTCATGATCCCGAGTTGCCGCGATGGCAGGCCATCCTCGCCGACGGTTTAGCGTTTGACCGATTGCTCGATCCGGCCGTTGGCTTGCGCGCGACCGCCGAGAACTTAGTGGGTTCACCTTGGCTGGGACGTCAGAAGCATCCCGTTCAACTCAATGCCGTGACCTTTCTGCCACTCGGCGGGCAGGTCGACCCGCCCACGCATTTGGCCTATACCCGCCGACATGAGTTGTGTGCCGGCATGGACAGCGGCACAAGCTATGGCTGGACATTGGCCGCCTACTGGTTGGCGGCCTCCAACCTGGGCGACGCTGCGGGTCTGAGCGAAGAACTGGCGAGAATGGAGTCGATGCGCTACGTGGACCGGGACTGGATCCAGATCTATGAGACCAGCGGAGCGCTGCATGCGCCTTATTACCTCACAAGCCACGGCCTGTACGTGCAATCGCTCTGTAATGCCTTCGTCAACGACTATTGGGGGCAGAACCGCATCGCCAGCGCAGTCCCGTCGGCATGGGACGGCGCTCGTTATATGAATCTTCGCACCGCCGATGGAGAACGGCATTCGGGATCATGGCGGGCTGGCGCGGCCGAAGGCCGGCCGATTACAACCAATCCCAACCTGGCGCGACCGTCGTACAAAACACAACAAAGAGCGCCGTCCTTGACGTCGTCTACTAGCCGGCGGAGTCGTACAAACATTTAATTTGGGGCAGCTCTTCTCGGCTGCTCCCGGTCTCAATCCAATGGGACAACAATGAGTCGGGCCACTGCCATCCCCATGATTCACCAGACGGACCTCTTCCACGTCCACGGTGATCCAGACGATCATTTCGACCTGGCGACCGTTTACGCACTGGCGATGCGAGGCAACGTCGATCTGCGGGCGATTCTCATCGATTTCCCGCCGCCCCGGCGCATGGGGAACCCGGCCGTCGGCGCGGTGGCGCAGTTGAACTGGATGACCGGCACGGCCGTGCCGGTTGCCGTCGGCTCGAGCCGTGGCGTGACGCGGCGCGGTCAAACGCCGGAAGGATTCGAGCGCTCAGACCTGGGCGGCGTGAACCTGCTGGTCGATCAGCTGCGCGCGTCCGATGTGCCGGTCGTCATCAACATCGTCGGATCAGCCATCGACGTCGCACTCGCCGCCTCGCGCGAGCCGCATCTGTTCGCGGAAAAATGCGCCGGAATTTACCTCAATGCCGGCTCCGGTCACGATAATCCCAACTGGCCGGGCAAGCTCGAATTTAACGTCGAGCTGAACACCGCCGCCTACTCTACCATTTTCGACATCCCCTGCCCGATCTACTGGTGCCCCTGCTGGAACGTCGTCGAAATTCGCCAGCCAGGCGAACGCGGTACGTTCTGGTGGCTGGAGCAACGCCAGGCGCTGCCGCAGTTCAGCGGCAATCTTCAGCGCTACTTCATCTATTGTCTGAGCCAGGAGCCGAGCCACAAATGGCTGACCTACTTAAATCGCCCCACGGATGCGCGACAGATGGATTGGCACGCCCAGCACAAGCGTGGCATGTGGTCCACCGCAGGGTTCATTCATGGGGCCGGGCTGTCGGTCACCCGCGGTGGAGACATCGTCGAGCGTACGTCGCGACACGACCCGCTCTTCCAGTTTGACCCCGTGCGCATCACATGCGAAGACAACGGCGTGACACGTTGGGAACCCGATCTTTCATCCAAGGATCGCTTCATGATTCGCATCAATGACGTGACGAATTACGAGCAATCAATGAACCGCGCAATAATTTCGCTGCTAAAAATTCTGTAGTCTTACTTCGCTTTTGTTGGAGCGACGAAGAAACCATGATTCAAAGCTTAGATTAGAATGAACACGGAACTCGGGAATTGGCTCTGCGGCGCTCGGGGAGACGAGCACGTGGAGAAGAAGCCAGCCGCTTTCCATGCCCGACGTGCCGGAACGAACGTCGGCACCGGGCGTTGATGAACGCAAGAAGATGCGAGCCGAACAGACGGCTGCGGCCGCGAAAGCGCGCGAGTCCGCCAGCAGAGTCGCTGAAGAAAAGGCGCGCGAGGATCGGCGAACCGTCGGAGCAAAGGCACGCGCTGAACGCGTCGTGCGGAGACGGCGCGGGCGAGAGACGTTCAGAGGACCGAGAGGATTAACGCAAGGCGAAACGCCGCTGTCTCGCCGAAGGCATTCCGCCGTCACCCCCTTCTCGTTGTCGCCCCCGCCGTAATCGGAGGGGTCTACCTGACGATGGTGGGACCGTTGCAACGGAAGCTGCCAGAGACGCAGGCACGATAGAATGCCCTCACGACGACTGTGAACCAAAAAAAAAGCAGAACCGCGAATCACGCCGTCGCCGCAGCGCGCCGACGCGGGCTCCCGCAGGTCCGCCGGGCAGGCCGTCGGCAGCTCCCGTTCGCGGCCAGCTCAGCGAACCTCGACTGACGGCGATACGGGTCAGGGAAGGATCCTCGAAGTTCATACCCCGGCAGATCGTGTTGCGGACGGCTGCTGCCCGCCACCCCCCGCGGGCCTTGGCGGGCGCTCGTCGTCGGCGTCGTAGGGGCTGTCGGCGTTCTGGCCTTGGGCTTCGACCCGCCGGATGCTGATCGCGCGGCCGGTCTGTTCGTCGGCCTCGACCAGCACGCCGCTGAGGCGGACGTCGGCGACGGCGACGTCGAAGCTGTGCGGCATGCCGGTCGTCATGTGCTTGACGACCCGGTCCTTCCGCCGGCCCAGCACGCTGTCGTACGGGCCGCACATGCCCAGGTCGGTGATGTAGGCGGTGCCCTTGGGCAGGACCTTGGCGTCGGCGGTCGGGATGTGCGTGTGGGTGCCGTAGACGACGGTGGCGCGGCCGTCGAGGTGGTGGCCCATCGCGACCTTCTCGCTCGTCGCCTCGGCGTGGATCTCGCAGCAGACGATCTTGCACGTCTTGGGGATGCGCTGCAGCAGCACGTCGGCGGTCGCGAACGGGTCGTTGGCGGGCAGGTGGCTCATGAAGATCCGCCCGAGCACGAGGAACGCCCCGACCTGCACGCCGGCGTTGGTCGTGACGACGGTGAAGACGCGGCCGGCGGCGCCGGCGGCGAGGTTCGCCGGGCGGAGGATGCGCTCGCTGCTCTCGAGCGTGGGGACGATCTCGAGCTTCTTGTAGACGTGGTCGCCGAGCGTGACGACGTCGACGCCGTAGCTGCGGAGCTTGTGGAACAAATTCTGGGTGATGCCGGACCCGCCGGCGACGTTCTCGGCGTTGGCGATGACGAGGTCGACGTTGTGCTCTTTGACGAGGCCGGGCAGCTTCTGCTGCACGACCTGCCGGCCGGGCCGGCCGACGATGTCGCCGAGGATGAGGAGGCGGACGGGCATGGGGGCGCAGTATAGGGGATGGGAATGATGAAGGACGAATGACGAGTCAGGGCCGAATGACGAATGACGAAACGCGTGCGACGGCGCCCTCCGTCATGCTTCCTTCATCCTTCGCCCTTCTCCTTCGTCCTTCGTCCTTCCGATCCCCCGTCGCCCGCGCCGCCCGGGGCCGTTAGAATCACCGCCGATGTTGAAACGTCTGCCGTTCAGCCCGGAACAACTGCTCGGCTGGGTCGTGCCTGACGCGCCGGCGTGCCGGGAGGCGGCGATGGCGCTGGTCAACGCGTCGCCGCCGCGCGGAGTTGATCACC
>CADDYU010000119.1 GCA_902810705.1 Methylococcaceae bacterium
TATTCACCCCTCATGTACCACTTATTTGCCGCACGATCGCTACATGGAGGGGCCTATGGAGGGATAAAATCGCTGTCTATCGTTATAAGGACACGTGTTCGCAAAGTAGCGCCACGTCGTGACCTAGGTCGAGGGAAGGTTTGGATGGTAAAAAGCAATGTACTCCAAAATCCGTGAATTCGGGAGGTTTGGATCTCGCTGATTCCAGGATTGGGTTTTCTTCGTTCGCGTCGGTGGCTTAGTCTCCACCGCTTTGCCGATAAACTTATTCCTTCGAGGTATTAGGTGGTTTTAAGCCCGTGCAGCTTCACGAAGCCCATGTATTCGCTCAATAAAAGGACCAAGGTGCGACTCACGGCTCCTGTCCTGTTCGCCCTGACGGTCCTGCTTTGTCTCGCGGGCGGATGGTTGGAGCACATGGCGCTTGGCGCGGGTGTTACAGTAGCGCTGATCGGGTATGTCACCGCCATTGCTTTCGCCGCGATCTGGCTGTTCGGCCGCCCCGCCTTCTGGGGGGCCATTCTGGGGGCTTTCCTGACGCATCTCATCGCCACCAGACATTGGGGGTTCAGCGCTTCAGCCACCCTGGCTAATGTCTTGCCCGCCGTGGCGGGTTGTCGAATGCTCGGGCGCTTGGGCATTCGAAATCCGTTTGGAGATCCTACGGCGCTGATGAAGTTTTCCGGAGTGAGCGTCCTATTCGTTCCGGTCTTGAGCGCGACCATCGGCGTGACGGGCTCGTGGGTCACGAGAGCGCTGGCCGAAAGCCTGGCGCCCACGTGGCTGGTCTGGTGGGTCGGAGACGCTTTGGGAATGATGGTCGCCACACCGCTCCTGCTGGGCCTTTTCGAAAAGGAGGATGTCCCGGAGCCATGGCCGGCTGTCGCGGAATGGGGCTTATTGTCACTGGTCTGCGGGGGGCTGGCCTGGTTTCTGTTCCTGCCCCCGGCCGGACGCAGCGTCGAGGCGGTCGCTTTCGGAATTTTGTCGCTGATGGTGTGGGCGTCCCTGCGATTTCCCTTCACCGCGGTCGGCGCGCTGCTCTATGGGTGGTCGGCGGCGACGGCTTGGGCCACCGTTTATGGCTTGGGACCTTTTGCCGGCGCATCAATGCGGGCGCCCTTTACGCCTCTTCAGTTTTTCGTGGCCGCGATGGCCGGCATCGGCCTCGCCGTGATGATCAGCGCGCGAACGTCTCGCCGGCTGATCAAGGGAGCGGCCGCCGCGGCGGCCGAATGTCAACGCGATATGCAGCGCTTGCGGGAAAGCGAAGAGTACTTTCGCGCCACATTCGACCACGCTGCCGTCGGCCTCGCGCACGTGGACGCCCAAGGGCATTGGCGGCGGGCGAACCGGAAATTATGTGGCATTCTGGGTTATTCACGGGACGAATTGCGGCCTCTTTCCTTGGAAGACATGGCTCATCCCGAGGATTGGCCCGTCGACCGAGGTGATTTTCAGCGCCTCCTGGCAGGAGAGGCATCCACCCAGGTGACGGAAACACGGCTCCGCTCTAAAAGCGGCGGCTATGTGTGGGTTAAGCTCGCATTCACTCCGTTGCCGGGCTCGAGTGGGGAAGCCCGCGACATCGTCGTCACCGTCGAGGACATCGCCGAACAAAAGCAGACTCGCGAGCAAATCCGCCAAGGCCAGAGCCGTTTGGCTCGCCAGCAGGCAAGTCTCGCCTCCCTGGTCCGCAACGAGATTTTCCTCACGGCCGAGCCTGATCAGGCGCTCGGGCTTTTAGCCGAAATTGCGGCGCAGGCCATGGAAGTGCGGCGCGTCAGCGTCTGGAACGCCGAGGACGAGGTCGTGCGCTGTTTGGCGAGTTTCGATGCCGAGCCGGCCGCGGCCTCGGGGGAGATCGAAATATCCGCCGAGCGATATCCCGCCTACTTCGACGCGCTCTCAAGGCTGGACGCAGTCGTGGCGGACGACGTCCGCCAGGATCCCCTCACCCAGGAGCTTTGGACGCCTTACTTCGAGCCTCTGGGCATCGGCGCTCTGCTCGCCGCATCCGTGCGCCTGTTTGGCCGGTTCCACGGTGCGCTGTGCTTCGAGCATGACGGATCGGCGCGTCGCTGGGAGAGCGAGGAACGGCTCTTCGCCCTGTCCCTGGCCAATCAGGTGTCTTTGCTCTTTGAGCATTGGGAGCGCCGGCGGGTCGAGGCGGCATTCCGCGCCAGCGAACTTTCCTTGCGGGAAACCCTGCAAAATGCGCCCAACGTGGCAATTCAGTGGTACACCGCGGACGGTCGGATACTGTATTGGAATGCCGCGTCGGAAAGCCTGTACGGTTGGCCCCGTGAGGAAGCCTTGGGCAAGACCCGCGATCGATTGATGCCCGATTCGGGCCAGGCCAAGCTGTTCCAGGCGACGCTCGGCCAAGTCCTGAGCACTGGCAAACCCGCGAGTCCTATGGAATATACCATCCAGCGCCAGGATGGATCGTCTTTGGTGGTGCAGTCTACTCTGTTCGCCATTCCGGGCGCGGCGGGCGAATCCGCGCGGATCGTCTGCATGGAAGTCGACGTCACCGAGAGCCGGCGCACTCGGGACGAGTTACGGCAGCGGGGCCGCATTCTCGAGATGGTGGCATTCGCGACGGAACGGTTGTTGCACGCCGATGACTGGGCTGAGGAAATGCCCGCCGTGCTGGCCCACCTCGGCTTGGCGGTGGATGGGGACCGGGTGGCGTTATTCGAGAACCATGAAGAGCCCGATGAAGTCTGGGCTCGCCAACGCTTCGAATGGATAGGTTCGGGAGGTTTAAAGAGCGGCGCCTCAGCGTGCCAGAGCCTACCGTTGCAGAGCTCGGGACTTGGCCGATGGGTAAAAATCCTGCGCCGAGGCGACATGATTGCCGGCAATGTTCGCGAGTTCCCGGACAGCGAGCGGGCGGCGCTTCCCTTGCGAAATATCCTTTCGTTGGCGGTGGTGCCGGTCTTCGCCCGTCAGTACTGGTGGGGCTTCCTCATCTTTTGCAGCGCCCGGACCGATCGGACATGGTCCACGATGGAACTCGACGCCTTCAAGGCGGTGGCGAACAATCTCGGCACGGCGCTTGGACGGCAGCAGGCCGAAACCTCGTTGCGCCTGGCGGCAACGGCTTTCGAGACGTCCGAGGGCATCATGATCACCGACCCATCGGGAATCATTCTTCGGGTGAACCATGCGTTCTGCAAGCTGACCGGCTACAGTTCCGAAGAACTGGTTGGCAGCAGACCAGACCTACTTCGGTCCGATCGACACGATAGCGCTTTTTTCGAGGCCATCTGGAAGCGGCTTCGGGAAAAAGGCGATTGGGAAGGAGAGGTCTGGAACCGGCTGAAGGATGGCGGGGTCGCCCCTCACTGGGTTTCCATAAAACCGGTATGTGACGACGCCGGCGAAATCACTCATTACGTCGCGACGTTTCTGGATATCAGCGAACGCAAGCGCGCTGAACAGGAAGTCATCCAGCTCGCCTACTACGATCCCTTAACGGGCCTGCCGAATCGTCGGCTGCTCCTTGATCGGCTGCAACATGCCGTCTCCGCCGCCCGCCGCGATGGCAGCTATGGCGCCCTGATGTTTGTGGATCTCGATAATTTCAAGCATTTGAACGACGCAATGGGACACTTGATGGGCGACTTGCTGCTCAAGCAGGTTGCCCGGCGCATGCGCAACGTGGTGCGCGAACATGACACGATTGGCCGATTGGGCGGCGACGAGTTCCTGGTGCTGCTGGAAAACCTGTCAGCCCAGAGCAGCGTCGCCATCAACCGGGCGAGGCGGGTTGCGGAGAAAATCGTCGCCACTCTGAATCGGCCCTTTGCGCTAGGCGACTATGAGCATCGCATTACCGCGAGCATCGGGGTGGTCATTTTCCCAGAACCCGGCAGTACCGCCGAGGACATTCTAAAACAGGCGGATACAGCCATGTACCGGGCGAAAGCTGGCGGCCGCAACACTCTCCGCTTCTTCGAACCGGCCATGCAGGCCGCGGCCGAGATACGCCTCGAGATGGAGACAGCCCTGCGCGAGGGAATCGCCGCAAGAGAGTTCGAGATTTATCTGCAGCCACAAATGCAGAGCAGTGGGGAAATTTCTTCCTCCGAAGTGCTGGTGCGCTGGAATCGGCCAGGCTACGGTACCATGGCACCTCACGAATTCATGGCGGTCGCCGAGGAGTCGGGCCTCATCGTGCCATTGGGGAAATGGATTCTCGAAGCCGCCTGCCGAATGATCCGGGTCCATCGAGAGGCGGGCCGGCCCTTGGGGATCTCGCTCAACGTGAGCTCCCGAGAATTTCGAAGCAGCAATTTCACCGAACGGGTTCGAGAGGCGTTGGAGCAAACCGGCGCGGACCCGGCCCGGCTGACGCTTGAGTTAACCGAAAGCGCGGTAATTGAAGATATCAGCGACGCCACCCGGAAGATGAATCAACTCTGCGAATGGGGCATCCGCTTCGCTATCGATAATTTCGGCACGGGGTATTCGTCGCTGGCTTACCTCAAGCAATTGCCCATCGGTGAAATCAAGATCGACCGCAGCTTCGTCGCCGATGTCGTCCACGATCCTAACGATGCCGCCATAATCGATGCCGCCTTGGCGATGGCAAGCCGTTTGGGGTTGAAGGTGATCGTCGAGGGCGTGGAATCGGCGGAACAGGTGCAATTCCTAGAAAGACTGGGCTGCCGCCTCTTTCAGGGATTCTTCTTCTGCCCGCCTTTACCCGTGGATGACTATTTCGCCTTTCTCCGCGCCCAAGAGCAAAAGAGCTAGCCTCGCCTAGACGTTCACGACCGCTAGCCTTTTAGATCCAGCCGCGGCGGCGGAACCACAAGATCATGCCGAAGGCGATGGCTAGGCAGATCAGCCAGAACGCCGGATAGGTCCAGGACCACTGGTTTTCCGGAATCGGCATGTTCATGCCGTAGACGCCGGCCAGAAAGGTCAAAGGGATGAAAATGGTGCTGATGACGGTCAGCACCTTGACGACCTCGTTCAGTCGGTTGGAGGTGACCGACATATAGGTTTCGGTCAGTGCCGTAGCGATTTCGTGATAGGTTTCGTTGAGATCGATGATATGCACGCAATGGTCGTAAACGTCACGGAAGTAGGTGAGGGTGGTCTCGGACAAGCATTCGTGCTTTTCCCGCTGCAATTGGGCGATGATCTCCCGCATCGGCCAAATGGCTCGCCGCAACTGTAACAATCCCCGCTTCACGGCATGGATTCTCCGAAGAAAGGATTGGTCCGGAAAATGTAGCAATTTCTCCTCGATGTCATCGAGGCGCGCCGAATAATATTCCAGAACCGGAAAATAGCTATCCACGATGGCATCCAGCAGGGAATAGCAGAGAAAACTCACGTCGTTGCCGCGGAGCCACGAGCCTGGCGTCTCAAGCCGGCGGTAAACCGATTCAAACACGCCATTCGTGGTTTCCTGAAAGGTCAGCAAGGTGTTCCGGCCAAGAAAGATGCTGACCTGCTCGTCGCGCAGCCGATCGTCCCGCATGTGCACCAGCCGGGCCACGATGAACAGACGGCCCGGGGCTTCTTCAGAGCCCGGATAATCCTCCAACTTGGGGCGATGAGCGCCATACGCCACGTCCTCGATGGCGAGGGGATGGAGCTTGTACTTTTCCGCGAACGGTTCGATGAGTTCCAGGCGGCTGCTGCCGGAGATGTTGATCCAGCGCACTTTCGACCAGGACGGACGGTGATCCTGCAGGAACTGCGATAAATCGACGATTTCCCGAGACTCCGCCTGCTCTGGACAATAATCGACGCAAGTAATACGAATCCGATCGGGGGTGGATGGCTCCGGGGTTTTGGGCTTCGATGGATGCCAAGGCGAAGCGGCTACGGGGAGCGTTGTTGCCGCTCGGCTCGAGGACAAGCGGGCCTCCGCCTCGGAAAAAGCGGGATGCTTCGAGCGGGATGGCGTGGAGTCGTTCTGGTTGGCTGTCATATTCAATTGGATTCTAGCAAGAAGCCGGACGATCCTAGCGGCAATAAGCTCCCTCGGGAATTCACTCATTCACCGCATGAGAATATCGGTTTAATGAGAATATTCGGTTAAAAATTGACGAATGCGTGCGCGAATGGGTGAGCCAGGCGCCTTGAGCTTCAAAAATGGCGGGAGGCTTATTCTCGGCCGCGCTCAACCATCATCGAGGTGCCGCCGCTCACGCCGATCGTAGATGACATCGAGCCCTTGTCGAGAGCTCCTGTTCTAACTCGGGGACGGGTCAACATCCGGGCGCTCAGTAACCCGCACAGGATAAGGGCATACCAAGCGGGACCCGTGATATCCCGCTTGACCAACCACAGATAATGAAATACCCCGCTTATCGCGATCAGGTAAACCAGTCGGTGCAGATGCTGCCAGCGACGGCCGCCCAAGCGGCGGATCATGCCATTGGTAGAGGTGATGGCCAGCGGCACGAGCAGCACGAAGCTGAAAAATCCGGCCGTAATGTAGGGCCGTTTGGCGATGTCCCTCACGATGGCGGCCCAGTCGAAGAATTGATCGAAAACCACATAAACGCCGAGATGCAGGCATGCGTAGAAGAACGAATAAAGTGCTACCGTGCGCCGTAGCCGCACCAGCCAAAGCCAGCCGGTAAATTTCCTCAGCGGTGTGATCGCCAGGCTGATGAAGAGAAAATTGAGCGCCCATCTGCCGGTGGAGCGGGTGAGGGTGTCCACGGGATCGGCGCCAAGATCGGCGACCGCCAGCCGTGCCAGGGGAATCAGGCACGCCAGGAAGACAACAAGCTTGAGCCGATGGATAGCCGGATTCGAAAGATGTTTTAGTTTTAGAGCTTGTTTCACGGTCGCCGCTCAAAAATATTTTTGTAGATCCATTCCGGAATAGAGGTGGGCGACTTGCTCGCCATAGCCATTGAACATGAGGGTCGGACGCTTGAGGAAATCGCCGATCCGCCGCTCCTTGGCCTGGCTCCAGCGGGGATGATCCACTTCCGGATTCACGTTGGCATAGAACCCGTATTCCCGCGGCGCCGCCTTCATCCAGGTGGTCAGCGGCGGCTCTTCGGTCAGCCGGATGCGCACGATCGACTTGATGCTTTTAAAGCCGTATTTCCACGGCACTATCAGGCGAATCGGCGCGCCGTTCTGTTTGGGCAAGACATTTCCATACAGCCCCACGGCGAGAATGGTCAAGGGATGCCGGGCCTCGTCCAGCCGCAAGCCCTCGACATAGGGCCAGTCCAGCATCGTGCTGCGTTGGCCGGGCATCTGCTCGGGATCATGAAGGGTCGTGAATTCAACGAATTTGGCGTTGCCGGTAGGCTCTACCCGCTTCAGGAGCTCGGCCAACGGAAATCCCACCCAGGGAATCACCATGGACCAGGCCTCCACGCACCGGAGCCGATAAATCCGCTCTTCGAGCGGCGAAATCTTGAGAAGTTCGTCGATATCGAATATTCGCGGTTTGCCCGCCTCGCCTTCCACCGCGACGGTCCAAGGGCGCACTCTCAAGGTATGGGCGTTGCGCTCGGGATCGCCCTTGGCCGTGCCGAACTCGTAAAAATTGTTATAACGGGTGGCATCCCTGAAGCTGGTTTTTTCCTCGGTGGTGCTGAATGGGCTGGCTTTGAGGTTATTGAAATCCGCCGCCAGACCGTTCTCTTCAGCCCAAGGGCTTTCCGTGGGAAGCATCAAGGCCGCGCCCATCGCCGTGGCGCAAGAAAATTTCAAGAAACAGCGCCGCGCGGCGTAGCTTTTTGCGTCGGTAATCTCCGAGGGCTTCGGGTCACCGGAAAAAGCACGTTTGATGAGCATGCCGAACCTGACCTCTCGGCTTGTTTATTGAGCAGCGCGTGCGGATAAATTATTCGTCGGTATTTTACGCTCTTTTCGCTGAGGGGAAACATCCTCTAAAGGCCTATGTCCGAAGCGGCGTTCGAGGGCAGGCGCTCCAAAGCATGTGAAACTTCTTTCTGGAAGCCCCTGTCCGGGGCGGTGCGGGAAGGCGGGCCGGCAAGCCGCCGCTGGCGAGCGCTAGATTTCACAGCGCCGCTCTAGACGCTCTAGCGGAAGGGAAGCTTCGATCTCAGCGATGGCTGGACCGAGTCAGGCTGGCAGTGCTTACTTTAATTTCTCCGCCATCATCGTCCTTATTCCCGTACATGCCCGTCTCCCAGCACCACGAATTTCTGAGTGGTGAGTCCGTCGAGGCCGACTGGGCCACGGGCATGGAGCTTATCGGTGCTGATGCCGATTTCAGCGCCAAGGCCATATTCGAAGCCATCGGCGAAACGCGTCGAAGCATTGACCATAACCGAACTGGAATCGACTTCCCGCAGAAAGCGCCGGGCGCGGCCGTAGTCCTCCGTGACGATGGCCTCGGTGTGGCCCGAGCTGTGATGATGGATGTGGTCCAGGGCTTCATCCAGATTCGCGACCACCCGGATGGAGAGGATCGGGGCCAGGTACTCCGTGTCCCAATCCTCCTCGGTGGCCGGAACGGCGTCCGGGATCAATTCGAGGGTGCGGGGACAGCCGCGCAGTTCCACGCCTTTTTCCCGAAGCCGCCGGACCAATTCCGGCAGCAGGACGGGCGCGATAGGGTTCGCAATCAGCAGGGTTTCCATCGCGTTGCAGACCCCGTAGCGCTGGGTCTTGGCGTTCACGGCGATCTTGACGGCCTTGTCCATATCGCATCGGTCGTCGATGTAGACGTGGCAGATGCCGTCCAGGTGCTTGATGACGGGAATGCGGGATTCGGCCATGATGCGCTCGATCAGGCCCTTGCCGCCGCGCGGCACGATGACGTCGATACAGTCTTCGAGGCGCAGCATCTCGCCCACCGCCGCTCGGTCGGTGGTTTCGATAACCTGCACCGTGTCGGCCGGCAGCCCCGCCGTTTCCAGTCCGGACCGGATGCAGGCGGCGATCGCCTGATTGGAATGGATGGCCTCGGACCCGCCCCGAAGGATGGCGGCATTGCCGGATTTCAGGCACAGCGCGGCGGCGTCGGCCGTGACGTTGGGCCGCGATTCGTAAATGATGCCGATGACCCCGAGCGGCACCCGCATCCTGCCCACCTGGATGCCGGACGGCCGGTAGCTCAGCCCGGTGATCTCGCCCACCGGGTCCGGCAGCGCCGCCACTTGCCTCAAGCCCTCGGCCATCGCCCTGACCCGCTTTTCGTCGATGTCCAGCCGCTCCAGCATGGCGTTGTCCAGACCCCGTCGCCGGCCGGATTCCAGGTCTTTCCGGTTTACGGCGGTCAGCGTGTCCGCTCTGGCTTCCAGGGCCTCGGCGATGGCAATGAGGGCGTGGTTCTTGGCGGCGGTCTCGGCGCGGCCGATCAGACGGGAGGCGGCGCGGGCGCGATGGCCGACAGCACGGATATAGGTTTGGATGGATTCGTTCATGGCCAGGTCTTTAGCTTTAAATCTGAAGTTTTTTATAGTCCTTATCTCGAGGGAATGCGTTCCGAAGTCGTCTGTCCCGCCGGCGCTATCAGATTCAGGCACACCGCCAGCAGCGCCTCCCAGGCGTCGCCCGCTTCCATTCCCTTGATGATTCGGTCTGCTTTGGCCGAGAGCAGCAGGGCTTGGTGCAAGGCATTCCGGTCAAGGCGCTGCAAGGCCAAGCCCAAGCTGGCCTTACGGCTTTCCCAAATTTTGTGCTTGGCGAAAGCCGATTCGTTCGAAGCGCCGGCGGCGATCTCTGCCATCAGCGCGGCGGCCAGGCGGATTTCGCGGGTCAGCGCCCACAAGACCACTGGCGCGGCCACACCCTCCGCCTTGAGGCCCATCAGCACCCGGCAGGCTTTTCCGGCATGGCCGCGCAGTACTTCCTCCGCGAGGTCGAACACGTCATAGCGCGCGCTGTCCGCCACCGCCTTGAGGATCTGTTCATCGGTCAGCCGGCCCTTGCCGTAGAGGATATGCAGCTTTTCGATTTCCTGGGCCGCGGCCAGGAGATTGCCTTCGACGCGGGCGGCGAGAAGGCGAAGCCCCGACTGATCGGCTAACAGCCCCTTGGAGTTTAGCCGCCGGTCCAGCCAGCGCAGCAGCTTTTCGCCTTCCAAGGGCCACACCTGCACCACGACTCCGAGTCGCTCGACGGCCTGGAACCAGCGGCTTTTCTGATCGACGGCGGCGAGCTTGGGAAGGGTGATCAAGAGTATCGCGTCCTCGGAAGGGCGCTCGGCATATCGCAATAGGGCCGCGGCGCCGATCTTGTCCGGTTTGGCGGGAAGACGGAGATCCAAGACTCGGAGTTCCCCGAACAGCGAAAATGAATCGCAAGCTTCCTGTAGGAGCCTCCAGTCGAACCCGACATCGGCGTAGAACAGTTCGCGGCTGCGATAGCCGGCGGCCTTGGCGGCCTGGCGGATGGTGTCGGACCCTTCCATCAATTGCAGAGGCTCGTCGCCGCTTAGGAGATAAACCGGCGCCAGGCGGCGCTGTAACTGTTCGCCCAATTGCTCGACGTACAGCTTCACGTCTTGTTGTCGGCCGTTTTTCGACTGAGGGTGTAAACGACGCGCCGCAAGAGAGTCTCGGCGGCTTCCTTTTGCATTTCCAGGCGATACATGGCCTCTTCTTCACCTTGGCCGAGCGGTGAGGATTGATCGTTGAAATAGTCCCGCCGCACTTCGAGTTCCTGCCGCGGCACCAAGACTTCGCCTTTGGGCGAGCGAATGTCGTAAATCAGGCGGAAGGTCAGGTCGAAGGTATTGGCGCGGCCTTGGCTGCTCAGGGTGAGGGCGCGGCGCTCGTGCCGGGCGAGGGCGATGTTGACCACCGCGCCGGCCTGGTTCGGGGCGGGCGCCAGCGAGCCGCCGGAATAGCCAAGCACCTGGGCGAAATCGCCATAGAATGGATTACTCCGGCCTATTCCCGTAACGTAGAGCGATTTCACGCCGCTCGTTTGGGGGATCTCGCCGCGCAAATGGAACCCGCATCCTGCCAGCGAGGCGGCGAGGATGGCCGCGGCGAATCCGAAAAATCTTGCTCCGGCCATGTTTACACCACGATGTTAACCAGCTTTTTGGGCACCACGATGACTTTCTTCGGCGGCTTGCCCTCGGTGAAGCGCCGCACGTTCTCGTCGGCGAGCGCGGCGGCCTCTACCGTCTCGTTGGCGGCGTCCACCGGCACGGTGATCTTGCCGCGCAGCTTGCCGTTGACCTGCACCACCAGTTCGAGGCTCTCCTGCGCCAAGGCCGATTCGTCCACCTTCGGCCAGGCCATGGTGGCGACGGTTTCGTCATGGCCGAGCTCCCGCCACAGCCGTTCGGCGATGTGCGGCACAATGGGGGCGAGCATCAGCGTCACCAGCTCCAAGGCTTCCTGCCGCACGACCCGGCCCTGTCCGCTTCCGTCCTCGAATCTCTGGACGGCATTGAGTAATTCCATGTTGGCGGCAATGGCGGTGTTGAAGGTGTAGCGCCGGCTCATGTCGTCCGTGACCTTGCGCAAGGTTTCGTGAACCTGCCGGCGCAGGGTCTTTTGGTTCTCGTCCAGCGCCTCTTTGTCCAGAGCCGGAGCCGGGCCTTCGTTGACGTGGGCGGCGACCTGCCGCCACAAGCGCCTGAGAAACCGGAACGCGCCTTCGACGCCCGAGTCGGACCATTCCAGCGATTGCTCCGGCGGCGCCGCGAACATGGTGAAAAGCCGCACCGTGTCGGCGCCGTAGCGGCTCACCAGGGCTTCCGGGTCGACGCCGTTGTTTTTGGACTTGGACATCTTCTCGGTGCCGCCCACGGCGACCGGCTGGCCATCCGCCTTCAGCGTGGCGCCGGTGATGCGGCCCTTGTCGTCGGTGCGGACGTCCACCTCGGCGGGATTGATGTAAACCTTTTTGCCGTTCTCTTCCCGGTAGAAGGTCGGCGCCACCACCATGCCTTGGGTCAGGAGGTTGGCGAAGGGCTCGTCGCCGTGGAGCAGGCCAAAGTCCCTAAGCAGCTTGTGATAGAAGCGGGCGTAGAGGAGGTGCAGGATGGCGTGCTCGATGCCGCCGATGTATTGATCCACCGGCAGCCAGTAGTCGGCACGGCCGTCCAGCATGGCTTCGTGGTTATCGGAGCAGGCATAGCGGGCGAAGTACCAGGACGATTCCATGAAGGTGTCGAAGGTGTCGGTCTCGCGCCTTGCCTTCCTGCCGCACTCGGGGCAATCGACGTGGACAAAGGAGTCCAGCCGGGCCAGGGGCGAGCCGACGCCGGTGATTTCCACGTCCTTCGGCAATTCCACCGGAAGCTGGTCGTCCGGCACCGGCACCGTGCCGCAGTCCGCGCAATAGATGACCGGAATCGGCGCGCCCCAGTAGCGCTGGCGGGAAACGCCCCAATCGCGAAGGCGAAAGTTGACCTGCTTTTCGCCCAGGCCTTGGGCCTTGAGGTCGGCGGCGATGGCGTCCACGGCTTCTTCGTAGCTTAGCCCGTCGTATTTTCCGGAGTTGATGCAGACGCCGGCGGTCTTGTCGGCGTACCACTCCTGCCAGGATTCCGCGCTGAAAGCGGAATCGCCGTCTTTCAGGGCGATGACCTGCTTGATGGGGAGCCCATACTTGTGGGCGAAATGAAAATCCCGCTCGTCGTGGGCCGGCACCGCCATGACCGCGCCCTCGCCGTAGCCCATCAGCACGTAGTTGCCCACCCATACCGGGATTTGTTCGCCGGTCAGGGGATGGGTGACGGCAATGCCGGTGGGCAGGCCTTTCTTTTCCAGGGTCGCAAGATCCGCCTCGGCGGTGCCGCTCTGCTCGCATTCCCGAATGAAGGCCGCGAGCTCCGGGTTGTTTCGGGCCGCGTGGGCCGCCAGAGGGTGCTCCGGGGCCACGGCGCAGAAGGTGACGCCCATGAGGGTGTCGGCGCGGGTGGTGTAGACCCACAGCAGCTCCCGCCGACCCTCCAGCTCGTAGGGAAAGGCGAAGCGCACGCCGTAGCTCTTGCCGATCCAGTTGGCTTGCATGGTGCGGACCTGCTCCGGCCAGCCCTTGAGATTGTCCAGCTCGGCCAGGAGTTCGTCGGCGTAGGCGGTGATCTTCAGGAACCACTGGGAAATTTCCTTGCGCACCACCGGCGTGTTGCAGCGCCAACAGCAGCCGTCGATGACCTGCTCGTTGGCCAAGACGGTCTGGTCATGCGGGCACCAGTTCACCGGCGAGGTCTTCTTGTAGGCCAGACCCTTTTCCAAGAGCCTCAGGAAGAACCATTGCTCCCAGCGGTAGTAATCGGGATCGCAGGTGGCGATTTCCCGCCGCCAGTCGTAGCCGAACCCCAGCCGCTTGAGCTGGTTCTTCATGTAGGCGATATTCTCGTAGGTCCAATCCGAGGGATGCACGCCCTTCTGCATGGCGGCGTTCTCGGCGGGAAGCCCGAAAGCGTCCCAACCCATGGGTTGCAGCACGTTCTTGCCCTGCATCCTTCGATAGCGGGCCATCACGTCGCCGATGGTATAGTTCCGCACGTGGCCCATATGCAGCCGTCCGCTGGGGTAGGGGAACATGGACAGGCAGTAGTATTTCTCTTTCGTCGGGTCTTCGACGGCCGAAAATACACCCTGTTCCTCCCAGAGGCGCTGGGCGTCTTCTTCGATGTCGGAAGGCTTGTAGTGATCGTCCATACGTGCGGGTCAAATGGCGGGGAAGAAACGAGAAAGGATACTAGAGCAGCCTCGGCGGGGGCAATCGGCAGGAATGAGATGGGCTCTGACGTGTTTTTGTCAGTTTGAGCCGAATCCTGAACCGGCCTCGCTCACGGAATCAGGCTCATTATTTCCAGAAACACGAAAAGCATTCACGGCGGCACTCGGCCGTTTTGGCAGAAGATTGGTTGCGGCCGGGCGATCGGATGGGCGGAACGTCCTTTCAAAACAAGGGAGGATTTTTGCAAGCCGGAACAGCTGTGGCAGATTTGCGGCGCCCGCCTGAAGATTCTGCTGCCGATTTTATTAGCGTTATTCTTGCGTGATGCGGTAGGTTTGAATTAAATCTCGGAAAGTTTCGATGCTGGCGGCCATAACCGATAAAGGCCAAATCACGGTATCCACGGAAATCCACGACCGCTTGGATATCGCGCCCGGCAC
>CADDYU010000120.1 GCA_902810705.1 Methylococcaceae bacterium
CGGTTTCCCCACCCGCCCTTGCATCCCATGGACCCTGTTTCGAGAGCCCGGGCCCGCATGTTGGTTCATCGGATCGATCAGGATTGGTTCCAACTCCTCGATAAAATCGAAGAAGCGTCCGACAGCAAGAAGAAAGCGCAGACAGTAAAACAATTGCGTGATAGTCTCAACAACGCCATTCCCATCTTTTCCGCTAAACCTTATTTCCTGAGTGACGAGTTTTCGCTCGTCGATTGCACCCTGGCGCCCCTGCTGTGGCGGTTGCCGGCTCTCGGGATTGAACTATCCCGCCAGGCTGGAGCGATCAAGACCTACGCCAATCGTCTGTTTAATCGGGACGCATTTCAGGCAAGTTTGAGTAATCTGGAAAGGGAATACGCCACCACCGTAGAGTCTGTCTTCGCCTGATGATTTCACTCAAACCTTATCTCGTTAGGGCGATCTATGATTGGATCGTTGACAATGGCCTTACGCCTTACTTGCTGGTCAATGCCGAAGTTGAAGGCGTGACCGTGCCGCCGCAGTATGTACAGGACGGAAAGATCGTGCTTAACCTCCGCCCTCAGGCGGTTCACGGGTTATCGCTCGGGATTCATAACATTGCATTCGGCGCGCGCTTCGGAGGAAATTCCATGCAAGTGGAGATTCCGATGCGCGCAGTCTTGGCGATTTATGCCCAGGAAAACGGCAAAGGCATGATCTTCGAAGATGAGGAAGGGGAGGACGAGACGCCTCCACCGGCGGAATCCTCGTCCCAAACTTCGCCAGTCGCTAAAAAGAGACCTTTTTTAAAGGTTGTCAAATGAGGAGCGAACCCATGCAATCTGTTAACTTTAATCGTGCGCACTGGATTCTAGTCGGCTTGGCGGCGCTCATGGTGGCCACCCGCTTTCATCATGAGGGAGGCCCGTTTACGTTGCCGGACGCCTCGCTGGCGGTTTTTTTTCTGCTGGGATGGTATTCGAGGCGTTTGCCTGTTTTCGCGGGATTTCTGCTGCTGGCGTTTGTCGTCGATTATCTTGCCATCGCCTACCTGGGAGTTAGCGGGTACTGTGTGTCCCCGGCTTATGCCTTTCTTGTGCCGACCTACGGTGTAATGTGGGGAGCTGGACGCTGGGCGGGCCGTACAGTGAGCTTGGACGGAAGAGCGTTTGGGCGATTCCTGGCCGCCTTGACGAGCGCCACGACGGTGGCGTTTCTCATTTCCAATTGGAGTTTCTTTTTCTGGTCGAGCCGGGTTAACGGAGTAAGCTGGGCCGATTATGCGATAGGTATTGGGGATTATTATCCAGCCTATCTGGCAGCGGCATTGCTTTACTCTAGCCTGGTTTTCGGCTTGCAGCTGTTGAGCCATTTCAGGTTATCGGCCGAACGTTGGCAGATGATCAAATAGCGCTTCTTGAAAATCAGCCAGCAGGGCAGGGGCAACGTGCCGCCTTGGTCCCGTTGAAAGACAAATCTAGGGGACGACATAAAACCGTCCCCTTATTTTTTTAAAGTGAATTAAAAACTAAACTTTACGCCTCCGTAGCCAGCGAACCGCGAGGTTCCGTAACCGTATATCTCTTCGTATTTCTTGTCGAAGAGATTGTCTATTCTGGCAAACAGCCGAATATTCTCGTGAAGCTGATAACCTGCCGCTAGGTTGACCACCACATAGCCGGGCACTCGACGCGAGCCGACATCGTCCTTGTCGCCTACCGCTAGAATGGTGAGATTAATGTCGGCTTTGTCCAGAAAACGATAATTGGCTTCGAAGCTGCCTTTGTGAGTGGGGCGGCGGGCGAGCCGGTCGCCGGTGGCGAGGTCTTCGGTATGGGTATACGTGTAGCTACCGCGCAGGGTCAGGTCTTGCAGGGGGCTGATCTGCACGAAGTTTTCGACGCCCTCGGCCGCGGCTCGGCTAACGTTCTCGACCCGATTGCTCGCGAAGTTAAACTGAATCAGGTTATTGAAGCGATTATTGAAATAGGTGGAGCCGAGAACGATCCGCTGATCCAGAAACGCTTGCTCGAAGCCGATATCCCAATTTCGACTGGTTTCCGGCGCCAGATTCGGATTTCCGGTAAAAAGATCATATAAATCGAACAGGGTGGGCAGTTTGAAGCCGGTTCCATAATTGCCTTTCAACTTGGTTCCGGTTTCGTCGAAAAGTATGGCCTGGGTGATGCGCCAGGTGACTTTGCTCCCAGCCTTGTTATTGTCGTCGTAACGCACCGCGGCGGTGGTGAACGAACGGTTCCATAACTTGATCTGATCGAGAAGATAATACCCTTGGGTATTGTAGCTTTTGGCCCCGATGGCGTCGCTGGAAGTGCTCAGGCGATCTTCCTCGTCCTCGATGCCCAGGGTCAGGGTATTGGTCTCGTGCAGATGGAGAATGTTCTGCCAGTCGACTTTGAGCTTTTCTCCGAGATAATCCGCTGCCAAGGGAAAGGGGTTGGCGGGATCGGCCCTATCGAGATATCTCCGGTCATTGCGGCTATAGGCGAGCCCCAAGGTCTGCTCCCAGAAATCGTCCAGCAGCTTGAAATGGGAAAAACCCCGGGTATACAGCTGCTTGGTGACGCTGCTGAAATTGGGATCGTCGTGAGGCAGGGGAAAGCTGCCGTCGAGATTCGTCTTGCCTTCGTTGTAACGGAGATTCCAGCCGAAATCCAGATTGTCCAGGGGATGAAGGCCCAACCGGGTATCGACGGTGCTGTTGCGGTAACCGTCGGGTTCGGGATTTCCCAAGAGCTTGTCGGCCGCGGAAAACCCCTGGGTTTCCGTATGGCTGCTGGCGAGGCTGTAATCGAGAAGCTCCGTTCCTCCCTGCACCGCGCCTCCAACCCTGAAAGTATCGTAGCTGCCGCCTTGGGCTTCGGCGGAATAGCGGGGCTTGCCGCTGCCTTTGCGGGTAATGATATTGATCACCCCGCCGATCGCGTCGGAACCGTAAATCGAACTTTCGCCGCCGCGGAGAACTTCGATCCGCTCGATGTTGTCCACAATCAGGTTGGCGAAGTCGAAGAGGTTGTTGGGTGTGGAGGGGTCGTTCATTTCGATCCCGTCAATTAAAACCAGCGTATGCTGGGAGCCGGCGCCTCTCAGGAATGCCGTCGTGGTCTGGCCTAGGCCGCCGCTATTCAATATATCCACGCCTGGCACGATGCGGAGGGCATCCGCCACAGTCGTGACCTGCCGCTTGGCGATATCTTCCTGAGTAATGATGGATACCGAACTGCCCACTTGCCGCAGGGGGGTTTCCGAGCGGGTGGCGGTGACTACCGTGGTGGGAAGCTGCGGAATGGCGTCCTCTTGGGCGCGGACAGGTGGGGTATTCGTAGCGAGTGCGATCAACAAGGAACTGTAGATTGGGCGATTCATCTTCAACTCTGCCTGGCATCAACCGTGCTCACCCGCACGGTATGGAATGGCGTTGCAGAGGACGATGGACCGCTTGAATTCGGCAGATCGACCGAATCCAATCCTTAAATTCCGGCGTAGCCCTCCGCAACGAACGGGTCTGTTTTGCGGGGCCGGTATCCGGACTCATCGGCGGTTTAGAACCGGGCGGGCCGCCTTCCCATACTAATGTACAGTGGCTTGCTGGCTCGCCTTAACCGATTTACCGTTGCGGGGGCAGCGCCGGACTAGGATCGAATCCGCACCGGCTTCCCGTTTAACCCGGACGAGTGAAACGCACGGGCACCTCGAAAACCATCGTAGTGTACCAGAACACGGCGAAGGACCGATCGGGCTTGATAAAGATGGCTTTGGGCTGTCCAACGCGCACGCCTGACCGCCAGGTCTCGATTCTCGAAACCGCCCATCGTCGGCGATGGTCGAAGCCTTAGCTAAAAGGCTTGAACGCCCTCTCGGAGTTGTATTGATCTATGGAATTCAAGAGACTGGATGCTGGTGCCGTGACGCAGGCGGTAAAACTTTTGATCCTACTTATGCTTCTTTTTCTCGGAGACTATGCCATGGCCTGGAAGTCTGACCAATTCAAGATGCCGAATTCGGAAGAACTCCGTCAACGATTGACCGATGAGCAATTCAAGGTGACCCAGGAGGAAGGCACGGAAAGACCTTTTCGCAATGCCTACTGGGACAATCATCGTGAAGGTATTTATGTCGATATCGTTTCCGGCGAGCCTTTGTTCAGTTCGGCCGACAAATTCGATTCGGGTACCGGCTGGCCGAGCTTCACCAAGCCCATTGAGCCCGCCAATCTGCAGTATCGCGAGGACCGGTCGCTGTTTCGGCCGCGCATCGAAGTACGCAGCAAGCATGGCAATTCTCACCTCGGCCATGTCTTCGACGATGGTCCCGCGCCGACCGGAAAGCGGTATTGCATGAATTCGGCCGCCTTGCGGTTCATTCCCAAGGAAGACTTGGAGAAAGCGGGCTACGGGGAGTACCTCCACCTCTTCGAGCCGAGGAAGTAAGGCGATTCGGCCCTGCCGGAGTGTCCGTAAGCTAATTTTCAGCCGAAGCGTTTCCGCAGGGCGCAATTCACTACAAATCGTGCAACCGGTCCAATCGGTTGTCGGAGGCTGTCATGGCGATTAACCGTAAAGCGCTATTCTGGGGCACGGGGGTCTTCATCGTGCTGTATATCATCCATCTCCTTTTGCTTCCGCTTCTGGTCGGGACGGAGCAGGGCGGGAAGGCCAGCGACTCCACCCTGTATGGCATCCATCAGTTTCTGGGCTTGATGACCTGCCTGGTGCCCGGTTTCGTCGCCGCGCGGCTGGCCAAGCAGAGCGGCTTCCTGCATGGATTCCTGGTCGGCGGGCTCGGAACCTTCGTGACGGCCGCGGCGGCCGTGCTGTGGTCTTTGTTGACGGGAGCGAAGTTTCCCTCGCTTGGCACCTTTCCGTTCTGGCTTTTGGTCAACGGATTCTTGAGTGCCTTCGCCGGATTAGTGGCATCCAATCTAAAGGACGAGGAGGCCGAGGGGCGAGTCGTGTAAACTGGCCGGCCTTAGGGATTCATTCTTCCAGCTTTTAGGTCCATATTTCTCAAAGTGAATGGAGCGGTTTTCATGGCAAACCTTTCGGAATACGTCGACGGTCTTCCCAATATTTCCGGCTCGGAGTCCCTGATCAAGGAGGCGATTCGCAACCGGCCGGAACTCGTCTTCAAGCCCTCGAGCCCGATCGCCTTCGATCGTATCAAAAGCGCCTGCGCCATTGCGCTGCACATGCACCAGCCCTTGATTCCCGCCGGCGGCGGTGATCTCCGGACGGCGGATCTCATCAGCAATCTCCAGTACATGATGGAAAACCAGGGGATCGGCGACAACCACAATGCGCCGGTCTTTCACTGGTGCTACAAGCGCATCGGCGAATTCGTGCCGCAGCTGATCCACGAGGGCAAGGAGCCGCGGGTGATGCTGGAATACTCCGGGACGCTATTCCATGGTCTCCGCAAGATGGGTTTGCACGATGTGTTCGATCAGCTCAAGCACATTACCTCCCATCCCGAGTACCGCCGGGCCGTCGAGTGGCTGGGCGCGCCTTGGGGTCATGCCGTGGCGCCCTCGACGCCGGTTCAGGATTACCGCCTGCACGTGCGGGCCTGGCAGCATCATTTCGCCGCCATCTTCGGCCTGGAAGCCTTGCAGCGGGTGCGCGGCTTTTCGCCTTCGGAAATGGCACTCCCCAACCATCCAGACGTGGCCTACGAATACGTCAAGACCCTCACCGACTGCGGTTACACTTGGGTCCTGGTGCAGGAGCATACCGTCGAGCAGCCGCACAACGGCTTCGGGCCCGAGCAAAAGCACCTGCCGCACCGGCTGGTCTGCACCAACTCCAAGGGCGAAACCGCCAGCATCATCGCCATCATCAAGACCCAAGGCAGCGACACCAAATTGGTGGCGCAGATGCAGCCCTATTACGAGGCCAAGAGCCTGTCCCGCTGGGAGCTGGCCGGCAAAGCCGTGCCGCCTTTGGTGACCCAAATCGCCGACGGAGAAAACGGTGGCGTGATGATGAACGAGTTCCCGCCCAAGTTCCTGGAGGTGGTGCGGGAAGCTAGCGGCGGCGAAACGCCGCTCGTGAACGTCACGGAATATCTGGAATTTCTGTTCGATTCAGGTCTCGAAGAAAACGATCTCCCGGTCATTCAACCGCAATTCCAGAAGCTGATCTGGGATCGGATGGCCCCGGGTGACGGGCCGGAAAAGCTGGCCAGGACGATCGAGGAAATCAAGAAGGAAAACCACCGCTTCCACATGGAAGGCGGCAGTTGGACCAACGATATTTCCTGGGTGCGGGGTTACGAGAACGTTCTGGGGCCGATGGAAGAGGCCAGTTCGGCGTTTTACGAGAAGATTCTCAAACCCGGCCTGCCCAGCGACGATCCGCGCTATCGCAATGCCTTGTTCCACCTGATGACCGCCCAGACCAGCTGCTATCGTTATTGGGGACAGGGGCTCTGGACCGACTACGGCCGGGAGATTTGCCGGCGGGCTGTCGAAATCGCGAACAGCGTACCCTGAGGGAGGGTGCGCTCCAGCAACGAAAAAAGGGGCGTGTAGCCTTACACAAGAAGCGTCTGGCCCAGCGTTCGGTTTGCGACGAACGGGTTGCCCGGGCCTCGCGGCCAGGTGTCGCGGTGCCCGCGCAGGGTCGCTTGGCCTTGGGATTGCTCGTGTCCTGTGAAAGCCGAGGCAAAGCGATGAGAAGACCCGACGCTGGGCCAGCCCAAGAGAGGCTCGCGGTCGTGGGCGAGCCTCAACGCTAGATTTGCTTCGGCCGCTCCGAAATCGAAGGAGTGAGCGGAAAAGGCGAAACCCGGGTCGAACTTTCAAAGGCTCGAAATTTCCGCTAGGCTTCACTCGACGAGAACCCATCAGTGTCCACATGGAGGTACGGGATGAGTGATTTCGTACAGGTGTCTCAACTTTGGCCGCTGATCGGCTATTCCGCGGCGGTGCTCGTTGTGATCGGCGCGATGCTGGCCATTCCCCGTTTTTTGTCCCACGAACGCCACGCCCGGTATACCGAGGAACCTTTCGAATCCGGCGTGGTGCCGGTGGGCGACGTGCGCGTGCGGCTCGCCGTTCAGTATTATCCCGTCGCCATCTTCTTCGTCATCTTCGATCTCGAAGCCATTTTCATCTTCGCCTGGGCGGTGGCCTTTCGCGAGGCGGGATGGCTAGGCTATCTCGAAATGCTGGCTTTCATCGGCATTTTGCTCGCGTCATTGGTCTATCTCTGGAGAATTGGCGCTTTGGACTGGCGCACCCGCCGCCAGCGATTGCAGGATTCTTTTCTAGATTGAGGAGTTGCGGTATGCGTTGGTCCCTGACGAAAGCCGAAACCGATCCCGCCCCCATCCCCGGTGAGCGCGTAAACGAGGAGGTGTTCCGCCGCAACATTCTCCTCGCCAAGCTGGACGACATGATCGCCTGGGGCCGCGCCCATTCGGTATGGCCGTTCAACTTTGGCCTGTCGTGCTGTTACGTCGAAATGGCAACCGCGTTCACGCCCCGCTACGACATCGCCCGGTTCGGCTCGGAAGTGATCCGGGCCAGCCCGAGGCAAGCGGATCTGATCGTGATCTCGGGCACGGTGTTCATGAAAATGGCGCCAGTCATCAAGCTGCTCTACGACCAGCTTCTGGAACCCCGCTGGGTGATTTCCATGGGCTCCTGCGCCAACTCCGGCGGCATGTACGATATCTACAGCGTGGTGCAGGGCGTGGACAAGTTCCTGCCGGTGGATGTCTACGTGCCCGGTTGTCCGCCGCGGCCGGATGCCTTGTTGCAAGGTCTGCTACTGCTTCAGGAAGCCATCGGCCAGGCGCGTCGGCCGCTGGGCAAGGTAGTGGGGGAAAGCGGCGTCCTCGACAAAACGGCGTTGCCGAATTTTCGCGATCTAAAAACGCCCGAGCGAATGCGTGCCACGCGGCTCCGGGAACCGGACACGATGTAGAACGGGTCGAACAATGACAACAAAGAGAATAAGCGCTCGTCTGAAATTCACTCGCCTCACCCTTATGTCGCCTAACGCCTGCCTTAACCCCGCGCGATGGCGCCGCCGCGCAAATTGGCTGGCCCGCCGATTTGCCTTGGAGGGAAAGAGGACCTAACCTGGGATCGCCATGCTTTCCACGGCCATGAACAGCGGCGCAGTAGAGGCCGTTCCGAGGACCGGAACGGCCGTCGCTGAGCTCGAGAATCGATTCGGCACAGGCGCCTTCAGGTTTCAAGCCACCTTCGACGGCATTCCCACCCTGTGGCTTCCGAAAGAGCGCCTGCAGGAAGCCTTGCGTTTCCTTAAATACGAGCTCGACCGGCCCTTCGCGATGCTTTTCGACCTGACGGCCATGGACGAGCGCCTGCGCCGCCATAGATTAGGTCTGCCGGAGAGCGATTTCACGGTTATCTATCATCTCCTTTCACTGGAGCGAAACGAGCACCTCCGTCTCAAGGTGGCCCTCTCCGAGAACCAGCTGGCCGTGCCGAGTATTGCCAGGCTCTGGCCCAACGCCAATTGGTACGAGCGGGAAGCCTACGACATGTTCGGCATCCGCTTTGAGGGCCATCCCCATCTCCGCCGCATCCTGATGCCGCCGACCTGGAGGGGCCATCCCCTGCGCAAGGATCACCCGGCTCGCGCCACGGAAATGGGACCGTACACCCTGCCGCCCCAGAAAGAGGAGACCGAGCAGCAGGCCCTGCGGTTCGTGCCCGAGGATTGGGGCATGAAGCGGTACAGCGAGAACAGCGATTTTCTGTTCCTGAATCTCGGCCCCAACCACCCCAGCGTGCACGGCGTGTTCCGCGTCGCCCTGCAACTGGACGGCGAGGAGATCGTCGACGCCGTGCCGGACATCGGCTATCACCACCGCGCCGCCGAGAAGATGGGCGAGCGTCAGTCCTGGCACACTTATATTCCCTACACCGACCGGGTGGATTATCTCGGCGGCTCGCTCAATAACCTGCCTTATGTGATGGCCTTGGAAAAAATGGCGGGCATCGAAGTGCCGGAGCGGGCGCAGACCATCCGGGTCATGATTTCCGAGTTCTACCGGATCAACAATCATTTACTGTTCTATGGCACCTTCGCTCAGGATTTGGGCCAGCTTTCGCCGGTGTTCTACATGTTCTCGGACCGGGAGAAGGTGTTCGAAATCATCGAAGGCGTCACCGGTGGCCGGCTGCATTCCAGCTTCTTTCGGATCGGCGGGACGGTCCTGGACTTGCCGGAAGGCTGGGACCGGAAGGTGACAGAATTCTGCGATTACTTTCTGCCCCGGCTGGACCATTACGACAAGATGGTCATGGCCAACAGCATTCTCCAGCGGCGCACCAAGGGCATCGGCGTCTACAGCACCCAGGAAGCCCTGGACTGGGGCGCCACGGGCCCCGGCCTTCGGGCCACGGGGCTGGCCTACGATTACCGCAAGGCGCGGCCCTATTCCGGCTACGAAAACTTCGAGTTCGAGGTGCCGACCGGCAAGCACGGCGACTGCTACGACCGCTGCGCGGTGCGGGTGGAGGAAATGCGGCAGAGCGTCCGGATCATCCGCCAGTGCGTGGCCCACATGCCGTCCGGCCCCTACAAGGCCGACCATCCGCTGACCACGCCGCCCTTCAAGCCGCGGACCATGCACGACATCGAGACCCTGATCCAGCACTTCCTCAACGTGAGCTGGGGACCGGTGATGCCGGCGGGGGAAACTTTCGCCTGCGTGGAAGCGACCAAGGGACTGAATGGCTATTATCTCACCAGCGATGGCGGGCCGATCTCCTACCGTACCCGCATTCGCACGCCCTCGTTTCCGCACCTGCAAATGATCCCGATGATGTGCCGGGGGCTGATGGTGGCCGATTTGATCGCCATTCTGGGCAGCATCGATTTCGTCATGGCGGACGTGGATCGGTAAGGGGAACGCAATGGACGACAAGAACAATAAACCGATCCCGCTCACCGAATCCGAAGCCGCCGAAATTCGGGCCGCCGCCAGCCATTATCCCGATCCCTCGGCCGCCTCGATCGAAGCCCTGAAGATCGTGCAGAAGCACCGGCGCTGGGTGTCCGACAATAATCTCCAGGCCGTGGCCGAACTGTTGGGTCTGTCGGCCGCAGAACTCGACGGTATCGCCACGTTCTACAACCTGATCTACCGGAAGCCGGTGGGCGAAAAGGTCATCCACTATTGCGACAGCGTGAGCTGCTGGATGCTGGGCGCCGAGCGGATCCGCGAGCATATTTCCAAACGCCTCGGGATCGGCTTGGGAGAGACCACGGCGGACGGGCGTTTCACCCTGCTGCCCATCGTTTGCCTCGGGGCCTGCGACCGGGCGCCGGCGATGATGATCGGCGACGAGCTTTACGGCGACCTGGACGAAGCCTCGGTCGATGCCATTCTGACGCGGGAGGACCGGCATGGATAAGCCCCTGACGCGCAACATCAAGCCGGACTTGGCCCCCGTGACGCTCGCCGAATATCGGCGGAGCGGCGGTTACGAGGGCTTGAAGAAAGCCGTCACGGCAATGGCGCCGGCCGAGGCGGTCGCGACGGTCAAGGAAGCGAATCTCCGAGGCCGGGGCGGCGCGGGCTTTCCGACCGGCGTCAAATGGAGCCTGGTGCCCCAGGCGGCCGGCCAGAAATACGTGGTGGTCAACGCCGACGAAATGGAGCCCGGCACCTTCAAGGATCGGCTGCTCATGGAGGGCGATCCGCATCAGCTCATCGAAGGCATCGCCATCGCCGCTTACGCCATCGGCGCCGACACCGCCTATATCTTCCTGCGCGGCGAATACACCTTGGCCGCCCGCCGGCTGGAGCAGGCCCTGCAGGAGGCCCGGGACGCAAGTCTCCTGGGCCGGAACATCCTGGGCGCGGAGTTCCACCTGGATATTCATCTCCATACCAGCGCCGGCCGCTACATCTGCGGCGAGGAAACGGCTCTCCTCAATTCCCTGGAAGGCAAGCGCGCCAATCCCCGGACCAAGCCGCCCTATCCCCAGACCAGCGGCCTCTGGGGCCGGCCGACGGTGGTCAACAACGTGGAAACCGTCTGCAACGTGCCGCACATTCTCCGGGAAGGCGCGGACTGGTACCGAGGGCTGAGCCGCAGTCAGGACGCGGGCACCAAGCTGTTCGGGGTCAGCGGCCGGGTGAAAAAGCCCGGGCTCTGGGAACTGCCCATGGGCACCCCGATCCGGGAATTGATCGAGGACTGCGCCGGCGGCATGCAAGAGGGTTATACACTGCGCGGATTTCTGCCGGGCGGGGCCTCCACCGATTTTCTCCTACCCGAGCACCTGGATCTCGCCATGGATTTCGACTCGCTCCAGCGCGCCGGCAGCCGCCTCGGCACCGGCACCATGATCGTCTTGGACGACGCGACCTGTCCCGTGCGGATAGTGCTCAACCTGGAGCGCTTCTTCACCCAGGAATCCTGCGGTTGGTGCACGCCCTGCCGGGACGGGCTGCCCTGGGTGGTGGAAATCCTGGAAGGCATTCTCGCCGGGCGCGGCCGGCCGGAGGATCTGGACCGGCTCGAAAAGCTCGCCTGGCTGATGGGGCCGGGTCACACCTTTTGCGCGCTCGCACCGGGCGCGGCGGAGCCGTTACAGAGCGCCTTGAAGTATTTCCGGGAAGATTTCGAGCGGTATCTACCCGTGTCCCCGGCTCTTTCATTACGGGGAGAAGAACATAGAGTCCCGCTCCTCGAGGGAGAGAGGAGGGCGGCTGGTGGCTAAGATCACCCTCGACGGCCAAGTCTACGACGTCGATGCGGGCGAAAACCTGCTCAAGACCTGTTTGTCTCTGGGTCTTGATCTCCCTTACTTCTGCTGGCATCCGGCCTTGGGTTCCGTGGGTGCCTGCCGGCAGTGCGCGGTGGTGCAATACAAGGACGCAAGCGACAGCAAGGGCCGCCTGGTCATGGCTTGCATGACGCCCGTGACGGACGGCCTTCGGGCCGAGCTCGAGGCGCCAGAGGCTCGCGAGTTCCGGGCTTCCGTCATCGAATTCCTGATGACCAGCCATCCCCACGATTGCCCCGTGTGCGAGGAGGGCGGCGAGTGCCATCTCCAGGACATGACCGTGATGACCGGGCACACCGTAAGGCATTACCGGGGCCGAAAACGCACCCATCGCAATCAGTACTTGGGGCCCTTCCTTAATCACGAGATGAACCGCTGCATCGCCTGCTATCGCTGCGTCCGCTATTACCGGGACTATGCGGGAGGCCAGGACCTGGACGTGTTCGCCATTCGGAATGACGTTTATTTCGGGCGTTTCGAGGATGGTGTCCTGGAAAACGAATTCAGCGGCAACCTGGCGGAAGTCTGCCCGACCGGCGTTTTCACCGACAAGACCTTCAGCGCCCACTATGTCCGCAAGTGGGATCTCCGGTACGCCCCCTCGGTCTGCGCCCACTGCGCCGTGGGCTGCAACACCAGCCCCGGCGAGCGGCTGGGCGTGCTGCGGCGGATCATCAACCGCTATCACGGCGAGGTGAACGGCTATTTCCTCTGCGACCGGGGCCGGTTCGGCTACGGCTTCGTCAATGGCGAAGAGCGCATCCGGCAGCCTTCGCTGCGCGGCGAGCCGGTTTCGATCGAAGCCGCCGTGGCCCATCTGGCGGGGCTCGCAAGCGGCCGGACGATCGGCATCGGTTCGCCGCGGGCCTCTCTGGAAGCCAATTTCGCCTTGCGGGCCTTGGTGGGCGCGGAAAATTTTTATGCCGGCCTGTCGCGGGCCGAGGCCGAACTCGTCGCCGCGATCCTGGACGTATTGCGCCGCTGGCCCATCCGCCTGCCGACCGTGCGAGAGGTAGAGCGGGCCGACGCCGTCCTGGTGCTCGGGGAGGACGCGACCTCTACCGCGCCCCGGCTGGCCTTGGCCTTGCGGCAAGCGGTGCGCAACCAGGCGCTGGAACTGGCTCAGGAGCTCAAGATTCCCGGCTGGCTGGATGCCGCGGTCCGGGAGGCGGCCCAAGGCGCGAAGAGCCCGCTGTTCTTGGCAAGCCCCGCCGCGACTCGCCTGGACGAGGTGGCCGAGGCCGTTTACCGGGGCGCGCCGGAGGACATCGCTCGGCTGGGCTTTGCCGTGGCTCATTGCTTGTCCCCCGAGGCGCCCGGCGTGCCCGATCTCGCCGGGGAGGACGCCCGGCTGGCGGAAACCATCGCCGCCGCGCTCGCTTCCGCCCGGCGGCCGTTGATCGTCTCGGGCACCGGATGCCAAAGCCTCGAGATCATCCAGGCGGCGGCCAACGTCGCGCTCGCGCTGGCTAAGCGCAATCCCGAAAGGAGCGCCCCGGCGGATGCTCCTGATCAGTCCCCTCCTTCGGCGGGGCTCACGGAGACCATGAAGCCCGTGGATCTGTGCTATCTCGTCCCGGAATGCAATACCTTGGGACTCGCCCTGATGGACGGGCGCAGTGTCGGCGATGTCTTTGCGGCGGTTCAAGAGGGCGCCGCCGATACCGTGGTGGTGCTGGAAAACGACTTGTATCGGCGGGCGGACGCCGTGGCGGTGGATCATTTCCTCGGCCAGGTCAAGCATCTCGCGGTGATCGAGCACACCTTCAACGCCACCGCCGAGCAGGCGGAGCTGCTGCTGCCTTCCGGCACGTTCGCGGAAACCGAAGGCACCTTGGTCAGCTTGGAAGGCCGGGCGCAACGCTTCTACTCGGTCATGCCGCCGGCCGGCGAGGCGCGGGATAACTGGCGCTGGCCGGCGGCATGACCGAGTAGAAG
>CADDYU010000121.1 GCA_902810705.1 Methylococcaceae bacterium
GGATCGGATGGATTCGCAACGTTCTTTCTTGTGTCTGGGGTCATAGTCAGTTGGTTTTCTCGTCGAAGCGCGACCGCAATATGGGTAGGCGGCCCTTGACGATCCGCCCACCGGAGAGCTTCGCGATAACGCAAAGTCGCGCCCCTACGGCGCGTAGGCGGACCGCAGCCGGTGATTGCCGGTCTCGCACCATGGCGACGACTGCGTGACCGGCTGCTCGCACGGCTTCTACGGCAAGAAACCCGAGCGTGCCGGTGCTGCCCACGACGAGAATCGTCATCGCCTTACTCCCGCCATCTGAGGTATTTCGCTATGTTCTGTTGGCTTGAGCGACTTTAGTAGTCTGAGCAGCTCCGTTGGAAAGTTTTCGCTGCGAAGCCTGTCATCTTCGTCGCGGTGAACCCAAAGCAGTTGCTGGTGCCCAATAGCGATCTTCTCGTTCGCCTCTTGCTTCGTACGCACGAGCTCGTAACTAAGACGAGCGCTGCGTTCCGTCGCCGCGATCAATTTCATCTCGATAGTGATGTCGTCGAATGGGAATGCTTCGCGCAGGTAGATCACCTCTTCCTCGATGCAAAGTGCTTCACCGAGGCCTTTGGAAGATGCACCTACCCGGCGCACCATTTCTCTCGGCACGATCGAATGCAGGAAGCGGTCCCGGGTATGGGCCAGCCATGTGAAGAACGTAATACTGCTCACATTACCGACGAGATCCGAGTCGATCAACGACGGTCGCATCGTTTCGACGAAGAGAAGGGGACCGCCGCGCGGGCCGACTGGCACTTCGAAAATCGGCCTGCCGCGTTGAAGTCCGTCGAAACCTGCACTGTGTTCGATGTCCGCAATGGAAGGCCGTGTCTGCACGAACCGGCCGTAGTCGCGCATGGCGTTTAAAGCCGCGCGTGACTGACTTCCCGTGCTGCTGGTTTCCACCATGCCGCCTTCGGCTTCGACCGTTGCTATAAGCTTGCGCACGCCGTTCGGCAGTTTCTTGTAGAAGTCGACGTGCCACCTTGCTCCGCTTTCGGACAGGTGAGTCATCCAAATACGGCCGCACAGTTCATCATGAGCGGTCGCTTCATCGCGGAGTTGGACGCGAATTGTCCGAGCGACCAATCCGGCTGTTCCGTCGACTACACCGGCGACCCACCGGCGCGCGTCTTGCGGCGGAAGCATCGCTTCACGCGTTCTGTGGAACCACTCGACGTAGCACGCGGCCATCGCCTTACGGCTTGGGGTCGTGCACTCCTTCCAGTTCACGCTGAATTCATACTCGAGAACATCGCAGCCTAGGCGCTCATCGCGCATGATGCGCACGGCTGGAGCGTAAGGTGCGCCAAGTACGTTGGGTTCCTCCGCACGAGCCCGCTTCTTGACGGTCAAAGCGACGATGCTTTGTGGCCCGTGCGAGAGACGAATCGGCAGCGTCAGAATGAACGCTTCTTTATCCGGCGTTCGAGCCTGAAAGAGCATGCTCGTCTCCACGCGTTGGACAGCCGTCAACTCCTCGTCGTCGGTTCCGAGGGCCTTTCGGGCTGCCTCCAGTGCCGCCCACATCCGGGTTCCCGCTGTATCGAGCGGCTCTTCGGCACCCAACGCGTCAAGCAAAGGCGCACGCGCAGAGCCGAAGAGGGCGTTCCAATGTGCTTGGCTGTGCGACGAGATCGTGGCAAGATCGCAGCCCTGCGCGTCAGGACCGACGGTACACAGGCAGTACCATCCCTCGTGGCTGAACGAAACATCGAGATCGGCCTTCGTCTCGAGGCGCGGTCGCCCGGTTGCGAGCCATTGCAAGGAAGGCGTGGACGTCATCCCTGGGTCGACCGCTGCCACGCCCCTTGCGCAAAGCGCACGCTCATGGACATGTCGTTCTTCGACAGGAAAATCTGCAAAACCACTGATGCATTCCAGCGCAACGAATGGCGCGATGACCCCGAGCCGTTCGGCCGCGCTCGCGACGAGTTCCGACAGCTCTCGTTCGTCTTTCGCCTTCGTTCGATCTATATCAAGTAGATCCTGTAGCGCAGGCCAAGTCTCGGTACGTGCGAGCGCCTTGGTGCAGAAGCCCGTCCATCGCTCGAATATCCGGCCACTCGGCGAAGCGGCCACGAGTTCATATTCCGCCTCCTTGCCACCCGACCACTGCAGACGCGCGATGCAAAGGCGCTGGTCTGCCTGAGCCGACTCGCATCCTTCAAAGAATTCGATCTTATCGATGCGCGATGTGAACGCCATGTGATCGAGATGGTGGAGTAGCGACGTGTGCAACAGAGTGTCGCGGAAGAACGGGTCACCGATCACGAGCCGGTCGCTAGCGGAGTCGTTGAACGCTTCGCGGACGGCATCTTTGTCGGCATGAATATCACCGATGCAGACCGACTCCTTCGGATCCACGGAATAAATGTCGCCCATCCGCTGATACAGCGGGCCGACGAAGAACTGCCGACCATAGAGGTCCGCGCGGGCATTGATCGAGACTGGCTTGCCCAGTGTGATCGGCTCCCGCACCACGGCTTGACGGGAGCCAAAGACCACGATGCCGGACAACGCACGGGTTTTGAACGCCGTCTGTTCGGTCGAAACTGAAACGTTGACCCTTCGAAGCCCGTTAGTTGTCGTCGCCTGCTGAACTTCGGCACGCAATTCGATTTCAAGCCCGTTGTTCGGATCAACCACAATCGGGTAGGGCATCTCGACGGCGTCCAGCCTGCACAACGGAATCTCGTCGCCAACCAAAGCGTATGCGGTCTGTGCGATGGTCTCAAGGGCAAGCACCGTCGGCACGATGTACATCCCGTTATAGATGTGGTCGTGCAAATACTGATCGCGTTGGAGCGTCAGGCGGCAACGTGCAACAAGTTCCACATCCGGCTCTACATGGAGTACTCGTTCGATGAAGCGCAGGTTCGCCGGAATGACCGGCTTGGGCCGCAACTGATCCCATGTCGCGTACCCGACCGACCGGCCGTAGACGCACAGGCGCTGAACTCCCGGATCGGACATGAATGCTTCAACGAAGCGCCTGACCCCCTCCTCGGGAGGAATCTCGCCATCGTGCAAGCCGACCGAAAGCAGGTGGTCATTGGTCTTCAGCACAGCCGGCCTCCCGACATTTCCCCAAAGTCCGAACGAGACGATCTGAAGCGGTATTGGCGGGTCGGCCACCGCAGCATTCTGGACGATGCGCTCCATCACCTCGTTTGCGAATGCGTATCCCGAACTCCATGGCATGCCATGGTCGACGACAAGCGAAGAGAATGCAACGAACAGCTTGAGCGGCCTTCCATTCAACACGCGACAGAGGTTCCATGCTCCGAGAACCTTTGGGCTGACTTCCTGGAGAAGACCATCGTCTGTTAGGTTGTCCGTCCGGCACGGCCGCAGGACCGACGCGCCGTGAATAACGCCAGTGATCGCGCCTGCCTCCGCTTCAATCTTCCTGACCACCTCCGCCAGGGCATTGGGGTCGACGATGTCGCACGAGAAATAGAGGTGGCGCAGCCCTTCCGCACGGAATCGGTCGAGCGTACGGTCGATCTCACTGTCGCCGCTGCCACCTTTCGCCGCGACAGGTTCTCCGCGACCAACGAGAACCAAGGTTGCGCCGGTCTCGCGAGCGACGCCGAGGGCGCATTCGGCCATGATTCCTTTGGCTCCGCCAGTCACCAGAATGACATCTCGCTCCGACCAGTCGATTGACCGGGGTCGATAGGTTATCGGCTCGTTGAGCATAGCGAGAGGCACGCGACGTATCAGCGCCGTATCGAACCCGACAGCTGCAAACGATTCGTCGCCAGAAATTTCATCGATCACAAGTCCGGCGATGGTTGACGGAGCAGTCGACTTCACAAAGTCGAGAACGCGCACGCGCAGATCCTTACGTTCAAGATGGAGAGTACGAGCGAACGCCAGCGCGTTGCATAGCTCAGGCTCTTCGCCGGTAGCATTGCTGCCGAAGGATCCGTCTCCGAATTGAATGTACGCGACAGTCGTGCGGCGGTTCACTGGTACGTTCTTGACGGGTGCCTGCGCAAGCGAGGTCACGCGGGAGACCATCTCGGCAACTCTCGCCGCGGGAGTGCCTTCGCAAGGCACTCTCGGAAGGATAGCGATCTGGTGCGTGAAGCGACTGTCGCGCTGGAGCGCGGCGCGCGTCACGGCATCGAATGGTATCCGTTCAGCGAGGCCGCCTCGCGCCACGATCTCGGCAAACAGCGCATCGGCCGGTTCGGGGTCGAGTGCGTCAAAGAAGATGAGGAAGATCATATCTGCTAAGTCCGCATCGCCGCGTTCCCTGATGGCGGTCTTTGCGCCTTCGCGCGGGATCGGTACGGCATGCACGACAAAATTCCTTGTCCACGTCGTATAGCGGGACACAAATGACAGGTCGTCGCCGATCATCTGTGTGGGCTGCTGCGGCGGCGGACTTGCCGAGGACGACGAAGTCAAACTCGCAGTGCTGAGAGGGTTGGTGGGGAGTGCTTCAACAAGTGCGGCTGCGATTTCTTTCAGCGACGAATTCGCAAATCGGGTCGCGTCAATCGCACCGGCCGCGCCAATGCGCCGCAATGCCTCTGCGACCAGCTCGCCCGCCTTGATCGAATCAAGGTTGAGGTCGTCCAAAAGACGCGACTCGGCTGCAATCGACGAACGAGGGTAGCCCGTGCGCTGGTTTGTCAGATCGAACAGCAATTCGACAACCGTATCCGCTGACGTCCTGTCGACAGCGACCGCGCCACCACCGTGTGATGGTGATTCCGTCACCGCCACCGCTGGGGCGGCCTCGGGCGCCACCTCGTGGAGCGCCGTCGCGATAGCCTGTATCGATGAGTTCGCAAATCGGGTCGCGTCGATTGCACCGGCCGCACCGATGCGCCTAAGCGCCTCGGCGACCAGCTCACCGGCTTTGATCGAATCGAGATTGAGATCGTCGAGAAGACGTGAGTCAGGGGTGATAGAGGTTACGGGGTAGCCGGTGCGCTTGCTTATCAGCTTGACAAGAAGTGCGGTTACGTCCTCGACGGAAGGCTTGCCAGCGCCCATTGCGCCTGGTGCTGGACATGAGGAGGCGGGGGGCTGGACAGCCGGACTCAGTTCGGGCAATTCGATTGCAGGTTGTCCGGCGCTGCTGGTGAGCGATGTCATATCGAGACGCGCAACGCCAGCGAGAAACTTACCTCGGTGCTGCAGGTACTCCGCGAGTTGCTGCGCGTTCAAGCCAAGTTCGCGGCTAAGTGTGCCTTCAAGAGTCTGCCCGCTAGCCAGCACGGACGGATTGTCCTGAGGCGAGGGCATGCTCTTCAACGCAATGAGGCTCTCTGCGGGATTGCTCAGATACAGTCGCGTGGATGGACTTATGTAGGTGCGAACCAGCCGCTTTGCGTAGAATTCCTGCCAGTCGATGCTGACGCCATTGACAAAGGCGACTGCCACTGCCGGATTTGGGTTCCATGCCAATGCGTTGGCTGCCACAGGTGTGCAGATGTCGTCTTCGCCAAAGATATCGCGACAGAGGCCTGAAAGCGTACGCCCCGGCCCGACTTCGATGAACACGTCACACAAGCCCTTCATCTCTCTCGCCATCGCGACAAAGTTCACCGGACTCGTGATCTGGCGTGCCAAATGCCGGCGCAAATCCGTCTTGCCGTCGATAGATGTGGACTCGATACCTGAGACGACCGGCACGTTACAGGCCAGCGATGATAACGGCTTCAAAGCCGCCTCAAACGACTCGGCGCCACGTGCCACCAGCGGTGAATGGAATGCATTGGACACAGGTAGGCGGCGACACTGTATGTTGCGATCAGCCGCGGACGAGACGACCGCATCGATGGCCTCGACATCGCCGGAAACTACGGTTTGATTCGGCGAGTTGATATTGGCGACGACCACGGTGCCCGAAATCTGGGAAAGAAGGTTCTCGGCTTCCGTCCGCGGGCACGCCAAGCTCGCCATCGCGCCCGCTCGCTCAGGTGCCGCACGCATAACCTGGCCGCGGAGCGATGCGATCGAAAACAGTGTCTCCGTGTCGAACGCGCCAGCCATGTGAAGTGCTGTGATCTCGCCGAGACTGTGACCGCCGACCACGGCCGGTCGGATTCCGATCGAATGAAGGAAGCGGGCGTACAGAACCGACGCGAGACAGATCGCTGGTTGGGCCACCTCGGTTGCCGACAGTGATGCAGCCCACTCGTCAATCTCCGACGGATCACGGGCGCGATCGATCGGTCTGTATATGATGTCGAGGAGCGTCCGTCCCGTGACTAAGCGCTCGGTCTCCTCGGCGAGTTGCCTTGCCCAGTCAAACCGCTCAATGAGCGTTCGCGCCATCAGCAGTTGATGCGAACCCTGCCCCGGAAACAGGAACCCGATGCGTCCCACCTCACTTCCGTTGGCGATGTAGACCCCCTTGCGCGGCATCGCCCACCGTTTGCCCGCGACGGGCAGATCATCTACAAGCGCGCTGCGCAACTCTGCCAGCTTCGCTGTGAGATCTTCGGCAGTCTCCGCGACGACCGCGGCGCGAAACGACATCACAGGCGGCAACTCATTGGAAAGTGAAGCTGCGAGATCGACGAGATCGCTTTGACTCAGCAGTGGAGCTTCGACGGCGACGGCATCAACGCGAGCCAGCAAGTCTTCTTTCGTACTGCTGCCAAAAACGAAGAGCTCGCTTTCCTGGTGTGATGCGAGAAGTGCCCGCTCATCGGTCTGCGTAGCCAGTCTGTGCGAGGGAGACCCGCCTGACTCTATGATGACGTGGGTATTGATGCCTCCGAAGCCGAATGCGCTGACGCCAGCGCGCATGACGGCATCGGAAGAACGAACTTCCCCGAGGCGGATAGGGTACAAGTGTGCCCCCATACCGTCGAATGCATCATTGGGTTCGTCGCAACCCGCCGTGGGCGGCACGACCCTTCGATTGACGGCGGCCGCTGCCTTGATCAACGACGCGACACCCGCAGTCGCCTTGGTGTGGCCAATTAACGACTTAAGAGATCCAATGCCGCAGGTGCGTTCAAGTATCTTGCCTGTATTGTCTGTGTCCTTCGCCATCGCGAGCGAAAGACCTTGAAGCTCGGTACGATCCCCCGCACGGGTCCCCGTCCCGTGGCCTTCGACAAAATCGAGATCCTCCAAGCCGTAGCCCGCTTGGGCTGCGGCACGCCTGATTGCGGCGGCTTGCTGGCTTGCAACCGGCTGCATGATCCCGGCTCTGCCATCCGAAGCGATGCCCCAGCCCCTAATGACCGCGTAGATGGAATCGCCATCTCGCTGTGCGTCCGAAAGTCGCTTCAGCACAACCAAGGCGCTACCCTCTCCGGCGATGAATCCGTCTCCACGTCGATCGTATGGGCGGATCTCGCCTTTGGACAGCGCGCCGTTCCGCGAGAACCCAACGAGTTCGAACGGGTCTAAGCTGATGTCGATTCCACCCGCCAACGCAAGGTCTAGATCGTTGCTCGCCAGCAGGTTTGAGGCAGTAATGACCGCGGCAAGCGATGAAGCGCACGCACCGTCGATGACAAATGCGCCGCCGTGGAAATCAAAGTAGTTGCATATCCTGCCCGCTATGGTCGCCGAAATAGATCCCGCGACGAAGTCCTCGTTGACCTCCGGAAAGATCGACTTATAGTAGTCCTCCGTTGTCTTCATAAATGAAGCAAGATCAACCGTTGAAATGCCATGCAGTTCAGCTGCCTTTGACATGACGCGCTGAACGACAGGCCAGCGCAGGCGCAGGCTGTTCGAGCGCATCCCCTCTCCCGTGCAGGTGTTCCCGATGAAGACCCCAGTCCGGTCCTTGGGCGCCGATGCACGCGAGAAGCCCGCGTCCTTGAGCGCTTGATGAGCAATCTCCAACGCGAGCCATTGGCTCACGTCTGTGCAGCGATAGGTGCTTTCTGGGATGCGATAGGAAGCCCAGTCAAATTCAAAGCCGTCGATGATCGCAACCTTGCTCTGATAGAACTTATCAGGATCCTTACCCGTCTGATCGTAGTAGTCGGATAGTGGCGTGCGGACGTCCGGCATGCGGTGAAACTCTCGCCGACGGGCAAGGACATTCTCCCACAACTGTCGTGGGTTGGTGGCGCCCGGGAGCCAACATCCCATGCCGACAATTGCAATGGGAGACTTTGCACTTGGAACATCAACAAGCGGTTGGGACATAGAAATTTCCTTAGAGCGACTTCCGTCAGCCTCAATGCATTAGAAGAAATTGCTGATGTTCTTCTGTGAAAGAACATTCTGCGGCAGGATGATTTTTCGATAGGAGATTTTCCAGTCTCCTCCGGTATATCGGAGAATGTCCTGCCGACTTCCGACGTAAATGTCCTGCTCCAATTCCCCACGGGTGCGATATAGGATGAAATTGGAATACACGATCATCTCCGATTCCGAGTCCCCTTCCCGAACTTCAACATTGGAGATGATGTGGCAGGTCCGGGAAGGCGGGTCTTCCGCCCACGCCATGCCTGTATCTAAGCGTGATATTCTTCTGGCGAGGGAATCCTTTGTTTCATCCAGGATGGCCAACTCGCCTTCATTTGAAAACTCACGCTCTTCGTAGCGGTCGGAATCGAGTATTGTTATTCCCTTGCTGAATGCGCGGTAGCGGCGACCCATCACGGGCATCCAATAGCGAATGTCGTCGGTGAGCAGGTTCAGCCATTCCTGAAATTTACATTCGTCCAATAACCGGGCTTCCCGGTACAAGAACTGCTCGATATCATGTACTATTTCGCGTTTCATCGCGGCGCTCCTATGCTCAGTTCGGACCAATCCGTTGTCTCCATCATCTTCGCCCAGCGGCGATAGAAGTGACGGTGATTGCTTTCGCTAACGCAAAACTCGCTGGTCCAAGCGCCGAGGCCTTGGTCGAACCGCTCTTGCCCCAACCCCATTTGCATGTTCAGCACTTGAGTTCGGGAAACCACGCCGCGAGCAGTCTGAGTACACTCCTGCCAATTGTCGATGTCGTCTTGCTCGAATGTCCCGGCAGGACCGAAGCTGCGCAGACCTGCAAGGCGAATGGTTTCTTTGACGCTAGGGGGCGCCAGCTTGTCGACAAAGATCCATGACCAGATCTCGGTCCGCTCGGGGCCACGCGGGTGCCACACGCGAATGGAATTGGCCGTGCCTCGAACGCACGCAAAGTTTGGGAAGACAGTTCCGACAGCGGGTCTCACCAAATCGATGCGAGGGCCAAGGCGCTCTCTGACTTCGGAACGCACGTCTTGTTCATATGCGATAACCTCCGGCGAATCAGACGTATCGTCAGGCTGACGACCCATCACACAATGGCCGTTCCCGGGGGAAAGATGGAATCGTCCAACATCATTTGGACGAGGTCGCCGAGCGCTGAATCCCGTACTCATGGCAGACCGATGCGCCCAAGGTCCGTGGTAGTTGTCCCCGCAAAAATTCTCGGCGGCCACCTTCCAATTGCAGGGAATCACCCATTTGTGTACACCGGGAAACACTTCCACACCGCCATCGCGCCGGTCGAAAAACGCGTCCAGATACCAAGTCATCTCGCCGAGGTACTCGCGTAATGGCGGCGCGGACGGGTCAAAGGTGGCGAAAACAAGTCCCTTGTAGCTTTCCAATTGGGCAACGGCGGGCAACGGCCATTGCTCCCTGTCGAATTCGCCACGATATGCCGACTGTTGATAGGGGACACCTTTCAGCTTTCCGTCGTTGCCGTACGTCCAGCCGTGATAGGCACAAGTAAGCGCGGCCGCATTTCCACTGTCAGCCCGGCAGAGACGATTGCCTCGGTGGGAACAAATATTGAGAAATGCCCGGATGTTGCCCTGGGTATCCCGCCACACAATGACTGGATCTTCCCCTATGTATGCTGTACAAAAGTCGCCCGGTCGGGGAATCTGGCTTTCATGGCATAAGTACATCCAACATCGAGCAAACACCATCCTGCCTTCTTGTTCGTAGATCTGCGGATCGACAAAGATGGATCGACTAATGAGTCCATGGTCAGCGTCCACGAGATTGCTAATGCCCATATTCATTCCTAAAGTTTCAATCTCGATTATGCTCTACGCGGACTGCAGGTCTTTTTCCATACCATCAATACCGTCGCTTATCGCACCGCGCACTAGCTCTGCTACAGATATAGCATCTTCAGGCTGTGACTCGAAATCAATAGTCCAAACCACAACACCCAAACCATCATAAGATTTAAAGACTTCGACCGTCCCTTTATAGTGGGTTACTGGGAATGGAGATAATGGCCGAAGATAGATCAATCTCATATTTATGTCATCGATCTCTTCAATAGTGTCTTTTATCTCGCCGCCACCTGCTACGGTCATGTACCGCAATGCACCTGGTCCCTTACCTTCGACTCTACACGTCTCAATGATCGGAAACCAAACATCAAGTCTTCCTATTTTGCGGATTGCTCCCCACACCACATCTGCGGGAACATTTAGCTTTTTTGTAATTGGCTGCTTAGTAAGCACTGGTATCTCCTAAATCAAGTTTTTGCAATTAAATAAAGACCTTGGTGGCAGTACTACGTAGCTTAGCAACACGATCTATCGTTTGAATTGGAAAAAAGCGACAAGCAAAAGTGGCACAATCTGAGGTAAGCTGGAGAAAACGGACGCCAACGTTTCCCATGAGCTATGTGCAAATCTGGTGTATGGTCGGCCTGATTCAGGCGGTGAGCTGCTGAGCGTCGTTCTCGGTTTCGCCGGGCTGGGCCATGACCCGCAGGCTGTCCTCAAACCGAATCCCTCGCACCACGTCGGGCAAGAGTTTAAAACTGCTCAGCTTGCGCCAACTCTGTTCCGCCGTCGGGGCCAGTTGGAACACCAAGCCCAGCAAGGCATTCCGGGAGACGCAGTTCCTGATGCGGGTCGTGCCGTGCCGGATCGTGGCGAAGCTCGATTCGATCGGGTTGGTGGTCCGGATATGCATCCAGTGTTCCGCCGGGAAGTCGTAAAAGGTCAGCAGGGCTTTGCAATCCTTGACCAGTTTCTCCACCGCCTTGGGATACTTGGCGCCGAAGTCGAGGACGAAACGGTCGAAGGCCTTTACGGCCTGGATCCGGGTTTCGGCTCCCCAGGTCTCGTGTAGGCCGGCCTTGGCCTTGCCCTGAATCGATTTGTGCAATTCGTTGAGGACGTTGGCCATCTGTAGAGTGGAGCGGTGGCGCCGTATCCGTAGGCTCGCCCTATCCGTTGTCCCCCTTTCGGGGATTGGATGTCTTACTAGGCGAACCGTAGACCGTTCTCCACCATCCCCGCATCAAACCGTACGTGAAGTTCTCCTTCATACGGCTTACTGATGGTTGGCGCGAATGACAACACCTGGGCGGCATGCGAAGTCAGGTGACGTAGATAATCGTTCCGGTGATCCGGTAGATGCCCTGTCGGTACAGGTCCCGTCCCGAGAGTCGCCGATACCGCCGTCCTACCCGCCCCTGTTTTCGTCGCAGCCAGCGATTGAGTGATTGAATGACATACCGGCCGATCTTGTAGAAGTGTTCGCCACTATTGAGTCGCTGTTGAACAAATCTCAAGCCACTGATCTATCAGTATAAATCCGCTATTTTGGGGTGCTGATGTTGCAAGGAATCGGTAAGATGGAATTTCTTTGTTTGCAAATTCTGAACGAGACATGGGGCCGAAAACGTGTGAAACGCGCACTCAGGAAGACCTGTTCCGGCTGCGGCTAGAGAATCTGATCGACCTGAGACATCCGTTGGTGGTTCTGTCCAAGAACATCGACTGGGGCCTGTTTGAGCGGGAATGGGGAGCGCTGTTCGCCTCGGAGCGTGGACGGCCGGCCCTGCCGACCCGGCTGATTGCGGGGCTGCATTATCTGAAGTATGCCGAAGGATTGTCGGATGATGCCGTTGTCGCACACTGGGTGGAAAACCCGTATTGGCAGTACTTCTGCGGCGAAGAGTACTTTCAGCATGATCTGCCCTGCGATTCGAGCGCCTTAACGCGCTGGCGGCAGTGGATCGGGGAAGTCGGTGTGGAGCGGTTATTGAAGGAGACCATTGAGGCTGGGAAACGCTTGAACGTGATTTCGCAGCCTCGATCGTGTGGTGGTAGACACGACGGTGCAGGAAAAAGCGGTAGCCTATCCGACCGATTCGAAGCTGTTGAACCGAGCGCGGGAGCACGTCGTAGCGGCGGCGCAGGAGGCTGAGCTGGACCTACGCCAGAGCTATGCGCGAGTAGGGCCACGGATGGAGAAACAGGTGGGCCGCTATGCGCAGGCGAAGCAGTTCCGACGGATGCGTAAGGGGATCAAGACACTTAAGACCTGGCTGGGGCGGGTCGTGCGCGACGTGGAAAGACGGCTGATGGAGATGGCCGAGATCCCCATGACACTGGTGCGCCCCTTGACAAATGCCTGTCAGCTGCTGGCGCAGAAGCCGAAAGACAAGCACAAGCTGTACAGTCTGCACGAGCCGGAGGTGGAATGTATTGCCAAGGGAAAAGCCCCGCAGCACTACGAATTCGGCGTCAAGGTGGGCATCGCCACCACCGCGAAGGACTGCTTCGTGGTCGGGGCGCGCTCGTTACCGGGGAATCCCTACGATGGGCACACCCTGGAGTCGCTGTTGGAACAAGTTGAGATTCTGGTGGACGTCAACCCTCAGCACGTCTTTGCCGATCGAGGCTTCCGGGGTGTGCAACCGCCCGTCGGAATCGAGCTGCATCTCAGTGGCAAGAAACGGTTATCCCGCGCCCTGAAGCACTGGCTGAATCGCAGGAGCAATCGAACACGTCATCAGCCCCATGAAGGACGATGGCCTCTTGCGGCAGAACTGGCTGAAAGGTAAGGCGGGCGACGCTCTGCATACTGTTTTGTGCGGCGCGGGCCACAACATCCGGATCCTGCTTCGCAGGATCAGCTTTTATTGGCTCGAACTCTGGACCTGGCTATCTGCACCTCTTGCGAATCCAAAATCACTGTCGCGTGGACTTTTATCCTACCTGATGTCTCCGCCTCTCGAAAATCGAATTGTTCAACACCGACTAAATAGCCTGGCTGACTGTGAAATGGAGAGAGAATACAGAGGCGCTAAAAACAGCCAAGAGCTTTCGGCGAGCAACAAAATAATCGCCTTAATGCTAGGCTCAATATAAATTCAATAATCCAGAAAACTGTATGGTCTGGGAGCCTTCAATTTGAGGATAAATGGATTCTGGTGACATTCCATAAAGCTCTTGGAAATCGTTAATCATGTGGCTTTGATCGTAATAACCTGCTGCGCATGCCACATCCGCCCAATTTGAAAGCTTTTTACGTTGGAGAATCGCGTTCCGCAAACGTACTATACGAGCATATTTTTTTGGCGTAGCGCCAATATGAATTTGGAACCGACGTTCGAGTGTGTGTTTACTTAAGCCGAGAGTTTGGGCGAGCGTTGAAATAGGATAACATCCGTTGGACCTACCTATCTCCTTGCACGCGGTTTGAATCAGCAAGTCCTCATTGTCCCGATTCAAAATCGAAAGCAAAAAATGCTCAATGCATTGGACACGCTCTCTAGCGGTTCTTTTAAGAGACAATTTATCTTCGATTTCTTCTATCGAATATTTAGGGAAAATATCTCGGCAGTCTACCCGCTTTTCAGCGCAATCT
>CADDYU010000122.1 GCA_902810705.1 Methylococcaceae bacterium
AGTCGACCAGAAAACCCGTCGCCAGCACGCACCCTTCCCTCTGTGCCGTCGCCAAATGACCCGAACAGCACGGTCGCCGATCGTGCAGGTAGCGGTGCAGCAGGTACGAGGGTTTGGCCCCGCCGCCGTTCCAGTAGGCGATCAGGTTCTGCCGCTGCTCCCAGCCGTGCATCAGGTTGACGCTGCCGAGGCAGAACGCCGGGTTGATAAAGGTCGTGATGCGGGCGGGAAGCTCCTTGACCGGCACCCACCAATCATCGCGTGTCTCCGGTAGGCCGACCGGTTTCCACCAGTCGCCGCGGCGGGAGCGGCGATCGGTCATCTCGACGATGGTCTCTACCCGCTTTTCGTCGGTCAGCATTTTGGCCGCCTCGGGCGGAATGTTGGGATTGAGGAAGTAGCCGTAAAATCCATTCAATCCCACTTCGGCCGGATCGTCGGGGACGTCCATCGGGATTCGCCCGCCGCTGGCCTTGACGACCATCAGCCCCGGTGACATCGCGTTGTCGTGAAGCCGCACGGTATACGTTCGCGAATGCGGCCCGGCCAGTTCTCCCGTGGGAGCGTGCCAGTGCGACGCGAGGTGTTGCCAGAAACGGTGCTGTATTTCCCGCGCCAGCTTCTTTGACGGCCCGTGTTGGACGAAGCCGTCGATCGCCATCAGCCCCGCAAGGCTCACCCACGCGTAGGTGGGGCTGTTGTATTCCGCGAAACTGTCCGTCCGAAAGGTCTCCTCGTGCAGCCGCACGGCCCGGTCGGTGGCATACGTCATCAGCTCGGCATCGTCGAGCACCTCCGCGGCCGCCAGCGTGACGAACGTGCCCTTGATGGCGATGTTCGTGTAATCCATGTTCACGTTCCGCCGCATGACCGAGTACGCCGCCCTGCGGATCATCTCGCGCACGCGTTCGCGCACGGGGGCGCTGAGCAGCTCCCGCTTCAAGTACCAGATCATCAGCAGCGTCATGCCGTTGAAGTCGGCCCAGTTGAAATCGGCGGTCGGCCAGTCCAACACGGATTCTTCAGCGAAGTAATGCCACAAGCCGTCGCGCGGGTGCCCCGGTTGTTTGACCTGAAGCTCCTCGACCGCCCCCAGGATCGCCTCCGCCCGCGCCACGTCTCCATCGCCGCCGCGCTCCAGCAGCACCAGCGCGTAGTACAGCGACTCGCGCACCAGGTGCCGCTCGCCCGGCTCCATCGGCTCCAGATATTCCGTATAAAAATTCCGATATCCCGGCAGCTTCAGCAGCCGCCAGTCCGGGTCGTACCGGCCGTCGCCGAACTCGCCCATCCGTTCGAGGAGCTTTCGCATGGGCCGGCCATTTTCTCAGCCCGGACCACGATTGCAACCGCGCCGGCCGGCGATCCTGCGACGTCTCGCGGGCAGAGCGGTCATCTCGGGAGCGGCCGAAATCACGAGCCTTGCCGCTGAACCCGTCTTAGCTCGTCTAGTCCCTCGACGGTGATCAGTCGGTGAATCTCGTCCGGCGTCGCCTCGTGGACCTTGAAGCCGCCGTACGCCTCATCCTTGCGAACAAACGCGCGCGAGTAGTCGCGCGTGACGTAGACGCTCGTACCCAGACGGCCGGTGAGGCGGTGAAGCTTCGTGCTGTGGAACAACTCGCCGTCAATCTCAAAGATCATGTCGCTTTCCGATAGCCGCGCCGTCACATCTCACCGATGCCGTCAGGGGCCACCGCCGGCGGACCCCTGGCCCGTCCGTCACTTCCGATCGGGCCAGTCAGCCTCAGCCCGGTGCACCGACCGGGGGTCGCACGGCCGACGGTGTCGGGACGGACGTCTGCCCGTGAACCCTGTCGTCAATCCTGCCCAGGAGCCGCAGCAACCCGTCCAGGATCGTGAGCGGGTGCGGCGGGGAACCGGGGATGTACAGGTCGACCGGCACGAGCGACTCGGCGCCATTCTGCACCTCGTCGTGATCGATGAAAGGCCCGCCCGAGATCGCGCAGGCGCCGACGGCGATCACGATCTTGGGGTCGGGCACCGCGTCGTACGTCTTTCGCAGCGCCAGCCGCATGTTCTCGGTGACCGGCCCCGTGATAAGCAGACCGTCGGCGTGCCGCGGCGACGCGACGAATTGGATCCCGAACCGCCCCAGGTCCCAGCCGACGGTTTGCAGGACGTTCACGTCCGCCTCGCAGGCGCCGCACCCGCCGGCGCACACCTGCCGCAGCTTGAGCGACCGCCCGAACAGCTTCATCAGCTTCTCGTCCAACGCGTGCGCCAGTTTCAGTTCCTCCCCCGCCGCCACGATCAGGTCCTCGCGATTGCTCACCGCCAGCCGGTAGTCCTGCGAATACGACACCGCCCCCTCGGGGCAAGCTCGAATGCAGTCCGTGCAAAAGAGACACCGGCCGAGGTCGACCTTCACTGTTCCGTTAATGGTGATGGCCTGCGTCGGACACGCGTCGGCGCAGGCGGCGCAACCGTCGGGACACTTGGACGCGTCGAACACCGGCCGCCCGCGAAATCGCTCCGGCACTTCCGGGGCCGGGCCGTCGGGGTACCGCATCGTGCGGTGACCCTGTTGCAGGCGGGCGAGTGCGATCTTGATCATCTAAAAACCTTTCCGGCTGCCTGCGCGGGGACCATCAAAGATCGTGCCCGCAGTAGGACAGATTGAAGCTCTTGTTGCAAAGCGGGAAGTCGGAAATCTGCTGGCCGCGCAAGGCCAGGGCGACGGCCATCCAATTGTGGAACGATGGATCGACGATCTTATATCGCTCAAAGCGTCCCGCGGCATCGGTGAGGGCGACGTGACACAGTTCGCCGCGCCATCCTTCGATCACGGAGATGGCCAGTTGATTGGGCGCCAGGTCCTTGACTTCCCTTTGAATCGCACCCCCGGGCAGCGCGGCGAGCTGCTCCTCGACGAACTCGATCGACCGCTGCACTTCCAGCCATCGCACGTAGGCCCGCGCGAAGACGTCGCCGCTGGTCCAGGCGGCGACGGGAATGTGCGAGAAGCGGAAAATGCCCGAGGGATGATCGTTCCGCGCGTCGCGTTGCAGGCCCGACGCCCGGGCCGCCGGGCCGACCAAGCCCAGTTCCTCGGCCAGTTCCGGCGAAACCCGGCCCGTGTCCTCGAACCGCGCCATCACCGAGGCCGAGTTCCAGAGCAGTTCGATCGCGCTCTTGCAATCCTTCTTCCCCGCCGCCACGCGCCGCAGCAGTTCGTCGATCATCTTCTGGTCCACGTCGAAACCAATTCCGCCGGGGCGGATCATCCCTCTGCCGAATCGGCTCCCGCAGATCAGGGCCGTCATGTTGAGAAAATCACCGCGGATGCGCCCGCAATAGCTGGCCGTCGGCAGGAACCCCGCATCGCCCGACAAGGCGCCCAAATCGCCGACGTGATTGGCGAGCCGCTCCAGCTCCAGCGCGATCCCGCGAAGGGTCTGCGCCCGAGCCGACTTCTGACACTTGGCCAGCGCTTCGATCACCTGGCAGTACGCCGTGGAATGACCGACCGTCGTATCGCCCGACAGCGTTTCGGCGTAATGAATCGACCGCTTGTTCGGCCCGCCCAGCATCGCCCGCTCCACCCCGCGATGCTGGTAGCCGAGCGAGATTTCAAGATGAAAGACATGCTCGCCATGACACTGAAAGCGGAAATGCCCCGGCTCGATGATCCCCGCGTGAACCGGACCGACCGCCACCTCATGCACTTCCTCTCCCTCGACGCGGTAAAAATCCGTTACCCCGACCAGTGGCGGCTCATTCGTGGCCCGGTCCCACGCATCATGCCCCGGCCGAAGCGAGGCTTGATACCGCACCGGCTTAAACCACGGATGTCCCTCGGCCTTCACCCCGAACTGCTCGGCGATTTCCCGCTCAAACAAATGTACCTGCAGACAATCCGGCGTAAGCGACGTGAACCGGTCCCCGGCCACGGCCGTCGTCCCCACGCGGAATCGTGAATCCTGATCATCCGCGAGCACGACGTAAAGCCGCACGACTTCCGCCTGCGCCTCAGCCACGCCAAAGAGCGACGCGACGCGCTCCCCGCTGGCCACCGCATCCAGAATCGCTTGCCTGAATTCCTGCCCCGACAGCTCCGGGATGGCGCTGCGGTCGATCGCCCGCCCGTTTCCGACGGTCGCCAGGTGATTGGAAAGGACCATCAGTACATCATACGACTTCACGCCGCCGTCGCCACGACCGGCACGGCCGCAAGCAAGAGCGACGGCGTACCGAGCACAGGCAAAGCAGTCCCCCGATCAGTCGCATGAGCGCCGTTCTCACTCAGTTTCCGCGTCACGTCATATTTCCCCTCATCGAGAAGGGGAACCGCGTTGACCTGTTCCAGCCAACGGTCGCGCAGCTCGCGCGCCGCCGCGACCAAACGCGGATCGCACTGTTGCTTAACGCGCTGCGGTTTCGCTTTCACTTCCTTCGCACATTTCGCTTCCGGCAACTGCTCGCCTTGCTTGGGAATGTCGAACGTCAACCCGTTGCGACGAATCAGCGCGGGCTTTTCGATGGTCTTCGCCTTCTTCGTAGCACGGGCGTCCCGCCCGTGTTTCTTTTCGAGCACCTGTTTCGATTCTTCCAATTTACCCGGCAGAATCAACGGCTTCGCGTCGCTCCAATGCGTCCCCGGCGGGATCGGCAGCACGATGCGATCTTCGCGAATCGAACCTCCGGCCGTCTTCGATGGAAACCACCACGGCGTCGTGCTGTCGCCCGCGCGAATCCGCTTCTGCCAGAAGATGTGGACCCGATCCCTCTTCGCGCTCCCCGCGCGAAACGCCAGCGGCACGAATCCCATCGATTCCCAGAACCGGTTCGCCTCGATGTCCTGCGCACACCAGCAGCAGTAGAGCTTGCATCCGTACGCCGATCGCTCGAACTGCGACTTGAGCAGATTCCCCGCGACGAGCGATCGGCGAAACTCCGTCGCCACGCACATCTGGAAGATCACGCCCAGTTCGTCGCGATGCTTGTACCGATCATTTCCGATCAAATAGCCCAGGCGAGTTGTCAGTTGCGAGTTGCCAGGTGCCAGAAGAGGCGCGGAAGACTTCGGCTTTCCTTGCCGTTCTTCACTGGCAACTGACAACTGGCCACTGGCAACTGTTTCCGCAATCAACACATGCCCGAGCGTGACCTTCCCCTCCAGCATCGGCCGATTCATGAAGCCCAGCTGTTTGTGGTTCTTCTTCTGGAGCGCATCGATGAAGTCGATGTCCGCCTCCGTCCCCGGGCGCACGGCCATCTCCATTCGCGGGGACGGCAGTGCGATCGCCTGAACATTCGATGCTGTCACAAGTTCTGTTACCATGCCTCACCCAACGATGAAGTACCGCGATCTGCTCACGCTCCTCCGCGACGACGGCTGGCAGCACATCCGCACGACCGGCTCGCACTTTCACTTCAAACATCCGACCAAGCCCGGCCTCGTCACCGTTCCCGCCGGCGGCAAACTCTCGCACGACGTGGCACCGGGAACGTTGCGTTCCATTCTTCGTCAAGCGGGGCTAAAATGAACACCGTGGAATACACCGTCATCATCGAGCCCGCCGGCGACGGCACCTTCAGCGTCTACGTGCCCGACCTGCCCGGCTGCGTCTCCACCGGCGCCACGCGCGAAGACGCGATCGACTCCATCCGCGAAGCGATTCAAGGCCACATTCAAACCCTGCGCGAGTTGGGCGACCCCGTCCCGCCGCCACGCTCGCAGTCGCAGACCGTCGCCGCGTGAAACAAACGAAGCGCGGTGGCCTTTCGACGCGCCGCGCTTCTTTGATTCCGAAATCCGCAATCCGCAATCCGATCACGCCGCCTTCTTGATCTTCATCCCCTGCGGCAGCGCGCTCATCGCCGCCAGGTTCACGCTGATCGGGTCCGCCGCTTGCCCGGCTTCCTTGCGACCGTTGAACCAGAACGCGGTAATCCACACCGTGCAAGCCGCTTCGACGTCGGTGAGGTTCAACGTCACCTTGCTGCGGCCGGTGCCGGTCTCAAACTTCCAGCCGTTCGCGGTCGCCGGCGGCTGCTCGCCGTAGAACACAAACACGTTCGCGCCGCTCACGCCCTTGGGCTTGCCCTTGCTGGTCTTGCTCTGCTGCAAGCTCAGCGTCACCTTGCGCCCGTTGATCGACGCGACCTTGACGAACGGCGTGCCCGGAACTGGCGTCGGCACCGGCTTCTTATCGCGCTCGGTGATCTTCAGTTCCCGCCGCTTCTCGTTGGTCATTTGCGGCCAAGCCTGAATCACATCCACGAGCATGCGCGTCGCGTTGATGAGCGTCTTCTTCGCGGTGTTCTTCGCCGTGATATTCGGGGGAGTCTTGGTGATCGGGTTCTGGACTTTGTTGTATGCGTCCACGAATCGCGTGCGGGTCGTGGCATAGTCCGTCGCATCCTGAGCGACCAAACCATAGCTGGTCGGATTCGCCTGAATGTTGGCGAGGAACTCGCCGGTCCAGACGACGAGCTTCGCTTCTTCGCTGGGCAAATAATTGAATGCCATGATCAATACCTCAAATGGATTTGAGGCCGACAGCGATTCGCGAGCCTTCCGCTGCGCGTGCCCAGACCTCTCGGTTCATGCCGAGCGCTCGCGTCGATCACACGACCAATCCGCGTCGCCCGACACTCAATCCATCGGCGATGTCGTGAGGCAAATTAGCAAGACGGTAGATTTTTTGGAGATGAAAGATTCAGCCGTTCAGTCTCCCCTCGAACGGCCCGATAAGATCGCCCGCAGCGCGACCCAAACGCCATCGCCCCATAAAAACGCGAGATTCAATGGCCTATCCGCGCAGCCAGACCGCAGTTCCGCACGGATCTGATCCAGTTCCGTACGGAATCACGCCAGTTCCGCGCGGAAACAAGCCAAGCCCGAACGGAAACGAACCGGTTCCACACGGCACAACGACAGTGCCGCCAGAAAACTATCCGGTTCCTCACCGAACTGCGTCGATGCCGCGCGGGAACAGTTGATTTCCGTGCGCTCGGGTGCAAGAAGCGTTTTTGCGATCAATGACGAATGCCACCTTTTCCGCACCTTTTCCGCTCCCTACCAATGTGTTTTCATGGTTGCAGGCATCAAAGATGAAGCTATAGTGTCGTCAACCAGTGGGGTGCCGTAGGGGCGATTCCACTCGATTTCATTTCATCAGGCCGAAAAAAGAGGAGGAATCGTCATGCGTAATGCAAAGAAGACGCGTCGTGCGGATTGTCGATCCACCATCGAGTTCCTGGAATCCCGTCAGTTGCTGTCGACATCCTTGCCCGATGGATTCGTCGAGGTCGGTACGATTACCGTCAGCGCGACCAGCAATTCGTATCAGAATTTCTCCACCCGGTCCGGAGCGAACTATTTCCTGGTCGCTTCGGGGACGGCCAAGATCGGTAATCGCACCGATGGCGGAGGCAATCGCAACACGGACGCCACGAAGTTCGACGACTTCACTGAAACCGATGTCTTCTCACGCACCACTTCGGGTTCCGCCGGCCGCTTCGAGTTCAGCGGCGCGTCGGACGCGGACGGAGGCGGGTTTTCCTGGGGCGCGTACCAATCCGATCATATTTACGGGCAGATGGTGACCGCGACGGGATCGACGTTCGGCGTGCAGTTCAAAGACGTGGGTTACGGCGACAATGGCGGGTCGATGACGATCACGATGTACGCCGGGCTCCAGTCCGATCTGGAGATCTACAAGCCGGGAGTCATCGACACGGCGCAAGGGATGATCGCCGACGCCGACGAAGCGACGGTCGGATCGGCGACGTTCGTCAACCTGGACAACGACGACAACGACGCAAAGTTCGACAATACGGATGATGTCGTAACCGGTGGAGACGACGAACTGGCGAAGCTGACCCTGAAGGTGAAAAACCCATTCAACGGCAGCCAGATCAAGCTATCGGCCACATCCGGCGGTGGAGACGTAAAGCTGTGGAAGCAGCAGGACAAGGCCGCCGCCAGTGCCTACACGCTGGGCAACGCAATCCCCCTCACGGACTTCGTGAAAGTCGGCGACTGGTTCACAAAGGACCTGTGGGTGGAGGGCATCACGGCTCAGAATGCGGCCCGGGGGACCGTGCTGAAATTGGAGCAAACATTCGGCGCCAATACCGCATCCGACGAGGCGGCGCTGACCGTCATCGGGGTCGATAAGGTCGAGTGGGTCGGATACGACAATGCGTTCGACGATAGCAACACACTCGATGCCGACCCGAACTGGCCGGCCGGCCTCACGCCCAGCGCCAAGCGCGTGTTCCCGGACATGCGGGTGTTCGCCAGTGGGGGCGGGTACGTTCAGGATCCGCAGCCGCGCAGTATCATGCGGGTGAAAACCACCCTGTCCGTCGCGCCACCCTTCGCGGTCAAAGTGTACCTGCGGGCGTTCGATATGGACGACCCGAGCGCTGATTCCGATGCGGTGGACAACGAGGCAGGCGCCACGGACAACCGCGGCGCGGCCGGAACGTTCGGCTGGCAGGCATCGGGCGTGACGCCAAACGCGGATGTGACGAAGGAACTGTCGTTCGCCGCCAGCGAGACGGAGAACCAATCTGACTACATCGTCAGCATGCAGCCCGGCGACAACTACCGACTCGTCGCCAACGCCGACAACGACTTCCTGCTGCGGCTGAACAACAACGACAACGAATTGAACGTCGGCGGCGCCGCCGCCAACGCCAACAAACAGCGGATCGTCAACCAAGACATCCCCGTCGCCACCAACCCGGTCGACCGCGAGGTTCGGCAGGCGGACAAATATACTTCGGATGTGCTGACCGTCTGGCGATTCCTACACGTCGAACGCGACTCGATGGCTGCCCTACCCGCTGGTAGCAACGAGATCAGCGGCACGGTGAGCGACATCGTGGGCACCGGCGCGGCGCTGACGGAGGTGAAGACTGCTACGAACCTCGCCGACGGGTCGAACGACCTCGACACCGCCGCCCCGAATACCGCCAACGGGCGGTTCGAAAATGGCACGCTCACGGTCGGCACCGGTGCCACCGCCGTGACCATCACCCCCATCACCGGCAACGGAACGACCGGCGGCACGAGCCGGCTGGTGTTCCCGGCAGCGAGCCTCGCCGGCCTGTCGTTTGATGCGGCGGACACGGACCCGGTCTTCACGGACCACAACACCGGGACGATCACCGACGTCACCAAGAGCGGTACCACTTTTGTGTGGACACTAAACACCACGAGCGAGGGGGAAGCGGACTGGAGTGAGTTCGTCGGCGGCACGCTGACCGTAGGAGGCGTCGGCACGATGTCCATCACGGCCGTCAACAAGGCCGCTGGCACGATGACGACCAGTTCCTTGAACATCCCATTTACCGTAAAGGACGACGACACGGCGACTCTTCCATCGCTGCCTGATACCGGGTTGATGGTGACGAAGTATCAGCCGGCATACATCCTCCCCGTGTTCGACGGAGGCGGCAACCCCGCGTACGACAAGTCGAACATCGCCCCTTCGATCAACGTGGACACCACCTCTCACGCGGCGCTCGATGTTCAATACAACAAGGCGGGCGCGTTCGAGTCGGAAGGCTGGCGAAAGCCCGAATACTGGGTTGCGTACGTCCTTCAAGGGTATCAAGGTGTCGTGACGGCCGATTACGACCCTGACGGGGGTGCCGAGTGGGGTCCTCATGGAATCAACGGCGGTGGAACTTCGTTCCGGCGCGGGTCCATGGTGTTCGCGGAATCGCTCGCTGATTACGTTCGGCAACTGGGTCTGACGGCAGCCAACGCCACCGAACTCGCTCGCCGACATGTCGTTCACGAGATAGGTTACCAGTTCGGCTTGGCAGACAACACGGGCGGCATCTACAGCTACCCGGACATTTACAATCTGACGATCGATCCCGTATTCTTGCCCGTCCATCTGGATATCATCCGGTCGACGACTTCGCCGGGACTATAATTGGCGACAACGATCGAAAATCGTGACACGTTCCATGCCATCGAGTCGCGACTCGATGGCATGGACTTGTTAAAAACTAACCATAGGATTTGAGATGCAACTAACGACCCATCTTTTCCTAATCGTGATGGCGGCAACCGTGATGTGCTCCCCTGTTCATGCCCAACCGGGCTTCACGGAAGTGACCCCGAAGAATGCTGGTGAGGTCGGGACCCTCTTCAACTTCTCCGTCGCTTCACAAGGTGATGGATCGGGTCGGCTGCGGCTCACGGTGTCGGGGCGTACCGCGACGGTGGTGGCCGTGAGCGCCAATCTCGTGATCGGCAGTACCCAATCCCCGAAGCTTCGGGCGTCACTCCCGATCAACGAAAAAAAAACACCGCAAGCTCCTGAAAATGCTCCAACACGGTCATGGTATGTTGAGATCGAGGCCGCACCGGACACCGCGGCGGAAGTCGCAATCGAGGTATTCTTCGACCCGACCGACAAACCCGCTGGCAATGGTCGATTGTTCCGGGTGATCGTCAAAGAGTTCTTAAAGAAGGAGAAGCCATAAGGGGGACGCAATTCAGTTCGAACTCAGTTTCATCTGATTAATGGAAAATGCTCGCCCTCTCCATCCGCCAGCCGTATGCCGAGTTGATCCCTTCGACATACTCAGGGCAGGCTCTGCGGGGGATCAAGACGGTGGCCGGCTTCAGTTAGATTGGCGCACGCGGCCGATGCGGATTGTCGGGGGCTGCACGATTGTCACTTCCGTTTTCGGCTGGCCAATCGCCGGTCAACTTCGGCGGGCGTGTAGTAGGGCTTCGCGGCGTTCCTGCGCGTGGCTTGGCGCAGATCGCGCAGATCATGGGCGTCTTCCAGCGCCGCTTTCATGCGATCAAAGTCTTCCACGGTCAGCACGACGAACTCTCGCTTGCCACGCTTGCTGAGATATTCGGGTTTCACCTTGAGCATGGCGCGTTTCCTTTCAGTAGGCGTCGGATCGATGGCTGATGCGTTCGATCGAGATCAAGTCGCCGACGATATTGAACAGCACGCGCCAATCGCCGACGCGAAGCCGATATTCCGGCGAATAATTCGTCAGCCGTTTCACGTCGCCGGCAAGGTCATCGGCGAGGCGCTCGACCTTCGATCGGATGCGTCTGGCGACGTCGGGCGACATTTTCGCGAGTTGCTTCACAACCGATTCGGCGTACCGTATCCGATATTTCATCCTCGTGCATAGCGTACACGGAGGCCCGGGTTTGGTCGATAGATACGATGATGCTCGCCTTCTCCATCCGCCAGCACGGTTGAGCGAAGCGGGGCCAAGTTGAGGAAAGCGGGGGATCAAGCCAATGGCCCGCTTCAGGGCGCGGCTGGGGTGGCGGGTTCTGAGGATTTGCCGGCGTAGTCCCAGGTGGCCTGGCCTGCGTCGAGCGTGAACGCCATTCCGGTGAGCGATTTTCCTTCCAGGCCCACCGCGCTGGCGGGCACTTCGAGCCGCACCCACTGGCCGGGCGGGGGGAGCGGCCCCATCGGCTTGCGGGCGGCCGTCCCGTCGGCGCCGGTGGGGATGCGGTTGGCCCCCCAGTAGGCCCGGTGTTCCCAGGAACGGGCGCTGTCGAACCATTGCAGCATGATCTCCGCAGGCGGATGGACGGGATCGAGGTAGACGTAGGTGAAGAGCTTGTCGCCACGGGCGATGGGGAGCGGCTGGGTCGCGTGCTCGAACGAATGTTGGGTCACGCCGGTGGACCAGGCCGACACGTGGGCGCGGCTGCCGGAGTACGGGGCCGGGGCGGCGGTCGCCCACGTCCAGCCGAAACCGTCGCCATGGTGGACCGCGGAGGACGACGCGCCGGCGGGGATGGCGTCTTCCACCCACACCGTGTCCCTCGCGGCGGCAATGATGAGGGCTGCGGGCGCGCTCGACAGTTTCCAGGCGGCGCTGGAGACGACCACGCGGTAGAGGGTGCCACTGTCGGCCGGGGTGGTGGCCGGCACGGTGTAGGTGGACCCGGTCGCCCCGGCGAGGTCGGCGCCGTTCTTTTGCCACTGGTAGGTGAGGGGCGCCGGCCCGGTCGCCGCCACCGAGAAGGTGACGGCCTTGCCGGCGGGGACCGACTGGCCGGCCGGTTGAGTGGTGATCGCGGGAGCGGCCGGGGTGGACTTGCGCTTGAACTTGTACACCCACATCTCGCCGGGGCCGCTGTCGCCGGCGGTGAAGATGAAGAAGACCCCCAGTTCCGCGTCGTACCAGGCCGAGTTGGTGACGCGGACGGCCTTCTTGAAAGCCGGGTCGAACGCAATCGCGCCAACCCAGGCGCTGGTCTTGGGGTCGAAGACGTACATCTGTTTCTGCTTCCCGAAATCGAACCCGACGACCACGTCGTTGATCGCATCGTACGCCAGCGAGCCGTTGTTCATCGTGAAGTTGAAGGGATAGGCGCAGGCGCTGTCGATCGTCTGGCCGGTCTGGGTTTTGACGTCGTAGCGGGTGAACCGGGTGGCGACGTCGCCCAGGTAGAATTGGTCGCGGCGGGCGTCGTAACACCCGCCCTGCTCAAAGCCGCCCACGGGCACGCCCTTGACCGGCAGGCGGCTCCAGGTGTTGGTCGCCGGGTCGAACGCGTTGACCCCGCCGTAGATGTACAGAAATTGCTTGAGGGTCGGGGCATAAAAGAACTGCCCGAACCCCGCGGGCGGACCGGGCTTGGCCGGTTCGCGCTCGAACGTCCCGGTCAGCGTGTTGTAGGCCCAGGGGGCGAACGATTGTCCCGGCTTGTTCAGGCCCTGGGCTTTAAGACGATCCAGTGCCTCGAAGAGCTGCGGCTGAAGCGAACGGTTCGACGAACCCGGGAAGTAGTACTTGTTAAAGCCGGCATCGTACCGGAGAAACCGGAGCTTCTTCCGGTCGGTGTCGTACGCCAGCAAACCCCAGGCGTGGATCATCAGATGCCCGGGAACGGGCTGGCCTTGTTGATCCACGACGGTGCCGTTGGCATCGACCTTGATCGTGCCGTCCTTGACGCTTTGGTTGAAGTGCTTGACGTCCGTGCCCGGATAGAGGCAGATCCAGCGGTGCTGGTTGACGTCGTAGAACCAGTAGTCGTCCTGACCGAACCCGTCGGGCTTGACGCCCGCGTGAACCCCTTCGCCCGCGTGGAAGGCCCCGCGCAGCTCCGGCGCCGGCACCATCGACTTGCCGCCCCAGGAACACCCCCGCGCGCTGCCCCACTTCGGGTCGGGAGCGGGGTTGCCCAGGTACAGCCACGCGTTGTCCCCCAACGCGTTGATCCTGTCGACCGTCGGTCCCGGCTCGGACGGCAAGCCGGCCAGCGGCGGTTTTTCGGTTGCGTCCTGGGCGCGCGCGGGCGCGAGCAACAGACAGATCGCGGCGGTCGCGAGGACGAAAGTCGGAATCCGGCCGGTCATGACGATCTCCTCTGCGTGTCCTAGTCAGGTCGGGACAGGCTCACGATCGCGCAGTCACAGAAGGCGGCAGCCTGCAGTCCTCGCGGCGGCTGCGACTCACCCTGGCGAGGGAGCCGGCCGGCTCAAGGGCGCTACGGGGCGGCGGCAGGCGCGGGGCTAACGGCGTGAGGGGCCTGCGCGGCGAAGCGGAAGGCGGCGTCGCCGATCGTGACGGCGACGTCGCCCCCGGGGACGCCGGAAG
>CADDYU010000123.1 GCA_902810705.1 Methylococcaceae bacterium
GGGACCGCCGCCGGCGCAAGGCGCGCCGCCGGAAGCACCCACGCTGGCCGCCCGGCGCAAGTCGCTGAACGATGCGCAGGCGGCGGCGGAAGGCGCGCAGAAGGAAGCGGAACTCCTCATCGCTCGGGCTGACCGGGTGATCGATACGATCAAGGTTCTGCGGCGGACCCGTTTCACCGAGCGGATCTTTAGCCGCAGTGCCTCGCCTCTGGCGCCTTCGGTCTGGAGAAAAGGCCTGCTAGAACTGGCCTCCGGCGGCAAGGCCGCTTACGAAGGCATCCGAGGTTGGCTTTCCAGGGAGATCACGGACGAGCAGAGCCGAATCCTCGGCGGCCGGTTGGTTTTGGAATTGATCTTGGCGATCGTCTTGACCTTTCCGCTGCGTGCGCAGCTGATCCGAAGGTTCGGTTATGTGGCGGTAATGGGCGAGCCGACCTATTTGCAGCGGCTTTGGACCGCCGCGTTTACCGGTGTCGTCCACTCGCTGCTGCCGTCCATCGCCGCGAGCGCCATCTATTTTGGCCTGTTGTACGACGATGTCTTTCCCGAGCCAATGATCGAAGTGGCCCGTACGGCCCTGCTTGCCTTGGTCGGAGTGTTCTTCGTTTCCGGATTCTGTCATTCGGCCCTGGCGCCCTACGATGCTGACTGGCGATTGGCGCCGATCCACGATTGCGCGGCGCGGGCCGTCAGCCGGGCCATTACCTGGCTGGCGGTGCTGTTCGCGCTGGACCGCGTGCTGATGGAGCTGGGGAGTCAGTACGAGGCCTCGGTGGAGCTGATAACGATCCAGAAATTCGTTTTTGGCCTGTCGATCTCGGCGGTGCTGTTGACCTTGCTGCGGCGGCGGGTCTGGTTCGCCGACGGGCAAACGGAGCTGGGTCCAGGCTGGCAACGGTTGCGCTTTTTCCTGGCCGTATTGGTGGGCGCGATTCCCTTATCGGCGATATTGGGCTACGTCGTGCTGTCCCGGCTTCTCGCCACTCAGCTGGTGTTGACCGCCGGACTTTATGTCGTGGTGATTCTCTTGTGCCGAGTGGCCGCCGAGGCGATTGCCCATCTTTTAAGCGAAGGCTCGGCCGTGGGCCGCCGTCTTCGCGTCGGTCTGGCCCTCAGCCACGACGGCGCGGAAATGCTCGCGTTTTGGCTGAGCGGAGCTTTGCAGCTCCTGATCCTGCTTTTAGGAATCCTGGCTTTCCTGGTGCTGTGGGGAGCCGGCGGAAAGGATTTGTCCGCCTGGTTGCAGAGCGTGTTCTTCGGCTTCCGGATCGGGAACGTCGACATTTCCCTGTCCAAAATCCTCTGGGCCCTGCTGCTCTTCGCGGTCTTTCTTACCGTGACCCGAATGCTGCAAAAGTCCCTGGATCAGCGCATCTTCCCGAGAACCCGGCTGGATTTGGGAGTGCGCAATTCGATCATCGCCGCGATCGGCTACGTCGGCTTCATCATCGCGGCGATGCTGGCCATCTCCACCTTAGGCATCGACCTTTCCAACCTCGCCATCATCGCCGGCGCGCTGTCGGTGGGGATCGGTTTCGGCCTTCAGAACATCGTCAACAACTTTGTTTCGGGGCTGATTCTCCTGGTCGAGCGTCCCATCAAGGTGGGCGACTGGGTGGTGGTCGGCGACCAGCAGGGCTACGTCAAGAAAATCAGCGTGCGCGCCACGGAAATCACCACCTTCGACCGTGCCTCGCTGTTCATTCCCAACTCCACCCTGATTTCCGGAATGGTGGTCAACCGAACTTACGCCGAAAAGCCGGTGGGCCAGGTGGTGTTGCCGGTAAGGGTGGCTTACGCGGCCGATCTCAAAAAAGCGCGGGAGCTATTGCTAAACGCCGCCCTCGCCCATCGCGAAATTCGCCGGAACCCGCCTCCTCTGGTGTCGGTCCTGGGATTCGGGGATTTCGCGATAAACCTCGAATTGGCCGCAGTCCTCAACAATCCCAACAAGGTCAAGGAGGTGACGAGCGACCTTTGCTTTGCGATTCAGGAAGCCTTCACCAAAGAAGGTATCGAAATTCCCCTCCCGCAGCGGAAGCTCAACGTTACTCTGGACGAAGCCCAGCTGCGGCGACTTTCCGACAGTCTAAGCGGCATGCCGGCGCGAACGGAAGTTCATTCCGAGCTGTGGCGCGGATCGTCCGCCCGGTAGCGCAGGCTGTCGGTAATGTGGGGCTCGATGAGGCCGCGCATGAGCTGGTGGAGCTTGGGGTTGGCGGCGATCACGGCGCCGGTCTCGAAATATTTGTCGCCGCCTTCGAGGTCGGTGACGATGCCGCCGGCCTCCTGAATCAATAGGACACCCGCCGCCATGTCCCACTTCTTGAGGCCGATCTCCCAAAAGCCGTCCAGCCGGCCGGCCGCCACGTAGGCCAGGTCCAGGGCCGCCGAGCCGGCGCGCCGGATGCCGGCAGTGTCCTTGATGAGATCCTTGAGCATTCCGAGATAGGGATCGATATAGCTTTGGTCCTTGAAGGGAATGCCGGTGCCCAGCAATGCTCCGGTCATGCTAGGTTGCTTGGTCACCCGGAGCCGACGATTGTTGAGAGTCGCGCCGGCGCCGCGTACGCCCGTGAACAGCTCCTGCTTCAGGGGATCGTAGATGATGCCTTTGTCCACCTTGCCCCGATGGAACAGGGCGATGGAGACCGCGAACTGAGGAAAACCGTGCAGGAAATTGGTGGTACCGTCCAGCGGATCGATCACCCAGACGTAGTCCGTCTTGGCGGGGCCTTGCCGGCCGCTTTCCTCGCCGATGCAGGCATGACCGGGGTAAGCCTTCAACAGGGTATGGATGATTTCGCGTTCCGCGTTGTGGTCTACGTCGCTGACGAAATCGTTGCGCCCCTTGGGATTGATATTGAGCAGGTCCACCCGGTCCATGGCGCGGACGATGATGTCGCCCGCCGCCCGGGCCGCCCGGACCGCGATATTGAGCATGGGATCCATGGTCGATCGGTCTTTGTTGGTTTCGGTTGATGGAAGGAGCCGGCCGGAGCGGATCAAACCGTTCGGCGGGGCTCGAAAAGGTGTGGAAGGCCCAAGATTACCAGAGTTCTGGTAAAATTTTGCCTTTTTCGTTTCGGCCGCGGCGTAGAGAATGAATTTTCTGTCCCATATCCGGATCGTACTGGTCAACACCACCCATCCGGGCAATATCGGCGCGGCGGCCCGCGCCATGAAGAACATGGGTCTTCGCGATCTCGCCCTCGTCGAGCCGAAAATCTTTCCCAGCACGGAGGCGATCGCCCGCGCCGCCGGGGCCGATGACATCCTGGCCGGGGCACGGGTTTGCCGAAGTCTCGAGGACGCCATCGCGGATTGCGCCCTGGTGATCGGCGCCAGCGCTAGGCTCCGTACCATTCCCTGGCCCGAGCTCGAGCCGCGCGAATGCGCCGACCTCGTGAGCGGGAGCACAGCCAAGACCGCCATCTTGTTTGGACACGAGCATTCCGGGCTCACCAACGAAGAACTGGAGCGCTGCCATTATCTGCTCCACATCCCGAGCGACCCTGAGTTCAGTTCCCTGAACGTCGCCGCGGCAGTGCAGGTGGTGGCTTACGAAATCTTTCTCGCGGCCCGGCGGGCGTCGAGGACGGAGCGGCAAATGTCCCCGTTCGCCACGGCGGCGCAGATGGAATCCTTTTACGGGCATCTCGAAGAGACCCTGCACGAGGTCCGATTTCTGCACGAGAAAAAGTCTTCGCCCTCCCTGATGAGACGGCTTCGGCGTATCTTCAACCGCGCCCGGCTGGAGCAGAAGGAAATCCATATTCTGCGCGGCATACTCAATGCCGTTCAGCGGCAACTCAAGCGGCGAGGATGAGGGCGGGTGGCAACGGCTCAAAGCCGGGTTCAGCGGCATCTTCGATGCGCGATCCGGCGGGCGCAATCCCATCTCGAGATTTTGACTACCTTTCCAGGAATCCACGTCCTTCCGGCCCGCCGGCTCAACCGTAGATTGCGGACGCGGAGTTTCGCTGGATCGCCCGGTTCACCGCCACCTTGGCGCGCCGGTGGACCGGCATCGAAACCCATCCGGCGCGGGAATTAGGCGGCGCTTAAGGATAGACCCGGAGACGGAAATACTCGGGCTGGGCGTTATCGGTCAGTTCGATTTTCGAGGAAAAGGAGCGGATTTCCCCGCGGTCCAGCATGTCCAGCGTCGGAGTGCCGTCCTTTTGCACGCCGATCCGGGCGAGGCCGATCTGGATTCCGGCTCGGTCGAAGATCAGGATGTCCACACGGGGATGAATCAGGCTTAAGGTTCCGTTGTGCGTGACGAGCTTGTATTCGTACTGCTTTTCCTGGCCCTTGCCGGCCACGGTAAAGACGATATTCTTCACGTAATTATCTTCCAGGGTGATGACATGATCGAACTCGAGCCGATGCAAGCCGGGCAGGCGCGAGTGGACCATGTTGTCAAGATCCTGGTGTAGCTTCTCCACTTGCGGGCGCAGGCTCTCAAGCTCGGCGGTCTGCTTTCTCTCGACGATGGCCAACTCCGTGGCCTCCTGCTCGGCGACACCCATTCTCACGAAGGCCATGATCAGAAGGCTCGTCTCGAAAGCCAGACTGAGCCCGAGAATCAGGATGAGCCGAGTTCGGGAAGAACGACGCCGCTTGCCGTAATGTCTATGTTCTTGGCTGCTGAAGTCGTCCGCTTTCATGGGGCGATCCTTGGAGTAATACACGTCCTATCTCCTTAAGCTTCCTCTAAGCCAAACACCGTAGGTCAAAATAACCAGAGCAGGAAAGAAACACCCAAACTATTATTTCCAGGCCGGCACCCCCCTCTTTCAAGGATCGTCGCCGCGCGCCTTTCAGAACATGTGGAGTAAATGCCGCGCCGCCCGGTCTTAAGGCTTCTTAATTAAAATTCGTACTATCTGCCGAGGAATAAAAATGACCGCCTTTGGGTTTTTCGTCTTCTTTCTATTAATTCTGTCGATCGTCCTGGTGATATTAAGCGTGAAATTCGTACCACAGGGCATGGAGTATACCGTGCAAAGATTCGGCAAGTACACTGCGACGCTCACTCCGGGTCTGAACGTCATCGTGCCGGTCATCGATCAGATCGGAGCCAGGATCAACATGATGGAGCAGGTCCTGGACGTTCCCTCTCAGGAAGTCATCACCAAGGACAACGCTATGGTGCGGGTCGACGGCGTGGTGTTTTACCAGGTGATGGACGCGGCGCGGGCGGCCTATGAGGTGAGCAATCTGGAATTGGCCATTCTCCAGCTCACCATGACCAATATCCGCACGGTGATGGGATCGATGGACCTCGACGAGTTACTGTCGAAGCGGGACGAGATCAATGCCCGTTTGCTCGCAGTGGTGGATGACGCCACCACGCCCTGGGGCGTGAAAGTGACCCGCATCGAGATCAAGGACATCCAGCCGCCGCAGGATCTGGTGGACTCCATGGCGCGGCAGATGAAGGCGGAACGGGACAAACGGGCGGCCGTGCTGGAAGCGGAAGGCCTTCGGCAGGCGGCGATCCTTCGGGCCGAGGGTGAAAAGCAGGCGGCCGTGCTCGAAGCCGAAGGGCGCAAGGAGGCCGCATTCCGGGAGGCCGAAGCCCGCGAGCGCCTAGCCCAGGCCGAGGCGCGCGCCACCTTGATGGTGTCGGAAGCAATTTCCAAGGGCGATGTCCAAGCGGTCAACTATTTCGTCGCTCAAAAATATGTGGAAGCGCTGCAAAGCCTGGCCGCCGCGGACAACAACAAAGTCATTCTCATGCCTCTGGAATCCTCCAGTTTGATCGGCGCCTTGGGTGGCATCGGGGAATTGACCCGGCAAGCGTTCGCGAAAGGGAAGCCTTAGGCCATGCCCCTGGAAATCGTGTTTTGGCACTGGTGGGCGTTCGGCGTCTTGCTCCTGATCGTGGAATTGCTCGTGCCGGGCATGTTCTTCATCTGGATGGCCGAAAGTGCCTTCGTCGTCGGCGCCGTCTTGTGGCTCTTTCCGGGACTGGATTGGCAGTACCAGTTGATGCTCTTCTCGATCCTGTCCATCGTCAGCATCGCCCTCTTCCGCCGTTATCTGAAAAAGCATCCGATCGAGACCGACCGGCCTTTGCTGAACCGAAGGGCCGCGCAGTACGTCGGCCGGGTGTTCACCCTGGAAGAACCCATCGTCAACGGTCGGGGCAAGATTCGGGTGGACGATTCCATTTGGCGGGTGGAGGGCGAGGATTCCGAACCCGGCACCAAGGTCCGCGTCACCCAGGCGGAAGGGGTGATACTCAAGGTGGAGAGGGCGGCGTGAGGAATGGTTGCTGGGTATTGCTCTATCTTCCGCCGCAACCCATCGATTCCACGAAGATGGCGGGTGGCGCGAGCCGCTGATTCGCTCCTACGGCCGGAACGCTCTGACCAGCCGCCGCAGCCGCGCCAAATCCGCCGGCTCCGATTCCTTATCGTAACGCAGGTGCAGAAAAACGGTGGTGATTTGGTGAATGGCCTTTCGCGCTCTAGGCTGCTCAAGAGCCGCTCGCCGCGCGAAATCCCTAGGACCTTCGCCGGTCCTCTTGACAACACCACGACGCGCCAGTTTCTTCAGGAATCGGCCATAGAGTTTGGCCGCCGGATCCGACGCGGCTTTGCGGCGCGGCCAAAACAGCAGGGCGGCCGCGCCGCCGCACAAGGCCAATAGTCCGCCCAACCAGGCTATCAGGCCACGCCAGTCGATGATGCCTAGAGCCTCCCAGAAGCGCTTCTGGCTTTCCGGGTCGTAGGCCAGCACCCATAGGTTCCAGGCATGATCGACGCTCGACCAGAAGAGCCGGGCCTGCCTAAGCCAGCGGCGGAATCCGAACGCAGGCCCGGCGAGACCCTCGGCATCGGCGTTGAAGCGCACGTCTCCGGCGGCGGCCTGCTGGTCGAAGTCGACCCCGCGCTCGATCCGTTCCGGCGCGACGGCGGCGGTCGGATCGATCCGGGTCCAGCCGGTCTCCGGCAGCCAGACCTCCGCCCAGGCATGGGCATCGGCTTGCCGGACTTCCAGAAATCTCCCCATCGGATTCCATAATCCGCCTTGGTAGCCGGTGACCACCCGCGCTGGAACGCCCGCCACCCGCATCAGGTACGCGAAGGCCGTGGCGTAGTGCTCGCAGAAGCCTTTGCGGGTTTCGAACAGGAACCGTTCGATCGGATGGTCTTCCAACCGCGGTGGCTTAAGGGTATAGACGAAAGGCTCCTCGCGGAAATGCCTTAGGGCAAGTTCGGCAATTTCGCGCGGCTCGGCGGCGCGTGACCGCCAGTGTTCCACGAGGGCACGGATTCGGGACGAAGGCTCGCCCGGCAGTTGCAGGCCCAGCCGTCGCTCGGCGGCTGAGAGCGGACCGGTTCGAAAGCTCGGACGCGAAACGAGCGCGAACTGGCGTCGATCGACGACTTTCTCCTTCGTCAAAAGCATGTACTCGGCCGTTTGCGCCAGCTCTTGGGGAAACTCCGCCGGCATTTCCAGGGCGAACACCCATTTCCGCCGGTGCGGCTCGAGAGTAATGGCATACCGATAAATCGGTCCCGAAAACGTTAAGGCCGGCCGAACCGGCGAGATTTGCTCTTCCGCTAGGGTCCAGCGAACGCCGTCGGTATGCCAGAACACGGGACCGCGCCAATAGCGGAGAGCGGGCGGCGGCGGCTCACCCTGGAAATCGACCCGGAACGCCGGCTCGGATGATTCGCCGAGCCGGCTCACGCTGCCCGGCTCGATGATGTCGCTGAGACCGGTCTTGGCGGCGGCCTCATCGTCGGGCAACTTCCACAAGGGCCCCGCAATCCTCGGAAAGAACAGGAACAGCACGATCATGAGGGGCAGCGCCTGGGCAACCAGCGCGCCGGACCGCTTCAAAAGCTCCGAGAGCGGAATGGCCGAACCGCCGTTCACTCCGATCAGCACCGAGACCGCCAGGACGACCGCCACCAAGGTGTATATCGCCATGGGAATAGTCTGGGAGAACAGGTACTGGGTCAGCGCCACGAAAAACGCCAGATACACCACCAGATACACTTCCCGACGGGTCTTCATTTCCATCAGCTTCAGCCCGAGACCCACCAGGAACAGGGCCGCTCCGCCCTCGCGCCCGTAAAAGCGATGGTATTGAGCGTAAACCAGCAGGGCACCCGCCGCGGTCAATACAAGCAGCGGAATTCGGCCGGGATGCAGCGCCGGCCGCCGCCCGGCGGCGAAACGCCACAGCAGTAGCATGGCGAAGAACAAAAAGATAGGCGTGCTGAGATGAAAGGCATGGGGAAGGGCGACGAAGAGCACGCTGAGCAGCAGAAGGTTGTGCTCACCCCCTCCCTGGGGTTCGCCCCTGTGGGGCCCACCTGACGGTGGTCCCAATCCGCTCCCGGCGGCTTGGTGCTCACCCCCTCCCTGGGGTTCGCCCCTGTGGGGCCCACCTGACGGTGGTCCCAATCCGCTCCCGGCGGCTTGGTGCTCACCCCCTCCCTGGGGTTCGCCCCTGTGGGGCCCGTCTGATGGCGGTTCGAGCCCGCTCCCGGCGGACTTGCCAGATGTGTCGTGCAGGGTTTCGTGGGCTGGGGTCGATTTCATGAGTCGAACAGCGCCAGGGCTTCCAGGCATCGCCGGCAGTGCCCCACGCCCGCTGTCGGAGCAAGCCTGACGCCGGGTAGCGCCAGTCCATAGCGTAGGCCCGCCCTCTCGGCGTCCAGAATCCATCGGCAGATTCGGCTAAGACGCGCTTCCAGATCCGCGCCTGGGGTGTCATCCAGACTAAACAGCAATTCGTCAGCCTGCTCGCCCGAATATCGCTTCACCTGCGGTTCGTGGCCCTTGGCGATGCCCTTCCAGTAGATGTGCCGCAGCGGATCGCCAGCCTGGTAAGTCTGAAATCCCGCGAACTCATCCGCGCTGTGCGGCTCTCGGCCGAGCTTGCCATGACCCAGGACTCTCGGAAACGGCAGGCTGTCGGCCGCCGGCTTAGGATAAACAAGTATTCGTTCCTTAAAGTTGAGGGGCGACCAGGCATAGAAAATACCGAGCGGAAACTCGGTATAAACCGTCACTGTTCCCGGTTCGAGCCAGCCGCGGCGTTCGGCCTTGATCCCGAGCACCGCCACCGCGCTCTCGTCCGCCTCGATATCTACCCGTGCCGAATGGGCGCCTTTCAGCCTGAGCCAGAGCGCGTAGCGGGCCATAGGTGTAGGATTGGCGATAAAGACTTCGAGACGCGCCTGCTCGCCCGCGAATACCGGCTTGGCCGGCCGGGGCTTAAGGCAGAGTCCCGCGAGATTCCGATAGCCGTGCAGCATCGCCATAAGCGCCACCGCCGTCAGCAGAAAGGTCAGGATAAAGCCGAGATTGCTGTTGTAATTGACTGCCACGAGCCACTGGATCAGTAGCAGCAAGGCCAGTCCCATCCCGCGCCGGTTGGGGACGATGAAGATGCGGCGGTGAGATAGGACGATCTTCTCCTCCGCCGGTCTTTCGCCCAGAAAGAAGCGGCGGACATCGAAGCGCTCCCGAAGAGCGAGTGAAGACATCGTATCGGCTCCCTCTCTACAAAGAGGAATGGTGAAGGGATCTAAGGACCAGGGCTCAAACCGCGGCCACCTGGTCCAGCATGGGCGCGACCACCACTTCCGCCGTCACCGCTCCGCTGCCTGCCGGCCGCAGCCGATGCCCGCAGACCGGGGCCAAAACGGCCTGTACATCTTCGGGAAGCACCGAGCCGCGGCCTTCGGCAAAAGCCCAGGCCCTGGCCGCACTCAGTAACGCTAATCCCGCGCGGGGCGATAAGCCGAGTTCGTAATGGCCCGATTCCCGGCTGTAACGCACCAAGGCCTGGACATAATCAAGCAGCGCCTCGGAGGTATGCACTGCTTTGACCTCCCGCTGCAAATCCTTAAGTTCGGCGGCCGGCAGGCAGACCGGCAGCTTCTCGAGGAGGCTGTGGCGCTCCTCGCCCTTGAACAGCGCCCGCTCCGAGCGGCTGTCCGGATAACCCAGGGTCAGGCGCATGAGGAAGCGGTCCAGTTGGGATTCCGGCAAGGGAAAGGTGCCGATCTGATGGAGCGGGTTTTGAGTCGCGATGACGAAAAACGGCTCCGGCAGGGCCCGCGTCTCCCCTTCGACCGTCACCTGGTGCTCCTCCATCGCCTCCAATAGCGCGCTCTGCGCCTTGGGCGTGGAGCGATTGATCTCGTCGGCCAGGATCATCTGGTGGAAAATGGGTCCCGGCAGAAACCGGAAGCTATGAGTCTTGGCGTCGAAAATCGACGAGCCCAGGATATCCGCCGGCAACAAGTCGCTGGTGAATTGAATCCGCTGGTAATCGAGTCCCAGAAGATTGGCCAGCATGTGTGCTAGCGTCGTCTTTCCCACGCTCGGGACGTCCTCGATCAACAAGTGGCCTCGCGCCAGAAGACAGCATACCGCCAGCCGAATCTGGCGCGGCTTGCCGAGAATCACGGTATTGGCCACGGTCAGCAAAGGCTTAAGCGAGTCGCGCATGAACGATCAAAAAAGGAAGAAATGAGAGAAGTATAGAGCCGAAACATGAAATCGGCGCTTATGAGGCGGCGAGGCCGCTCGATGGCCGTTTGGATATGGCCTTGCCCGCTTGCACGGCTCGGCCTCGATTCGCCTGTTAGCTTCCGGCCTTCCGGCTAAAGACCTGTCTTGGACTTCGGGGCAGGAATCGACCAGCGAGAACCCTTGCACCGACTAGGCGGAACCCTGGGCAGAACGTTTTCATCGGATCTACCCCATTGAACCATGCGCTCAAGACGAGGACCCTATTCTAGCGCGCGGACGATGTCGGGATTCGAGGCGCTCCAGAATCCATCGCGAACATCTCGCGGAGGTTTAGGGCTTAACGTTAACCTGGAGCGCCGGTGCAATCGGCCCCGTCATGCCGCCGCGTGGATGATGTCCCCCTGGCGACCTCGCGATCGATTTCCTCGGGTAAAGTCGCCATGGGCGGTCTCGACAGCCGTTCCGCCGTCATGAGGCGTCTTGCGGAAATGCCCTGATCGCCTCGCTCGCGGCCCGGGTTACCGCTATTGCAATTTCTTTCTCAACAACTCGTTCAACTGTGCCGGATTGGCCTTGCCTTGGGTCGCTTTCATGGCTTGGCCTACGAAAAAGCCGAAGAGCTTGTCCTTGCCGGCCCGGTATTGCTCGACTTGCTGCGGGTTGGCGGCGATGATGCCGTCGATGATGGCTTCGATGGCGCTCGTGTCCGTGATCTGCCTAAGTCCCTGCTGGTCGATGATGGTATCGGCGGTTTCCCCGGATTCCCACAGGGCTTCGAACACCTGCTTGGCGATCTTGCCGGAAATGGTGTTGTCGGCGATCCGCCGGATCAGTCCCGCCAGGCGCCCCGGCTCGATAGGGCTTTGCTCGATTTCCAGCGCCGCTTTGTTGAGCGCGCCGGCCAGATCGCCCATCACCCAATTGGCGCATAGCTTGGGGTCGCTGTCTGCGGCCTTGACCACGGCTTCGTAGTAATCGGCCAGTTCGCGGGTGGCGGTTAGGACACCCGCGTCGTACTCGTTGAGGCCGTATTGGAGCTTGAAGCGATCACGCTTTTCGTCGGGCAGCTCGGGCAATTCGCCGCGCACGTCTTCAATGAACGCCCTGGAAATCTCCAGCGGCAGCAAGTCCGGGTCGGGGAAGTACCGGTAGTCGTTGGCTTCCTCCTTGCTGCGCATGGAACGGGTTTCGTCCTTGGCGGCGTCGTACAGACGGGTTTCCTGCACCACTTCGCCGCCGCTTTCGAGGATTTCGATCTGGCGCTCGATTTCGTAATTGATGGCTTTCTCAACGAAGCGGAACGAATTCAAGTTCTTGATCTCGGCGCGGGTGCCGAACTTTTCCTGACCCTTCGGACGGACGGAAACATTGGCATCGCAGCGGAATGAGCCTTCCTGCATGTTCCCGTCGCAAATCTCCAGATATCGCACCAAGGCGTGCAGCTTCTTCATGTACGCCACGGCTTCCTTGGCGGAGCGCAGATCCGGCTCGGAAACGATTTCGAGGAGCGGCGTGCCGGCCCGGTTGAGGTCGATGCCGGTGAACCCATGGAAATCCTCGTGCAACGACTTGCCGGCGTCTTCCTCGAGGTGGGCGCGGGTGATGCCGATGGTCTTTTCCTCGCCGTCCACGGCGATCGTCAGACGTCCGGTGCTCACCACCGGCAGGTCGTATTGGCTGATCTGGTAGCCCTTGGGGAGATCCGGATAGAAGTAATTCTTGCGGGCGAACACCGAGCGCGGCGCCACCTTCGCGCCGATGGCAAGGCCAAATTTGACCGCCATGCGGACGGCCGCCCCGTTCAGGACCGGCAAGACGCCCGGCAGGCCCAAGTCCACGGCGCAAGCTTGGGTGTTCGGTTCGGCGCCGTAGGCCGTGGCGGCGCCGGAAAAGATCTTGGAGCGGGTGGCGAGCTGGGCGTGGATTTCCAGCCCGATAACGGATTCCCATTGCATGGCATTAACCTTTGGTGTGTCGTTTCAGCGGCGCGTCCAAGAGCGATCCTCCGGCATAATGATCTTCGCGTCACCGGGATCACTCATCGGGTGCGTTCATTGAGCGTATTTGGCTTCTCACGCAAACTCCTCTGGAATGCGGCTATGCCAATCGCTCACTTGCTGATACCGGTGGGCTACGTTCAGCAGCCGCTCTTCCGAGAAATAATTGCCGATGATCTGCATGCCCACCGGCAGATTCCTGGAAAAGCCCACCGGTATCGATAGACCCGGCAGACCCGCCAAGTTCACGGCAATGGTATAGATATCCGACAAGTACATGGCGATGGGGTCGGTGCTCTTTTCGCCGAAGCGGAAGGCCACCGAGGGCGATGTCGGCCCCATGAGGACGTCCACTTCTTCAAACGCTCGCTTGAAATCGTCGCTGATGAGGCGGCGGATTTTCTGGGCCTTAAGATAGTAGGCGTCGTAATAGCCGGCCGACAAGGCATAGGTGCCGATGAGGATGCGGCGCTGGACTTCCGCGCCGAACCCCTCGCCGCGGGAGCGCGTATAGAGATCGGAGAGGTCCTTGGGGTCCTTGCAGCGGTACCCGAACCGCACGCCGTCGTAGCGGGCCAGATTGGAGGAGCACTCGGCCGGCGCCACGACGTAATAGGCCGGCGCCGAAAGATGCATGTGGGGGAGCGAGACGTCCTTGACGGTCGCGCCCAGCTTCTCATACTCGGCCACGGCATCGTGGATGAGTCGAGCAATCTCGGTGTCCAAGCCCTCGTCGAAAAACTCCCGGGGCAGGCCGATGCGGAGCCCTTTCAAGCTGTCGTTCAGCCGTGTCGAATAGTCGGGCACCGGCCGGTCCAGGCTGGTGGAGTCTCTTGGGTCGAAGCCGGCCATGGCCTGCAGCAGCAGGGCGCAATCCTCGGCGGTGCGGGCCATCGGCCCCCCCTGATCGAGGCTCGAGGCGAAGGCGATCATGCCCCAGCGGGATACCCGGCCATAGGTGGGTTTTAGCCCCGTGATGCCGCAGAACGAGGCCGGTTGGCGGATGGAGCCGCCGGTGTCGGTGCCGGTGGCGCCCGGTGCGAGCCGCGCCGCGACGGCCGCGGCCGAACCG
>CADDYU010000124.1 GCA_902810705.1 Methylococcaceae bacterium
ATCCTTCCACGCTCCGGGCCCCTTCCAGAACCGCTTTGGCCTGCGCCAAAACAGCCCGTCCACCCGCCGGTCTTGCCATGGCCGTTCACCTCTGAAACAACAGACCCTATTGGTATCCTTCCGATCGCGAAATGGAATAAGCAGCCGCCGATGGCGCGCTCGAACAGGATGCCGGGCCGCTCAGTACTCATCCAGCACACTGCGTAAAGCCAGCGGGTCAAGCGAAACCCGGCCTGCCGATCGGTAAAGTCATGGTACCCGTAGCGGGTACGAATTTCCGCTGCATGGTCTCCGACCCGATAGGCATCCAGGCCGTTGAGATCGGCGATGCTCAATTGTCGGGCTACGCTGCGCAACACCGAATCCAGCACGGCCAGCGGGTCTTCCAGAAAAGTGCCTAAAGCGCGAACGGTGGTGAGTTGCAAAGCCAAGTCCTGCCACGCTGTTCCCGGTCCCGTATCCATCAATCTGGTCCTGTGCTTAATGAATCCGATCCCAAGGTCGGGCTTGATCTCCATCGATGTGGTTCCCAACGGGCGGATATTCTCGGTCCGGGGCGCGGATGAAATTAAGTCGCTACCTCTATTGGGAACACTGAATCACGCGCGACGTTTGCCAAGCAATCTGCCGATCGATCTCGATAGGCTCTTTCGAGACGGGAGAGCGGGTCGATCTTTAATCAGGCGATGGCGCGGCTCACCCTGAGTATTATCAGTTAGCGTCCGGTCGGCTAGGGTTAGCCTTCAACGGGAAATGCGCCGGCAACGTTATTTCGGGCAGCCTTCCATCTTGAAAATAGCATAACCTTGGGACTCAATCTGATTCTGCATTTCCGCTGGCGCCGTTGGCTCACTGTGGCAATAGCAACAGGTTTCCGCCGTCACTATCGCGTTTTCCTCGCCGATGGATTTTAGCCAGTGACGCGCGGACTGCAGGGCCTGAGCGTGATCATTGGTGGGTAGCACCACATCGAAATGCATGATGCGACCGACTGCGTTCTTGGCGAAAGTATCGAACACATAGATTGAGCTCATACTTCATCCTCATCCAGTGGAAGAGAAAGTTACTTAAGGCATTCGTCCGTCGCACAAAGCCGAAGCCATGATATCTGAGCCAAAAAAACGGAGTGCGCGTCCCTTTACGAATCTCGCGGATGCGCACTCCGACGGGAGGGATGCAGGCTCTGCGCTGATTAAGTATCGCATCGATACTAAAAATAATGACTCGCTTTGATTTTGTCAATAAAATATTGCGTCGATACTATCAAGCCTATGAATACCGAAGCCATCTACGAGTATTTGGAGCGGATCGCCAACTTGATCCGCACGGATGTCCGCAAGACCGGAATCGGCAGCGGCTTGCAGCCGATTCATCTGGAGGCGCTGCATTATTTGAGTCGCTGTAACCGGTACAGCAATACCCCCATCGCGGTCGCGGAATTCTTAGGGTTGACCAAGGGCACCGTCTCTCAAACCCTGGGAGTGCTCGAGGCCAACGGGCTAATTGAAAAGCAGACGGATACGCGCGATCGGCGCGTCGTTCATCTGAACCTCACCCCCTTGGGCGAGCAGGTCATCGCAGAATCGATTCCTCCGCAAGTGATTCGATCGGCGATGACGGCTTTGTCTCCGTCGGAGGACGAGGCAGTCATTGAAGCTCTCCGCTTGATTTTGCGGCGGCTGCAACAGGCCAATGGATTGAAGTCATTCGCGGCGTGCAAGACCTGTCGGCATCATCTCATAGAGCAAGATGGCGCGCGCCGCTGCGGCTTGACGTCCGAATCGCTCACGGACATCGATGCGGAGAAGATTTGCCGAGAACACGAACCACCTTCCAAGCTTAAGCTTGGCTAGGAAAGCTCTCGGCGCCAAAAGGCTTCTACAATAAGGAGGAATTTCCGCCGAATTCCACTTTGGGGAAGTGGATTAAATCGCCTGCTCGCCGGTTTCGCCGGTACGGATGCGTATGGCTTGTTCCACGTTGGTCACAAAGATCTTGCCATCCCCAATCTTGCCGGTATTGGCAGCTTTAATAATGGATTCGACCGCCCGATCTAGCAAAGCTTCGGTGACCGCCAGCTCGATTTTTACCTTGGGCAGGAAATCGACCACGTATTCAGCGCCACGGTAAAGTTCCGTATGGCCTTTTTGCCGCCCGAAGCCCTTGACCTCGGTGACCGTGATTCCGGTAATTCCGATATCGGACAAGGCTTCCCGCACGTCGTCCAATTTGAACGGCTTGATAATTGCAGTGATCAGTTTCATGGCTCTCTCCAGTACTGTAATGTTGCCTGCTAAGTTCGGTTTACCCGATGCTCGATAATATCTTCGACTACGGAGGGATCCGCCAAAGTCGAAATATCTCCGAGATTTTCGAGTTCGTTCGCGGCCACCTTGCGAAGTATGCGCCGCATGATTTTGCCGGAGCGGGTCTTCGGTAGGGCGGGCGCCCACTGGATTAAATCCGGAGCCGCGATCGCGCCGATTTCCTTGCGAACCAATTGAATCAGCGCCTGCTCCAGCTGGGGGCTCGGGGTTACGCCCGCGACTAAGGTTACATAGGCATAAATTCCCTGCCCCTTGATATTGTGCGGGAAACCCACCACCGCCGCTTCCGCGACGTCCTCGTGCAGCACCAGCGCGCTCTCGATCTCGGCGGTACCCATCCGGTGACCCGAGACATTCAGCACATCATCCACCCGGCCCGTGATCCAGTAATAGCCATCCCGGTCGCGCCGGGCGCCGTCGCCGGTAAAGTATTTGCCAGGGTAAGCCGAGAAATAGGTTTCAATGAAGCGCCGGTGATCGCCGAACACCGTGCGCGCTTGGCCGGGCCATGAACGGGTCAGGGTCAGCACGCCCTCGGACTCTCCTTCTAGTTCAATGCCTTGGCTGTCGACAATGGCGGGCACGATGCCGAAAAAGGGCCGAGTGGCCGAACCGGGCTTGAGCCGGGTGGCACCCGGCAGGGGGGTGATCAGGATGCCTCCGGTTTCCGTCTGCCACCAGGTATCGACCACCGGGCAACGCGCATCGCCTACCACGTGATAAAACCATTCCCAAGCCTCCGGATTGATCGGCTCTCCCACCGAGCCGAGAATTCTAAGGCTCCCGCGATCGCTATCGCGCACCCAGTCGTCCCCTTGGCCCATGAGCGTGCGAATGGCGGTGGGAGCGGTATAGAAAATATTCACTCGATGTTTCTCGATAACCTTCCAGAACCGGTCCGGCGCCGGATAAACCGGAACACCCTCAAACATGAGAGTGACTGCGCCATTCATCAATGGGCCGTAAATACCGTAAGAGTGGCCGGTCACCCAACCCACGTCGGCGGTGCACCAGTAGACCTCGCCCGGCTGATAATCGAACACGTATTGATGGGTCATGGCGGCATAGAGCAGATATCCGCCGGTAGTATGCAACACGCCCTTGGGTTTGCCGGTGGAACCGGAAGTATAGAGAATGAAGAGCGGCTCCTCGGCGTCCATGATCTCCGGCGGACAGTCGGAGGCTGCGGCGGCCATGGCCTCGTGGTACCAGAGATCGCGGTGGGTCCATTCAATCGGCCCTCCGGTGTTTCGCACGACGAAGACAGTCGTTACACTCGGACATTGCTGGAGCGCCGCATCCACGTTCGCCTTTAGGGGAAATCTGCGGCCGCCGCGCCGACTTTCGTCGGCGCAGACGACGTAACGACAATCAGCATCGAGAATGCGGTCCCGAAGGGCATCCGCGGAGAAACCGCCGAACACGACCGAGTGGACGGCGCCAATGCGAGCGCAGGCCAGCATGACGATGGCGGCTTCCGGAATCATAGGCAGGTAAATGCACACTCGATCGCCTTTCTGCACGCCCCGGCTCTTCAGCGCATTGGCGAAACGGCAGACCGCTTCGTGAAGCTCGCGGTAGGTAAGCCTAAGATCCATCGTCGGCTCATCGCCTTCCCAGAGGATGGCGGTCTGGTCTCCCCGTTCGGCCAGATGCCGATCCAGGCAGTTGTAACTGGCGTTCAGCTTGCCACCCTCGAACCAGCGGATACGGGCGGTGGAGAAATCGCACTCGTGGACCTTCGTCCAGGGCTCGAACCAGTTGACGAAACGCCGGGCTTGTTCGGCCCAGAAACCTTCCGGATCGCGAATCGAGTATTCGTACATTTCTCGATAAATTTTTTCGGAGATATGCGCTCGCGCGGCGATTTCCGGAAGAACTTCGTAGATTTTCTCGTCAGGCATAAGCGGAAATAGAGTCCTCGCTTCGGAGATGGCGGCCAAGAGGGACCGTGAGTAGCCCAATTTTACTGGAAATTGCTTCGGTTTGAGTGTCTTGTTGGCGACCGGTTTTCGGAAAGGTCAAAGAATTTGGCTACCGTGCTCAGCGCCGGAAAAGCATTATCTCCAAGTGGGCGGGGCGGATCTAGAAATTGGAGCAGATGTTTTAAAGGCGCGGAATTCAAAGAGAGACCGCGAACCGCCCCGAGATTCGCGGAGACGTCATTGCTTGAAGGGATAAAGTCATGAAGAAGTCATCCTTGAGCAGCGCGAGGATTGGCGCCCTGGACGCCGAATTCCAGCCAGGTGACGAGGCGACGTTCGAGGCTCCAGTCCTAGGCGGCATAATGGAACGCCCAAATCATGCACCTAGGCTTCGCCCATCGATCCGGCTGGGCGGCAATAGACAGACCGCATCACCTAGCCGCAGAAGACATACAGCGGCAGGTAACAATAGTGGTTGTAATCGCCGTGAAATTGGGCCCGTTCCGGATCCTCATGCCAAGGCACGTCCGAGGCATCGACGTCAAGGATGAGTGCGCGAGGCGCTCGGGCTCGGGACGCGATGAACGGATCGACGAGCGCCCGGTAAGGCCACCAGGTCGGTGCCTGTGGCACGGGTTTCCAGCCGGGAGAGTGCGGGGATGGCTGGCCAAGTCCGCACCTTGCCGAAGGCCGTCTGTCGTACAGGATCGTGCCGCCGGTCATGATCGTTCAAGTCCTCGTATCCACAGCATCCGCCATAAAGCCGTTGGGCGATCAGATCGCAGGATGAGCAATCCGTTCCGGATTGCGGGGAGCCGCCGGGAAGTGTCAGAAATTCTGTGTGCGAGGAGTTGAGCACGGGATTGATGGATCACTTGGGCGAACCGTTCATCGTAGAGTATGGCGAACTGGTCCCTCGCTGTCTTCCAGTCTTGCGCAGCACGCCCCCAGTCCGCGGTAATGTTGCGAAGTGCCAGCCAGATCAGCGTACTGGCCGCCTCGTCGCTAGGAAAATGGCCGCGCGTCTTGATATTCTTGCAGAGCCTCGCATTCACACTCTCAATGGCATGGGTCGTGTAGATCACCTTGCGTACCGCCGATGGAAAGACGAAGAGCGGAATGACCTTGTCCCATGCCCGACGCCAAGCAGACCTCACGGTGGGGAACTTCTGGCCCCCGGGACCTTGCGCGAAAGCCTCCAACTCGGCTAAGGCCGCCTCGGCACTCGGGGCGGTGTAGATCGGCCGGATCGCCTGCGCCAGAGCCCTGCGCTCCTGCCTACGCGCAAAATCGAGGCTGTTGCGGATCAGGTGCACGATGCAAGTCTGTAAGGTGGTGGTGGGAAACACGGCCTCAGGGCGCGTTCAATCAGCGTCTTTTAAGGCTATGGATGCGGCATTCACCGCTTCGGCACTCATCGGACCGGTCACGAACTGATCGATCGGTTCCTTGGGGATAGACGGCATGTCGTCTCCGCTACAGTGACCTTCTTTGCCTGGCATACAGGCTCCGGGTTGTTAACAACATGATATGCCTTACACACAATAATTCTAACAGGCTCGGGTTCGATGGCCATCTCGTCAAGCCCGTGGACCCGGCCGCTTTCATAGCCCTACTCGCGTCCCTGCTCCCAACCCCGGGAAACCCGCTCGATAAGCCCTGAAACCGGTCGCGGCGGCACGACGGCTCGCTCAGAAACCTCGAAACAGGCCCCGGCCTTCCCCTTCTGCCGTGACGGCCAAAGTAGTCATTATTCCTTCTTAATCAGGTCTCGATTCAAACGTCCCACCCGCACAAATGCTGAAATCATCAACGGTCTTAATCCCTTCTTAATCAGGTCTCGATTCAAACTGCGCGCCTACTCGCAAATCATGCAGCAGGTAACGTCTTAATCCTTTCTTAATCAGGTCTCGATTCAAACAGGTAAAGCGGGAGTATCGGAAGGTAGCAAAGGTCTTAATCCCTTCTTAATCAGGTCTCGATTCAAACCTACTGAAATCCATCAATCAGAAAATCGCGTCCAGTCTTAATCCCTTCTTAATCAGGTCTCGATTCAAACATTAGAGGGTTCAGCTCATGAAAACTTGGTTTAGTGTCTTAATCCCTTCTTAATCAGGTCTCGATTCAAACGCCGCGGATAATAAGAACCTAACGGACCACTTCCAGGTCTTAATCCCTTCTTAATCAGGTCTCGATTCAAACCTGCGATCCGACTCTAGCAACGTCGGGTACGTAGGGTCTTAATCCCTTCTTAATCAGGTCTCGATTCAAACGCTAAGTTGCGCGACGCACTCGACAACGCCTTAGGTCTTAATCCCTTCTTAATCAGGTCTCGATTCAAACATTGCCAAGTCCCAGCAAAACGTTAAAGAACTGGTCTTAATCCCTTCTTAATCAGGTCTCGATTCAAACCCTGCCAATGTCCGAACATTTCCATCATGAAGTTGTCTTAATCCCTTCTTAATCAGGTCTCGATTCAAACGCTCTTAAACGCCATTAAAGAACGTCCCACGCTTGGTCTTAATCCCTTCTTAATCAGGTCTCGATTCAAACTCCACTTTACTTAAGACCATTAATCAAAAGATTGTGTCTTAATCCCTTCTTAATCAGGTCTCGATTCAAACTCAAGCGCCAGCTGGAATCGGCACGGAGCCGGAGTCTTAATCCCTTCTTAATCAGGTCTCGATTCAAACTGCTCGCATTCAAAACACCTCCATTTTCAATGACTTACAAAGGGGGTTGACGGAAATCCGTCCGCTCGAAAAGCTACGGCGGCCGAACCCTGACACCGGCTTGGCCAAGGCCGTTCCGGCGGGCACACCGCCTCCTCCATGCCGGCCGGGACATACGATGGCCACCACCATCCCGCCCACGGCGCCTTCTTCGGTCCGGGCGAGGCGCCCGAATCGCCATCGAGAGTGGTGCTCGATTCCCGCCGGGCTCAATTGGAATCGTACCATTCGAATATTTCCCGGAATCTCTCCGTGCGTCGCCCGAAGGCCGCCAGCACGTCCGGGTCGAAGTGTTCGGGCAGGGTCCGTCCATCGCCCTGAGTGATGATGGCCATGGCCTTCTCATGATCGAACGGCGGTTTGTAGGGGCGTCTGCTGCGAAGCGCGTCGTAGACGTCGCACAGACTCATGATTCGTCCGGCGAGCGGGATCGCCTCCCCTTTCAGTCCTCGAGGATAGCCGGTGCCATCCCAACGCTCGTGATGGCTGAGGGCGATTTCGGCGCCCATTATCAGAAACGGGGACGTGCTGCCTTCCAGGATTTTCGCGCCCAGCGAGGCATGGGTCTTCATGATCTCCCATTCCTCGGCGGTATGGCGGCCCGGCTTGAGCAGGATATGGTCGGGGACGCCGATTTTGCCGATGTCGTGCATCGGGCTTGCGTAGAAGATGCAATCGCTGAAGCTCTCATCCATGCCCAGTTCCTGAGCCAAGGTCTGGGTGTAATGACTGATCCGTTGGACATGGGCTCCCGTCTCCTCGTCCCGATACTCGGCCGCTCGGGTCAAGGCGAAGATGCTTTCAACGTAGCTTCCCCGCAGCTGGGCCGTTCGCTGGAGCACCTTATTCTCGAGGGCGTGGCTGCAATTGGCGAAGAAATCGCCATAGGCTTTCAAGCGCAGCATGTTTCTCACGCGAACGGTCAGTTCCGCGCGGTCGATGGGCTTGGAGAGAAATTCGGTCGCTCCCGCCTCGAGGCCCCGCAGCCGGGAGGCGCGGTCATCGAGCACGGTCACCATGATGATCGGGATGTAGTGCGTTTCCGGATTCGCCTTCAACCGCTCGGCGACCTGAAAGCCATCCATCCGCGGCATCATGACGTCCAGCAGAATCAAATCCGGCCGTTCCTGGGCGACCGCCGCCAAGGCTTCCATTCCGTCGGTCGCGATGTTGACAGTGTAGCCTTGCCCGACGAGCACCGCGTTCAGCAGCTTGCAGTTCCGCTCCTCGTCGTCGACGACGAGAATCTTCGCGCCGCCGCCCGCCGGTTCCATGTCGGTGTCTTGGGGGATGAAGCTGTCCAAACTTAGCTGTTGTGCCATATCTTAGCCTTTGTCATCCGCCTTCGGTGGAATCGGGCGCGGGCACCAAGGCCCCCACGGCTTCCAAAAACTCCCTGTAGTGAATCGGTTTGGCGAGATAGGCGTCGCAGCCGGCCGCGCGAAACTTTTCCTCGTCCCCCTTCATGGCGAACGCCGTCAGGGCAATGATCTTGATGGCGCTCGTGGCGGGCTCGTCCTTCAGGAGCCGGGTCGCCGCGAGGCCATCCATGCCGGGCAGCTGAATATCCATCACGATCAAGTCCGGCAGGCGCGCTTTCGCCTGCTCGATCCCCTGCTGGGCATCCACGGCCTGCAGCACCTCGTGTCCCGCCAGGGTCAGCAAGTCGGCCACCAGTTTTCTATTGGTCGGATGATCCTCGATGATCAATATCTTGGCCATGGGCGGACATCATCTCCCGTTGTGCTTCTTAAAGGCTCGAATGGCCCGGCGCACTTCGCCGATAAAGCGGCCCTCGTTGAATTGAGCTTTCTCGACGATTTTCAGGATATGACCGTTGAGAATCTCCCGGTCCTTGGCGGTAATCACCTTGGCGGTGAGAATCAGGATGGGAATCCACGCCGTTTCAGGCTCGTGCTTGAGCGCTTCCACGACATCGAATCCGCTGACAATAGGCATCATCAAGTCCAGTACAATCAGGTCCGGACGCTCGCGGCGGGCCATGTCGATGGCCTCCTGCCCCCCATAGGCGCGGAGCACCCGGTAATGCTCGTGCTGCAGGTACTCGCTCACGATCTCGACCGCCTTGGGATCGTCGTCGGCCACCAGCACTCTCACCGGCTGGTCCGGGCCGGAGGCGAATCCGAGGGTCGCCAAGGCGGCATGCAGCTCCTCGCGATAAAACGGCTTTTGAAGCACCGCCGCCGCGCCCAGCGAGAACCCTTTCCTGGTTTCGGCGACCACCGAGATGATGACCACCGGGACATGGGCCAGGATCGGATGGCCTTGTAGCCGGCTGATGAGCTCCCAGCCGTCCATGCCCGGCAACAGGATGTCCAGCGTAATCAGATCCGGCATTTGCCTGGCAGCGAACTCCAGTCCCTCTTCGCCGGTCCTGACCCGCGCCACCCGCATTCCCTCGGCTTCCAATTGAAGGCGGATGAGTTCCGCGGCATGGTCGTCATCCTCGATCACGAGTGCCAGGCGAGCGGGTTGGTCCTCGCGCGGGGACGCCGGAGCGGCGGGCGCCGGCCCGAGGTCCGCCCGGCTCGTCGCGTCGTTTGCGGCTTCCGCGGCTCGATAGGGCAGCCAAACGGTAAAGCAGCTCCCCTGCCCCTTCTCGCTTTGAACGGCCACCACGCCGCCATGCAGTTCCGTCAAGCGGCTGACCAGGGCCAGCCCCAGGCCCGTTCCCTCGTATTGACGCGACAAGGAACCGTCCAGCTGGACGAAGGGCTCGAAGAGCCGCTTTTGGTCGGCCTCGGCAATGCCGATACCGGTATCGCTCACCGAGATTTCCAGGAAGTCGTCCCAGGACGCGGCTGCCAGCCGGGATTCCGGGTTCTTCTTTCTCACCGCGTCGCCGGCCACCTTGCGGGCGCACACCCGGATCCGGCCGCCCTCGGGGGTGAACTTCACGGCGTTGGACAGGAGATTGTAGAGAATCTGCTTGCATTTCCTGGAATCCGCCTGAACATCCTCCATGCCCTCCGCGAGTTCGCAATCAAGCTGAATGTCGCGGGCCAAGGCTCTCTCCCGGATGATCGACAGGCTATTCTTGAGCAGCAGAGGCACGTTCATGGTCTCGCACTCCAGCATCATCTTGCCCGCCTCGATCTTCGATAGATCCAGGATGTCATTGATGAGCGAAAGGAGGTGTTGCCCGCTGTCGAAAATGTCCGTGACGTATTCTCGCTGCTTCGGGTTCAGCTCGCCCAAAAGCCCGTCCTTCAAGATTTCCGAGAAGCCGATGATGGCGTTGAGCGGAGTGCGCAGCTCGTGGGACATGTTGGCGAGGAATTCGGACTTCAGGCGGTTGGCCTCCATGAGCTGCTCGTTCTTGCGGGCGATTTCCTCGCTCCTAAGCCTTAACTGCTCGGCCAGCGCCTGGAGATCGCTGTACTGCTGGAGGTTGTGCAGGGCCACGCCGACGCTGAGGCAAAGCCGATCGAGGAAGCGCCGATCCCGCTCATTGATATTGCGGTCGCGAGCCGCCACCAGTACCCCGAGGCAATGCTCCTTGTAGACGATGGGGCTGATGATCACGCTCGGCGAGCGGGAGGCCAGCTCGTCGAAACCGAGCGCCAAGGCGGTGGCCTCGTCCAGACCGGTCACGAGCCGCGACTGATTGAGCTCGGCAGCCTCGCCCGCGGGTCCCTCGCCCCGCCTGAACGACTCCTTGCCGCGCTCGGAAATCCCCCGGCAAACCTGACAGTGAAAGCGGCCCGTCCATTCATCGTAGAGATAGATGCCGGAAGCCGAGTAGGCATGATTCTCGGCGAGCAGGGCCAAGATTCCATCGAGAACCTGCTTGGGGTCATAGGACTCGTTGAAGAGGCTCAGGGCCTGTCCATGGGTACGCTCGTAGGCGGCGTTCTCGGCCCGTTCCTTTTCGGCTTCCTTATGCTCGGTAATATCCCGCGCCGTCGCGTACATCAGTCCCTGAAAGGGCGCCGAATTCCATTGCAGCCATTTGTACGAGCCATCCTTGCAGCGATAGCGGTTTTCGAAACCGTAGGTCATGACTCCGTCTTCGAGGCGCGCGGCTTCGGCCAAGGTACGTTCCCGGTCGTCGGGATGGACGAAGTTGATGAAGGGTTCCGCCATCAGTTCCGCGTCGCTGAAGCCAAGCGTCCGCCCCCAGCCGGCGTTGAGACGCTTGAAGTAGCCGTCGAACCCCGCGATGCACAGCATGTCGGGAACGAGGCTAAAAAAAAGGCTCAACTTCCTTTTGGCCTCCAAGCGCTCGCTGACTTCCCGCTCCAGGCGCTTTTGCTTGCCCACGGCCTCGCGCGCGCTCTTCTCCGCCTGCCATCTGGCGGCATGCAGTCCCTCGCTCAGAAAGCTGATGACCGTTCCGATCACGATGAACAGCAGGGTGAGTATGCGGTCGCTCGTTTCGGCCATTTCGAAGGAATGGAAGGGGGGCATGAAGAAATAGCCACTGACGAGCACGCTCAGGAGAGTGGCCAGCAGCCCTCCCCTCATCCCGCCAAAGCGGGCGGCTATCGCCACGGAGAGCAGAAAGACCGGCAGGGTCGGGCGCTGATCGAAGAAGGGCTCCAAGAGATTTCGTAGAAGGAATCCCGCCAAGACCGCCAGGATGGCGATGCCGTAGCGGTACAGCGGTGGCGGGATGACTTTGATTAGAGCTACAGCATCGGTCATTAAATAAATTCCCGTCTCTACGAAAGCTGTGACAAGCAGCCCGACATCTCCGAATACCGTTCAGGATGCATTACATATTCCAAAAGAGTATTGGCTTTAATAGGGTACTTTTTCAACCAAATGAGGCAACGATTGGTCAATCAATCCTTGGCATGTGAATTTCGTGAACAGTTCCTGGAAAACCCCTTACTTGATGTTTTAAGCCTGCCTAACAGTTATACACTACAAACTCATTATTGATCCACCACTCCGAGTGCTTTCCTGAATGTGACAGGTCTCTGGTGAGGCGCTACATCCGGGATCGATCCATGGCGCAACCCGCGTCCGTTGCGCCAAAGGCGGTTTCTGCGATAAATCAGCGTCCGGGTTGCAAAAGATCGACGCCCGCTTCGATCAGCATCACGTCATCCGGAAAAGCTTGCATACCGAGGCAAAGTCTTTCGAGCCGCGCCGGCAGGGGATAAACCCGCACATCGTCGGCGCGGGCGTCGATCCGCTGGCTTAACCCATCGAGCAGTCGGGCCAGTCCCTTGGCGGTCAGTTGGGCAGTGAACACCGAATATTGCACCGGCATGCCCCGGTCGCGGAGAAAGCGATGCACGCGGCCCAGCCGCTTCGGCTCGGTGATGTCGTAACACACCAGGTAGAGCCGGGGTCCGTTCAGCGCCATCGGTAGAGCTCGATGAGCCAGCGGTGCAGACGGGTAATCAGGCCGGCCGTGAGCCGCTCGGACCGTGCCCGCCGCGCCTCGAAGAACGCCACGATCTCGGCCCGGTCGGGACTTTCCAGGCAATCGTCCTGCAACCTATCTTCCAGCCACGCGAGCCGCGGCAGCTCGAAATCCCAGAACAGCACGGCCGCCCAGTCCGCCGCCAACCCCGCGCCGTCCCCGAGAGTCTCCTCGATGCCCATCTCGGCCAGCCGTTGCGTCGCGAGCGCGGCCAGAAGACCATGCACTTCGCGACCGATCCGCTCGGAAGCGAACAGCAGATCCATGGACGCGGCCGCCTCGCGGAACATCCGCCGCATGGCCTTAGCGGTCGGCGGCTCGTCGAGCGCCAGTCCCGCGCGCCGCACCACGCTGCGCACCGCCATCCGCTCCATGGCCGCGAGCCATTGCTCGTAGAGCGGCCGCGCATCCGGGCGCGAGAGAAAATCCGTCCAGCGCTGCCTGAGCTCCACTCGCTCGCCCGGCCGGCTCATCACGCGGGCCACGACATTCCCCGCTTCGTCGAGGAAGCTGACCGTAATCCCCGCCTCCGCGCAGGCCAACAGCGCCTGGCTGGACCAATCCACCTGAACGGCGGAAATCACCTGGGAAATCCGCCGCAAGGGAAACCAGCGCTCGGCGGATCCGGCGCGGCCCACCCGCAGGGCCGGCCCGTCCCGCTCGACCCTTGTGCCGCCGCCCTGGACGTACAAGGGCTTCATCGCGGCTTCTCCGTCAAGCGGCGGGCGATCAGATACGCGCAGCGGCCGAGCAGGCGGCGCAGCGGCGGAATGAAGGCCTCGTAACGGCTGTAGAACGTGGCGCGGCCGGTCTTCTTCAAAAGGCACCCGCCCTCTTCCAGGGCGAAGCTCTCGGCGCGCAGCTCGCGATCGGCGAACAGCCGCCACACCCAGCGGTCGAGCCGGGGCCGGAGCGGCTCGATCAGATCCGCCGCCAGAGACTCGCGGCCATGGGCCGGCGCATGGAAAAAGCCGACGTAGGGGTCCAGGCCGGCGGCGTGGCAGGCGGTCACCGCCTCGAAATGCAGCAGCGTGTAGCCCAGCGACAAGGCGGCGTTGACCGGGTCCCGCGGCGGCCGGCGGTTGCGCCCGAT
>CADDYU010000125.1 GCA_902810705.1 Methylococcaceae bacterium
CGCCGACGCCTTGAACTCCGCCGGATAGGTCTTGGGTTTTGATTTCTCGCTCATGCTGACACACGCCTCATCTAGTAATTTCGTAATAGTGTGAAGTTGTGTGTCCGGGATAGTCTAGCCAGATCAAACAGCACGTTCTGCCGACACGCGGCTTCGATCCTTCGACTGCCGATCAGGCCGCGACTGTAGGCCAACAGGATGATTTTGAGGAGCACCGCCGGATCGTAGGCGGAGGCGCCTTGTTCGTCGTTTTGGTAGCGGCCGCGCAGTACGCTGAGATCCATCTCGTGATCGACCAAGTAACAGAGAGCTTGTTCGAAGCTGCCCGGTACGATCTGTTGTGAGAAGTCGATGGGCAACAGCATGAGCCCTCTTTTGAACCGGTTTGAAGCGAGCCATCCCAACGACCTCCCGAGCAAATCCAGTGCTTCCGATTATCCCATCAGAAAAGGAGAATGGGAGTTTTTCTACAGCCTCAACGCCCAAGCTCACCGGCGCGACGTAAGGAGCGTCCGGTGGAGCGCTGGGTTAGGGCATGGCTGAGCGCAGCAGTGCTACCACGGCATCTACTACACGCGAGAGAGACGCTGACTTCAACCGACCGGCTTGGGAGGCCATCAGGTTCTCGCTGGCAGTAAAGAGCTTGCCAGGTCGCGCATAGCTCTTCACTCGCAAGGAGCCGACCTCAAAATCCGCCTCGTCAAGCATCACTGCGCGCGGATCGGCGTACGGATTGCTGGTGATTTGGCAGAGCACCCAATCACCCCGACCTGCGTCGGCCAACACCAAAGCCGGGCGTAACTTCGCTCGCGATAGATCAGAGAAAGGAAAGGGCACGAGCACTACCGTGCCGGCTGTAGGTGAGACCAAGCCTCGTCCTCCTCCGGCCGATTCCAGTCCGACAGCGCTGCCTCGCTTAGAAACGCGGTCTCATGTGGATGCATGGCTGGCTCCTCCTCCAGAATGGTCACTAACGCCCGGTGTTCCCCTTCAAGATTAATGGGCTCAAGCAACTGAACTTGACCGTGCGCGTCTATCACAGCTTCTAGCGTGCGAATCATGGATAACCTCCTTCACCCCCCAGTACTTCGTGTATATTAAACAAGCCCTAACGCACCAAGCTGAGGGGCGCCGCGTTTTTTGCGGCGTCCCTCTCCAGCGCCTCGTTAGGCATCGCTGCCGTTAATCGAGCCTGGCCCTTTTTCCCAATAAGCAGGTTTGCCGAGTTGGCCTATTTTCCCGGCGGTAAGCGACACTCGACCACCGCTTCACCGATGAGCTTTCCCTTCTTATCAAATTCGCGGCATATGACCTTCCGCTGGTTAGGCTGACGGATACACTGGTTAGTGAAGCCTTTACTGGCTTCACATTCGGCCGTCGATCCGAGTGGCGCGCCTTTAAAAAGGCACTCGAGGTCGACTTTACAAGACGCTTCCACTACAGGCACTGGAAGAGGCTCAATGCCGAGGCTTTGCACACGAAACAATTTGCGAAGCTCCTCCGTTGATGGACACGATCCGCCACTCCGGCATTCGAGCGTGACGCGGTTGATACGTCAGCGTCAGCGAGACCCCACTGCCCCACTGACACGTCATTAAACACCGCGATGCTGCCGTCCCCGAACTGGATGCCGACATTGAGGGATCCCCTTGTGACCCTAATGCTGCGTAGATTAAACAGGCTCCGCACGCCATTCGGCTCATACGTCAGCTGCAGCACCGCTTGACCCAACCGTTCGTCAGGAGGGTCAGCGGCATCACGGAGGACCATGCCGTTAGTCGGTTCGATGACCGTTGTATTATCGGCGTCGAGCGAGATCTCAAACGCATGCGTGGTGGCGGGCGTGACGACAAACGTGAGGATACATCCAAGAAGCGCTAAGGTAATGTATGCTAAAGAACCTATCCGCTTTTTCATGTCAGTCTACCTCCTTCTTTAAGAGCGTAAATGAACCCGGGAAAAACCACCGGGAAGCCCAACCGGAACTGACTTTAGGGGTCGTACGAAACTTCGGCCTTAACGCAAAGCCCGCAAAGGAACGAAGACGAACGCCGAAGGTTTTACAGATCCGAACCTTTTTGGCTTCTGGTTTTCACCGGGCCTAACGCGAAAAGCTCACCGGCGCGACGATCAGGAGCGTCCGTATGGAGCGTCAGGTTAGCTGCGTAGATGTCTCACGATCGGTAGACATCCTTACGATGGCCAATGTGCAAGATGATAATCCGCTGTCGTGAGTCATCGATTTCGTACACCACCCGGTAAGAACCCACTCGAATCCTCCACCCAGCCCGCCCCACCAACTTCCTGGAACCAGGCGGCCTTGGTTGCTGAGCCAGTTCGCGGATCGCATCCTGTACTCGTGTGTAGGAATCATGTGGAAGATCGGCCAACTCCTTCTGAGCCCGCCGGAGAATCAAAATCGCATAGGTCACTGCCTAGAGCGCTCGATTTCATTAACAGCTTGCTCAAATGGAATAGCCTCGTCGCCTGAGGCTATAGCGGCATCATACGCTCGAATGGCTTCCAATTCCTCGATCTCCTCCATGAGCTTCTCATATTCAGCCATATCAAGAATGATTGCCGTCCGATTGCCTTTGTCATCAACTATGAAATGATGTTTCTCGATACTCATTACTTTCTTTGCTCCTCCGTTTGTTTGTATCGCAGCTAACGCAAAGCTCAGGCGCGGCTGAAAGCGGGAGCGAGGCACGAGCGAGCGCTATAAGCCATCGCCTGCAGCCGGTTGTTAGGTTCTGCGGCTACGGACTATTGACGCAACTTCCCCTTCGATAGCCCCTGCTCTCAGATGGTCTTAAACCACTCCCCGTTCACCTCGACCTTTTCAACCATGACCGTCTTGACCCCAAGCGTGTATTTTTTGAGGAGTTCTGCTAACTCTTGGCCATCTACAAGGTCAATGGCGGGAGCGCCATCACGGATTGCCTCGGTCCGCGCATCGCGGCTGAACGTTCCGGTGGAGATGATGAGTCCCTTATCTGCCCGCCCAATCATGGCCCCTCGAAAGTCGCGGACAATGCCTGCACTGACGGTCCCGGCATACCGTTTGCTTTGAAAGACGACCTGGAAATTGATCAAGCCGCCCAGCCGCAATACCCCTTTTCCGTCAATGCCCCCATCCCGCGATCGGCCAGTGACTTCCACTTGCGTGAAGCTACTTTCACGGAGCAGGCGTTTGCTGAGGCGTTCAAACGCCTCGGGAGACATCGCCAGAATCGCGTCGAGCACCTGTTGCTTCCAACTGAGTTCCTCTTCGATTTCCTCCGCCGCGGATGTCTCCGGCACGGCCTCTTCTGGCACGCTCTGAATGGCAGAAGACAGGCTCTTCTCTTTCTGGCGCGCGACATACGCTTTTCGAATGGCGGTCACGATCGCATGCTCATTGATGCTGGGCGTGTCTTTGCCTTTGGGGGTGAGCGCCCACACCCCGCGTTCACTTTGCGTGAGGTATCCCGCTTGCTTCAGATAGGACTTTGCCCAGGCAATCCGATATTCCACCTCGCTTAGATTGTGACCGTGCTGTTTGCGCTCAAGTACTTCATCCGGTAACTGCATGCGGGTGACGACGGCGTCGACGATCTCTTCATTCGTGAGTGTCCCACCCCCTTCGCGCAAGGCTTGGAGTGTTGGATTCATGAATTCATAGTACTTCGGTGTTTCCATGGTGCCTTGGGCCTGTGATGATCATGCACTTGCCTTGTCATTCATCTTGGTGGAACCTAACGATAAAGCTCACCGGCGGAGCGTAGCGGAGTCCGGTGCAGCGCTATGTTAGGCAGGATGGATGCCCGCGATATACCGGCCTTTATGCGGCGGATTTGCTGAGGTTTCCGCGATGCTCCAACCCAGTCTACGGCCCTGCTGGCTTTTGTTATAGCGGTGTTTGAGTTAAGGCGCTGTTAAAAATATTTTCGCTAGCTGTGCAGCCTGAACGACTGATTGCTTTATATTGTTAAGGAAAGTCTGATTAGAACTGCTCGCACTGATTGTCTTGTATTTTGAAGGATCAGCATTGGCTTCAAATATGGTTATGGTATCTCCAGATGCATCTAAGTTATGACTAAATACGTTTTTCGTTATCTCTTTGCCATTTTCCTGTGTTATCTCATAAACACTCATGCGGTTATGGGTGCATCCACCTAAAAATGCTGAAAATAGCATAGATACGATAAGTAGATATGGTTTTTTGTTCATTGTTGTGCTGGAGTAATTTGTTGCAGTTTTTCGGTTAAATTATTAATCGTTTTTACCTGATGCGATATATCTGCATCAAGCGGAGCATTAGTTACCTCAGTTAATACCTTCTGGGCTTGTGTCGCGATACCTGTTGCACCAACCACATTTGCTTCTGTTGCGACCTTATCGGCAGCCACGACAACTTGTGCCTGTCTTTTCGCTGTGGAAACTGCTGCGGCTACTTGCTGCTCAGCATTAGGAGCGGTTGTTGGATTGGCAGACAGTCTTTGTTTAGCAATTTGTGTAAGGCTTGCTATTAATTCACTTGAAGCGTCATTGGCTTCAACAAGGCTACGAATATCGACAACCTTTGAAGCAATCATAATAATATCGACTGAATCGGAAGGGTATACAGGGTCAGGCAAACCTGCAAGTTTTGCTATCTGACCTCTAGTAAGTTTAAAATTATCTGCAAATTGAAAGTCACTTCCATTTCCCCATGCCTCTAAAGCAATTAAATATTTCTTTGATCCATATTCAACAACCCTTTTATCTACCATGTTATAAAAACATCCAGTTAATAGTGAAGAGCATATAATTGGGAATATCAATCTCATAATAATGCCTATCGTAGTGGGTAATTAGCAGTAAAAGGGAGTTGAGGATAAAAGCCTACAAAAATCTTGTAAGAAGTGTTGCATTGCTAGCCGTTCTAAGCATAGCCTAACGGTTGAAGTGAGGGGCCGGATGCAAGCGAGCGAAGCGCCGCTTGCAGACGGTCCCCTCGACTGAAAGGTTAGCTGCGAGCATCTTTCACTCCCCAAAAACCCTGACTTGCCCGGGTTAACTGTTCATCTAGCGAGTCCCATGCGAAGCCCGCATTGCGGACAAGCAATCCTATGATCTCCACAAGCCTCTGCATTTGATCGATGGTTGATTTGATGTCGCCCCACTTGATTCCCAAAGTGCCAATGTCAACAAACTGATACTTATCAGCGACAAGCCGGACTTCAGTATGTGCAGACACTTTGTCTCGGATGGTTTTGAACGACTTAATGACTCCAGTAGTAGAAAGAGCGGCCCAAAGTGCGGTGGCTTCGCAATACAATTCATCAAATTGCGCTCGGCGCTGAGCTTCTTCTCTCAGCTCCATGCGCCGAAGGGCTTCAATGATTTCGGGATCTGTTTCGTCCTCCGCCAAGGGGATCTTCCAGACGGCAAACCGCTCGCGGAGCGTCTGCCCCAGTGCCTCGTCGGTCAGTGCCTTAATATGGTTACTTAGGCTTGGGGTCCGCGGGTCGTCATCGACCATCAGCTTGGCTATGTCCTGAGCGCAGGAGAGAAACAGCGAGTGCTTGAGGACACTAAATCCACGAGCTTTCTCTCCAGAACCGTTGGACTTTATGACTAACTTATCGAAAAGCATTGGATCAAGCATCGCGTATCGCTGACGCAGCTGTATAAATGCATCGAGCAAGTGAGATGCGTGTGCCTCAAGTTTCTCTATCTGCGTTGGCATAGGCAGCTAACAACCCAACTCAGCGGGCCGCGCCGCTGAGCCCGAATGATCATACGGCGGTAGGGCGCGGCTCCGCTGGAGTGCAGGGTTAGACGATGGACAGAACCGAGCAAATCCGAGAATGCAATAACCCAGAGCGCAACTGGATTGGGTGGGAATCGGATTGCGTACATCCGAAACACGCCGAATCTCTGCGCCTATCCCCTGAGTGCCATGAGACAACCGAACAGGTAACGCCGACAGACATGCGTGAAATTAAAACCCCGCTGCGCGACATCAAGGCATGGGATATCAGGAACCTGGTGCTCGATATACCACATGACCTGCGTAAGCGAATACAGGAATTTATTGGCGGCTAACGTCCAAGCTCAGCCGCTGCTTGGAGCGAAGCGGAAAGCAGTCGGCTGGAGCGCCTCGTTAGGCCCACAATAGCAGATGAATTGACGAACTTGCGTGGTCATTTTTCCTGCTTGCTCTCACATCCGCTCCACCGCCTCGTCGACGACGGCGATCGCCTCAATCTCGATCAGCGCCTCGGGGGAGTAGAGGGACGTGACCTCAACGATGGTGTCGGCCGGATACGGAGGCGTAAAGTAACGACCGCGAAGCTCGACGATCTTCGGAAAGTTCGACATATCGCGAAGGAAGACCGTAACCTTGACGACGTTCGCAAGGCTTGAGCCGCCGGCACGGAGAACCCGCTCAAGGTTGACGAAGACCTGCTCGGCTTGGGCATCAAAGTTGCCGATACCGACGATCTGTCCGTTCCTGTCGATCGCCGCCTGGCCCGAAATGAAGAGAAGATCGCCGACACGATAGCCCTGTGCGAGGCGGAAAGGCTTGTACGGGTCCGGGTCGATCGTGATCTCTTTTATCTTCATAGACCTTCCTCCTGATAGAAGCCTGGGTTGATGCTTAACGCTCCACGTGAGCGGCCGTCGAACGCAGCGAGGAAATCCAAAAGCGCAACTTATGGGCGGTCCACTCGACGTGATTGCTGGGTGGCTCCGCTTCACCCATGCCTAACGCGCACCAGGCTGCTTGGAGTAATCCTGCGTCTCCCGGAATTCCGGCAACTGCGCGTCAGCCTGCTGCCACTGACGCGCGAATTGGGCGTAAAAGCTAGCCGCGCGTTTTGTGTCTCCACTCCAGGCGGCCGCGCGCGCTGCGCCTAGCAATGAACGTGCGCGGTTCGGATGTCGGCGCAGTGAAATGGCAAACGGCTCGACGGCTTCCTTCGGGCGGCCCGCGCGCAGCAGGATCTCACCGCTCAATTCGTGCGACGGTTTGATCACGGGGGGCGGCCCCGGTGGTGGTGGCATCGCTTCCTCCAGCGCCGTAGCCTTCCGCACAATTCTGATTGCCTCGTCGAAGTTGTCTTTGGCGGCGGCCATCGCTTCAATCTCCAACTCCTGAATCCCGGTCATCCTGACCAACTCCGCGATGAACGGCTCCTTCGCGCCAGATGCCTTTTCCCGAATCGCTTGCAATTCAGTCATGCTTTTCTGCGCTGTGGGAGAACCTTTCGCGGCTGCCGCCAGACCGTGCGCGAAGATCGCTGGGATCTGCGCGACAACGACGTAAGCCTGCATCGGGTTGGCGGTGCCGCCGGTCTGGACCTTTGTCTCACTGGCCTTTGCTGGCGGAAGCAATTGATCCGCAGCATCCCACCGCTCGGTCTCCACCACAAAAGTCGCGGCCATCGCGGCATGGGTAAACGTGCCGAACAGCAAGTCACGCGGGTTGTCTTTGGGAAATTGGGTGAGGCTCTCTCGCATCAGCGCGAGCACTTCTTTCGCCTTGTCGTAGCGGCCTTGCTGCAGGTAAATGTACATCAGCCAGTGCAGGCTGTGGTAATCGCGCTCACTGATGGGTAGATTCTTCTGCTTCACCCACTCGTCCGAGGCCGCCCACGACGCTTCATTCGATGCGGCGGCCTCCGGCCACATGCCGAATTGCAGGAAGATGTGCGAGGGCATGTGCAGCGCGTGCGGTGCGGCGGGAGCGATCTCGGCATAGCGCCGCGCCGCATCAAGCGCCAGGCGAGCGTGTTCGGGATCGTCGTAAGCATGAATGACGTAATGCGCCGCGCCGGGATGGTTGGGCTTCTTCTGATAAACCGCCGAAGCGATCTCCCCCGCGCGCAAGCGGGTCTGCACACCGGAGGGGTCTTCCGGTCGGACAGCTCCCATCAACGCGAGCGCATAGAAAAGCGCCGCCTCGGCATCGTCCGGATAATCGCGGTAGATTTTTTCCATCGCCGCCGCATAAGCTTTGTCCCGCGCCGCCTTGTCGCCTTCGCCATACAAGACTTTCACTGCATTCAGCCAAGCGCGTTCACGCGCCGTCAGTTCCGGCGTGAAGCTGGTCTTCTCGATCACCTTGCGCGCGGCTTCGGTTTCCTGCGGGTCACCCCAGATCGGATGGTTGTGCGCCATCGCCTCACCCCAGTAGCCCATTATGCAGTTGGGGTCAATGCGGGTGGCGGCGCGAAACTCATCGAGAGCGACGGGATACCAGAATGAATGCAACGCAGCGACTCCGCGCAGAAAGCGCGGTTGCGCCTCGGCAGAGCAGGTGGTCGGAAACTCGACTGTGCCTAGCGTGCCCAGTTGGGCCGGTTTGGCGGGTTCAGCCGATTCAGTCAATTCAGGTCGCTGCTTGGCTGCGCAGGCGACCAATAAAGTCACGGTGAATACAGCCGGCAAAAAAAACGCTCTGCTCGAAAACCGGGTCGATAACATAAGTATTGCCTCGGTTAAGACCAACTAGGATGAGATGCTCAACAACCAAGCTCACTGGCGGCAATGGAGCGCAGTGGAATTGCCGTCCGGTGCAGCGCCTTGTTGGGTGGCGTCATCATCTGATGCCCATCACGACGTGTGCCCGAAACGGTATCCGGATCCCTTGGTCTGTTTCGTACTGCACCAGCTGCTCCGACATGTCGTGAATAACCGCCCGTCGGGCATCTTCCGATGCAGCGTGGAAACTAGTCGCCATCGGAGTTGCGCTCACATGCTGGGGCACAAAATCTCGTGGCTTCGGCAACTCGAGATCAAGCTGCTTCACAGCCATTTTCACATTCTTGAATCCGGCTCCCGTCAGCAGGGCACGGATGGTCTTCGAATCGGAAAGGCTAAAGGCAGCGTTCAATCCTGCAGCTATCTCCGTGCCGAGATGGTTCGTGACCGCCTGCACAAGCTCATGGAAGTAGGGACTTTCTCGAATATTACACCAGAGGCTGACAGCAACGCGGCCACCTGGCCTAAGAATGCGGTACATCTCCGCCAAAGCCCGTGGTCGGTCCTCCAGAAACTGGAGCGTTTGAGCGCAGAGGGCTACGTCGAATTCCCCTTCGGTGAACGGGAGCTGATAGGCACTATTCTCGAATCACTCAATGGCAGCTCCTTGGATGGGGGGGAGCGATTTGGCGACATCGATCATTCCTGCGTTCAAGTCAACTCCCGCCACACGACCAGATGGCCCTACCTTTTCTGCTGCGAGCCGTGCCGCGGCACCTGTCCCGCACCCAACATCCAAAACAGCCTCGCCCGCTCGCAGGTCTGACCACTCGACAAGAGCACGAGCGGCGGGCCCGAGGTTTGCCGGGACAAGTATTCGCTCATAACGCTCTGCGGCGTCACGAGCGAGCTGCCATTGTGTAGAAGTTGCCATATACGATCTCCCTAGCCGCCCAACGTGTTAACTGAGGGCGGCGACGTTAGGAGCCGTCCCTCTCCAGTGCTGTGTTAGGCAGTCGGCAATGGACTATCTCTGTGGAATAGCCGGCGTACCATTGACATATGGCTTCAGCGCAGCGTACATGGCAAAGGTCAGGGGCGTCGGAACATCATGCTTTTCACCCAGACGCACCACCACTCCGATCATGTCTTCCAATTCTAGTGGCTTGCCCGCCTGCAAGTCATAGTACATGGACGGTCGCAACATTGGATTTATGCCAGCCATAATGGCCCGGCTCTGATCCAAAAAATTGTCAGGCATGGCGACCCCACTTGCCCTCGCAACTGCTAGGCCTTCCTCCATTGCGCCCCAAAATAGAGCGGCAGTTTCCGGACAGGATAGGATTGCTGCAGCAGGCAGTCTCGTCACACAGCACACAGCAGTAAACGCGCTGACGCCAAGCAGCTTACCCCACATGGCAACGCGAATATCAGGCGGGATCTCGACTGCCACTTCGGATCGCTCGAAGGCCTTGAGCAGTTGCTCGGTGCGAGGACTCAGCCCTCCATCCAACTCGCCCAGGTAGGCTTTATGATCCCATATTTCTTTGATGACTCCGGGCGACTCAATCTTTGAGGAGACATACGTTGTTCCGCCAATAACATGCTCCATCCCTACCACGCGTCCGATTCGCTCTGGGCCCTCGACTCCATTCTGCAGCGGCAAGATCACTGTTTCCCGGCCGACAAGGGGGCGAATCAGTTCTGCCACTGTATCTGTATCGTAAGTTTTGACGCAGAAGAGCACGAGGTCCACGGGTCCGATTTCGTTGGGGTCGTTCGTGGCTTTTACTGGGATGGTGAACTCTCCTACGTGAGCAGTTTTCACCGTAAGTCCGTTGATGCGCATAGCATCGAGATGTGCCCCACGCGCGATGAATGTAACATTCTCACCAGCCCGAGCCAGCATCCCTCCGTAATATCCCCCCACTCCCCCAGATCCCACTATAGCTACACGCATATCTCACTCCCATTTGAGCCCAACGTTTGAGTTCAGCGGACAGGCAAAAAGGTACGCTTTTTGGCTGTCCGCTGCAACGAAGGGTTAGAAATCGCTGGCATAGTAAAGGCCAAGTTCAGCCGCTCTTACAATGGACACGAGGCCAAACCAGACCAATGTGCCGGCAAGCAACTTCATCGTTAGGAGGTAACCACGACTCTCTAAGGACGGGAAGAAGCGTACGGCAAGAACGGCAACAGCAACCTTAGAAGCGATCAGGGTTCCAATAGACGTTACTACGAAGACCAGGCTCTCGGCGGTAGAGCCGCGAATGATGTAGCTCCCGCCGACAGTGAACCAAAAGAGATAAGGGCCCGGGTTGAGAAGGTTTATCTTCACTGCTGTAGCGAGGGAACTTTGTGACGTGAGCTTTCCGGTTAACGAAATGTCGCTGACGCGAAACATCTTTGCGGATAGCCAAAGCAGATAGGCTCCTCCTACCAAACCTAGAGCAGCGGCAAACAGCTCGATGCTCTTGAATTGCGAGAGAAACCAAAGAGCAGCGATGATAATTGGGCCATCTGTAATCAATGGGGCAAGGCTTGCTCGCACTCCTGCAACAAGCCCTCTCGACAAAGCTTGCTGAATCACAATTACACCGAGCGGCCCTGGCTTGAGGCCAGCAGCCAATCCGAATGAGAGTGCGGAAAGGAAGAACTCGTTCATTGGCAGCGAGATGGCGATTTCTAACGCCTGCGTTTACCGGGCGCGGGCAACGGCAATGAAGTTACGCATAAGAACCGCGCTGCCCGCGCTCCGGTGCAACGCTTTGTTGGGCGACTCTCACACCCCTGTTCATTACGTCACCCTCGAACAATCCGCAACCCTAGCCTTCCTCTGTCCCTCCCTGCCCGCTCCGCCCTTGCCGCCCGTGTCGCTGGCATATCGCCCCGCCGCTGTCGGCGCTTTGGTGAGTCTGTTCTTAGCTCTACCGCAGCTCATGCGCCGGCTCTCCTTGCCTACCGCTTGAGCGATTCATTATTTCGTCGGCAAGCATTCGCCGCGAGGCAAAGCGCGCCGCTCGCCGCCGTTTTGCTTCTCGGCTTCACCAAACTCGCTGCTCCGCGTCGCAACTGCCGCAAGCGACTGGTCGCCGATGATTGCGGATTGAAGGCAAGGCAAGCCATACGCAAGATAGTACCAATGCGCCCGTCAGTAATTGCGCGAAAGGCGCCCAACGGCTGCGTTCAGCGGCGCCAAAGCCGCGTAGCGGGTTTGGCGCCCGACTGGAACACATTGTTATGTGTGTTTCTGGGCAAGTTCACTGCGAAAAAATTCTGCTAGGTTCTCCTTGCCACAAGAGGGTCCCACCATGTTCCTCGTGATCACCGTCAGCGTGAATTCCACGGGCCCATAGATCCTCTCGGGCGTTAGCTTTCTCACAAGCCACAGCAGGACTTTTGCAAAGAACACTGGGATGCGAGTGACTTTTGGCTTGGTGTCCAGCACGCTGAAAGCTTCATTCGCAATTTCTTGATGCGTGAATATCACTGGCCCACCAAAGCTCAGTTCCCGATCATCCAGATCAATCGCATCGAGACATCTACAAGCCACATCCTTGCCAGATATTGGATTGATTTGGAAGTCACCTCGACCAAACAGAAATACTCGACCACGCTTGGCCATGTCCAGAAACGCAAGCATGTCCGAGAAATAACCGTTGGGTCGAATTACGGTATAGCCCACGCCTGATCTGGCGAGTTCGCCGACGAAGCGCTCTTTCGCTCTAACGATCTGTAATTCCGGCATTTGGTCAGCATGCAACACAGACACGTACACAAACTTCTTTACACCAGACTTAATGGCCTCTTCGAGGAGATTGAGATTGCCCTGATAGTCCACATCCTGATAGCGCAGACCATCTTTTTGTCGGGTAATCCCAATGGCCGAGATAACGACATCAACGTCCCGTGCAACCCCGTTCAGGGTAGCGGGCTTCGTCACCTCTCCAACGAATATCTCGTCTATCGTTGGCCGGGCATGGGACAGTTTCTGTTCGGAGCGGGTTAGTGCACGCACCGTGAACCCTCGCCCCTTTGCCTCAGAAAGTAAGAAGCTCCCGAGGTATCCCGTTGAGCCGGCTATTAGCACCCTTGGCACGCAGTATGCCTCTTAAACACATAACGTTGCCCATCAGCCGCGCCGCTGTTTGGCGTCGGCTGGATGGGCAGGTTAGGTGTAGGTCTCAGGCGCACGTAGATTTCTCAATAATCCGACACCAGTGAGTACTAAGGCAACGAACAAGCTTAAACCACCAAAATACAGCAGCCACCGGAATTCAGGGAAAAAGGCAACGCCAAAAAAGCCGCCCGAGACGGTAACCGCTGCTACAGGTGCGCTTATACGAGCCAACCACATCATAGGAGTTGACAACCTCGCAGAATCGATTAGCACCTGCATCACCAAAGACAGGATCACCCAGACACCTGCATGAGCGTGCCCTGCACGCCACAGCGCCCATTGTGTTTCATCCAGAGCAAGTTGATCAGGGGCCAAGCCCGCGATGCCTTGGGTAAGGATACCGAGTAGCGTTATCCCGCCGTACATAATCGTAGGAATAGCAAATAGTGTTACTCCGGAAACAAGTTTGGCCTCGCGAGATAGTCTCATATGTGACCCCACATTTCGATGAGAACACCTAACGTTGGCGCTGAGCGGCGGGCGAAAGCTGGCTTCGCCAGCTTTTGACCGTCCGCTCCAGCAACGGGTTAGACGCCAATTCTTCAGTTCTCAACGCTTACGTCACATGGGATTCGCTCGAGAAGTCTGCTGCCCGAGCTGTTGGGCGAGCCCGATGAGAATTCCTTCGGGACCCCGGATGTAGCAGAGCCGATACATGTCTTCATACTGGACCACTTCGCCGACGAGCTTCGCGCCGCGTTTGCCGAGCCGGGCGAGCGTATCGTCGATGTCCTCCACGGTGAACATGACGCGTAGGTAACCCAGAGCGTTCACAGGGGCCTTGCGGTGATCGGCGACCACTGCCGGCGCGAGGAATCGGGACATCTC
>CADDYU010000126.1 GCA_902810705.1 Methylococcaceae bacterium
ATTGCGCACCCGGATCAAGCGACTGGCGCGCAAAACCATTTGCTTCTCAAAATCAGAAATACTTCATGATGGCGTAATAGGATTATTTATCAACAGATATTGCTTTCAATCAATTTAAGCCACCACCTGATTATCAATTTGGCGAATGAATTAGGTGTTTATCGCTGGGCAGGTGATAATGCTACGCAACAAGCGACAGCCGTAACTGAGTTCAAAAACGCGTATAAGAGCGCTATCACCAGCATCCGCAACGTCGGGTTGAATATGCCGATAATGGTCGATGCGCCTGACTGTGGAACATCGATTCATGCTTTCACTAGCATCGGGCAAGAGTTGATTAACCACGATCCGAAGCATAATCTTCTCCTAAGCGTGCACGCCTATTGGGCGGATTATGATGGAACGGTGGAAATCCAAACAGCTGTCAATGCTAATTTGCCAATAGTATTTTGGGAAATTGCCAATAAGCAAGCTAATGAAGGAGAGGAGTGTTATTTTGACCTTGATGGCACTAATCAAAACCATTCTCCCTCTACTGGTTTCACCTATCAAAGCTTGCTTGCTACCCTGAAAGCCAACGATATTGGTTGGCTCGCCTGGAGCTGGGGGCCAGATGGATGTGCTAGCCGCCAGATGAGTGGAAATGGAAACTTTGGCAGCCTTACGCCCTACGGACAGGACCTCGTCAATAACGCGGCTTATGGCTTGAAAAATACTGCGGTAAGGTCTTCTATGTTTCCTTGAAATACCTATTCAGTTCAGAATCAATAAGTACGAGGCAGGTTGGTATTTGCGGCCATTTCATTGCTTACGCCTCAGTGCGTCTCTAGGCTTGGATTCCAGATGATATTCCTTGACCTTACTGTATATGCTGCGCACGGTAATACCGAGGAGTCGCGCCGCCCGGGATTGGTTACCGTGGGTTTGGCGGAGCACTTCTTCGAGAAAATGCTTTTCGCAATAGTCGATGGTTTGGCGTAGCGTCCAGGCATTCGCTTCCATCTTGCGAAAAAGCATTTGAAAGAACTGCTCTGGCTCAAGCTGAGCATGGCTGGTCGCCGATTCTGTTTCGGGGGCAACAGTGAATGGATTTACGGCTGAGTCTTCCGGTAATTCCTTCCATATATCCAAAGGTATATCATCGCTGTCGAGCGGTTCCGTGCCGACTTTATTGACCAGCGCGCGAAGCACGATATTTTCCAACTGTCTGACGTTGCCCGGAAGCTCCAATAACATGAGGGTTTCGATGAAATCTTGTCCCACGGAAGAGGGGCCATCAGGCATGACAGTCCTATATTTGCTCAGAAAACTTTCGACCAATGGTCGCAAGTCCTCCTTTCTTTCGCGTAGCGGGGAAACAGGAAGGGTCAAAACGTTCAGGCGATGGAACAAATCGGCCCGAAATTCGTTGTGCCGCACCATTTCGCCCAAATCCCGGTTCGTCGCTGCGATAATGCGAAAATTGGTGGGCGTTTCCCTGTCGGCCCCCACGCTCAGGACGGTGTGCTCCTGAAGGACACGCAACAACTTGGCTTGGAGATCGCTCCGGAGTTCGCCGATTTCATCGAGGAAAAGCACACCTCCATGCGCAGACGGGAAAAGTCCTTTGCGCTCGCGATCCGCACCTGTGAATGCCCCCTTCTTGTGACCGAAGAGTTCACTTTCGGCCAACGCCGCACTGATCGCACTACAATTGATTGGGATCAACGAGCTATGGCAGCGTTTGGGATCCAAACGGTGTATCGCTTGTGCGACTAATTCCTTCCCAGTACCGGACTCCCCTGTAATTAGGACGGGCAGATCGCTCAAGAGGGCAATCCGCAGGACCCTTTCAAAAAGGGAAAAAGTGGCCACGCTTTCCCCGATGATGCCGAGCGAGTACATGACGGCCTTGGTTCTATTTATGTTGGCCAGTTCGTGCGCCCTCTGCCTATGCAGGGCTACTAATTTGTGTTGGAGTTTCTTCACAAACTCCGCTTCAGCACTATCCAGAATACAGACGGCGCCCGATATGAGTGCCTTGCCTCGCATACCCAAAGGCCAGGTTTGAATCTGGTGTCCGTACGCGATGACGAAAAACCCCGCACTCTTGAGTGTGGAAATAACCTTGAATGCGAGGGAATCCTCTGCGAGGTGGTGCCCCAAGGCGACGATGGCGATACCACACGTTGTGGATGCCTTTGTTTCCGAAAGATTGGCGCCGCAGTTGATCCAGACTGAGGTCAGTCTGCATTCTGAAAGAGTGCTATCAAGAAACTCTTTATGAGACCTGTGGCGGTCCCACACAACCACGGTCCCTCGTGCTTCCTCAGATGGAAGACTGTTCCTCCCGCCGCGAGTGAGCGTTCCATTCAGACTCTGATCGACGTCCAGATCGCCAATTTCCGTATTAGACGCGCGCTTGGCGCACTGATGATCCGTGCAGAAGCCCTTTTCTTCCATCGCCGATCCCCCGACTCTTTTTCTCCTGGCGAGACAAAGCATATCAGCATGGGCTATTTGTCAGTAGATAATTTTTTTGCCTTCCGATACAGGTAAACAAGAGCGCGCAAATGCGACATCTGTTTATTGATGCTCATCCGAAGCATTAACTCATTCAGTTGTAACTTCAGCGGCCATGGCCGCCCGATTGTCACTGACGCCCGAACCATCGTCGGCTTCGATTACCTCCTGTTCTGAAACCTCGACCTCTGGCCTCTCGGAGGCAACACCGGTAGCCTCTCGTACCTCCGACTCCTTACCACGCTTTCCCGCCGACGCCCGGGCCCGGCGTTCGATGGCCACAATGCGACGCCCAAGTCGCAGGAGCCTTTGCTGCCACTGATAGACGCCATCCGACCGCTGCTTATTGCTCAACACCCCGCACAGCCACAGCGCATCCAGGGAAATCATCAGCTCATCCATCTTCTGCAACAGGGCCACGAATTGCGCCACCTGCGGAGACACGACGCGGACCTCCACCTGCTCCGGGTGGGTATACCGCGGCAATGAGGTAATGCCGTTGTCCTCGCGGACTTTATCGATCCGGGCTTTTTCGTTCTGAAGATCCTTGGCGCAATCGCCGATCATGGCGCCAACCACGCTCTCGATCTCGTCGATCTCGCGGTCGTCACCGATGATGCGCAGAATGACATCGATCGCATAGAGCGCGCTGACGACCCTTGGAAATTCGCGCTCGAAGACCCGTTGAGCCTGCTCGCTCTGGATGGTGATTCGTCGGTCGAACGCGGGGCGACTGTAGGCGCGGTTTCTCGCTTCTGCCATGGGGAAAGCCTCGATGTGAGTGTTCGTGGTCGCCCGCGATACTACCTCAGGCCATTGGCACTTGAACTTGAAAAAGATGCAGAAAAAACAGCATCTTTCAAACCTTGCAGAACCAAAAAAATATGGTACATATGGATACGATTTTGATGGCCTGAGATTCTCCGGCGATCAGAACCCCGAGGTGTCCGTACGGATGCCAGGACGCGCAAGCTGGGCGCTCATAGAAAAACAGCCTTTTTCCAATAACCCTTTCCAGGGGATGCATCCATCCCCGAAAGGGGTTCATGCATGCTCCCCGGAAAACCAGCGAACCGCATACGCTGGTGGTTTCAATCCATTTTCCCGAATGCGGCGGGGGGAGCATGAGTATGCTGAACAAAGCCCAAATCATCGGCCGCCTGGGCCGCGATCCTGAGGTTCATTACACCCAGGACGGTACTTGTATTGCCAATCTCACGATCGCCACGTCCGAGTCTTACAAGGACAAGAACACGGCCGAGCGCAAGGAAACCACCGAATGGCACCGGATAGTCCTTTTTGGACGACTGGGTGAAATTGCCGGGGAATATCTCAAGAAAGGGTCTCTCGTCTATCTGGAAGGTCGACTGCGGACCCGGAAATGGCAGAACAAGGACGGGCAAGACCAGTACACGACGGAAATCCTCGGTTCCGAGATGAAAATGCTCGATAGCCGCTCGGATTCGCCGAGTTCAGGTCAAACGTCCGCCAGACCCGAATCATCAAAGGCAGATCCTCATCATGGTGTTGCCGTTCACGAAGCGCAGCCGACCGATGACGGATTTGAATTCGACGATGACATACCTTGTTAGAATATAGCCAGCTGAAATCACCGGACCACAGTCCGGCTGACATCCAACTCAACCCAAACGGGGCATCATGAATCCCCGTTGAGGGGCATGGTGTCCCCCCACTGGAGGTGCACCATGAACAACAAGCTGATCCAGAAATTTGCCGAGCGCTTTTCCGTCGACCAGATGAAGGTCGTGGAAATCCTCAAGGCGACCGCGTTCAAGCAGAAAGCCGGCTCCGCGCCGGTCACCGACGAACAGATGATGGCCTTGCTGATCGTCGCCGATCAGTACGGGCTGAATCCCTTCACCCGCGAAATCTACGCCTTCCCGGACAAGCAGAACGGGATCGTGCCGGTCGTCGGGGTGGACGGGTGGTCCAGGATCATCAACCAGCATCCGGACTTCGACGGCATGGAATTCCGGCCGTCGGACAACCTCGTCGAAATCGCAGGCGCAAAGCCCTGTCCCGATTGGATGGAGTGTCTCATGTACCGCAAGGACAGAGCCCATCCCACGGCGATTCGCGAGTACCTCGACGAGGTCTACCGCGAACCCTTCGCAGGGAACAAGGACGGCCGCAGCTACACCGTCCCCGGTCCCTGGCAGACGCATACCAAGCGCTTTTTGCGCCACAAGACGATGATTCAGGCGGCGCGCCTGGTGTTCGGCTTTGTCGGTATCTACGACCAGGACGAGGCCGAGCGCATTATCGAAGGTCAGTCCGAGGTCGTAGCGGCGGGAACGGATCTCGCGCCCTACCCGAGCGGCGAACCGAGTCAGGACACCCAGCGTAAAACTCGGCAATTGATTGCGAGGGCCGAACAGGCCGGCGCCTGGCAAGCTGCTCTGGACTATGCCGCCGCGCATTTCAAGGATATCGATCTGGCCTATGTGACCCATGAAATCACAAAAGCCAGAAACGCGCGGCCAGCTGGCGATACCAGGCCGGTCCAGGTGGACCCTCTCGTCCTACCTGGAAAGGAAGCTCTGACCAAAGCCAAAGAAGCGCTTCACGGCGAACCCGTCGAAGCCTGATCCGACCCCATCACCTCAACCCCACCGGGGCGCCAGGAATCGCCCCCAGGGGAGGTCCGTCATAGCGCCCCTTCACTTCAGGAGGCCGCCATGAACCATGATACCCTGACGAAATCGCCCAACCAGGTGCCGCTCCACACGGACTCGGCGCGGTACGAAACGCCCGCCGTGGTGCGCAAGCACGGACGGCAATTCCTGGAGCGCTTCTGGGCACTCCAGGAAGGCGAGCCCCAAGCACTCAGTTTCGAACAGATCGCCGAATCCTACGGCGCCCGCATCGAGGAGTTCGAAGACGTGACGCTCGTGTTCTTCGAAGGCGCCGATCAGGCCGCGGCCTGCGCCCGCAAGCTGCGTGAGTCGGGAGAAGCCGTGTCCATTGCCGCACAACTCCGCGTGTACAGGAGGGCGGCATGAAAATCGTGGACCTGAAGCAACGCACTCCGGAATGGCAAGCCTGGCGTAACGCGGGCGTAACGGCCTCCGAAGCGCCGATCCTGATGGGTTCGCCCTACAAAACGCCGTGGCGACTCTGGGCGGAAAAATGCGGCCTGGTGCTCGCGGAAGATCTCTCGGGCAATCCCCACGTCCAGCGGGGGATCCGGGAAGAGCCGGAAGCGCGCCGGCGCTTCGAGGATCGGCACGGCGTCCTGTTGCTGCCGATCTGTGCCGAATCGACGGACGAACCGATCCTCAGGGCCAGCTTCGACGGTCTGACCGACGACGGCCGGCCGGTAGAACTCAAGGCCCCCACGGCCGGGAAATTCCGGGACGCAGTGGAGAACGGCCCAGGGTCGGAACTGTATCAGCGCTGTTACGCACAGATCCAGACCCAGATCTACGTGTCCGAATCCGACCTGGGATACTTCGCCCTGCACTGCGGCGAGGCGTTTCTGGACCTCGAGGTCCTCCGGGACGACAACTACATCGCCCGCCTGGTGGAGACCGCCCTAATCTTTTGGAAGTACGTCAAAACCGGGAAGGAGCCTCCCTTGGATACGGAGCGCGACCTGTACGTCCCGCGTGGAAACGACCGGGACACCTGGTTTCGTCTGGCCGCCGAATACCGGCAGTTCGACGAGAAGCGGGCCGGCTATGCGGCGGAGGCCAAGGCCCTCGAGAAAAAGCTGGCCGAGCTGGAGGCGCAGCTCCTGAAGCTGATGGGCGAGTTCACGCTTGCCGAATCGTCGGGCATCCGGATCAGCCGCTATCTCCAGCAGGGCTCGGTCGATTACAAGGCCGCCCTCCAGGCATTCCAGCCTGATGTACCCGACAGCGAACTGGAGCGCTTCCGACGAAAACTCTCGGAACAGGTTCGCATCACCGTCCGAGCGGAAGAAGACCGCCGAACCGAAGTGCCGTTCGAGCCCGAAGCCTTGAAAAAGGCCGCCGGGATCGACGCCTGGTTCTGATGTTCAATGTTACTCAACCCCGAAGGGGCGCAGTCATCGCCCCCGGGCCGTGATGCGCCTCTCTTTTTGGAAGGTGACTCATGATCTATCAAGACTGTCAGTCGGCGCGGCGGGTCGGCCTGATCCCGGCCCATGTCGCCTTGAACAGCGCTCGCCGGAGCAAACAATTGGACGAGCTCACCGAACGGCTGCAATTCGCCTGGCTCCTGAAATACGGGCAGTGCGACGAAGCCGCTTGGGAACAAGACGGATTCGGCCTGAGCGCGAAAGTCGTCGACGACGAAGAAGGATGGTTGAGTGCCGGAATCGACGTGTACGGCAGGTTCAGCGACCGCTGGCGAGCCGGCGCCGTTCGTCACTGGATGGGTGGCCGCAGGTCCTACCAGTGGTTCCTTCCCGCCCATCCCGAGTATCGCCACGAGAATTACCGCAGGGCGTGCGATTACGGCCACAGCTGGAATTATGTCGACATTCGAGTCGTTGCCTCCAAGGCCGGTGTGCCACTGGGCGAGACGACCCTCTGGGGAATCGAGTCCGATTCGGACATCGAATTCTTCACCGAAACCGCCCTGGATCTCGGTGAAGACGCGATCGCGAAGGCGCAAGCCAAGCTGAGCGGACTGTGCGGAGGGTAACTTCCTATGAGCACGTGAGCGCAGCCATGAAACGGAAGGACGCATTGGTTCACCTACGCATCCGATCGACGGCTGTCACGGCGGCCGTAAGGCCTTCACCAGACTGCTGGTGGAAAACCGGGTTTCCCGCACGGCCGCCAACGAGGACTGGATGTCGGGCAGAAAAGCCCGAGAGAACGGCGTGGGTTGTACTTGCCATCCATACAGAGGCCCCATCTCTTGACGAAATTCGCCCCAACTTCGGTTGGGCTTTTCCTCTGGCCTTGCCGAACGCGAGGTCAATGGAAAAGCTTGTCTTTTTGGCGTTATCCATGTTGGAAGCGCTGAAATCCTGCTTCGTGCAGGCGTTCCGTCCCAAGGTGGCGGGGAAGTCACCCTTCTTCGTGCCGGATGCGTCAAGTCCGGAGTTCGCGGCCGAAAGGCCCTATCTGCAACCCATCCAGGGGAGATATATCCCCGGGTGGGGGACGTATCTCCCCTGATTTTTCAGAGGAGATACGACCATGAAACGAAGCGACACCCTCTTTTCCAGAAGAGCCGCCCGCGTGGCCGCCGAGGATCAGATCCTCGAGATGGCCGCACTCAAACCGGCCACGGTCGCGGGCGCGCTGGTTCAGCATCCGGATATTTTCCGGGAGTTGAATGACGACATGGCCAGGACCCTCGTCCTGTCCCTGATCGACCGGGGGCAAGCGGAAATACTCCGCCAAATCCTGGGGCTGAAGACCATCGGCCGACGCAAGGCCGCCCTGCTCGCCGAGCTACTGCTCACGGATGCGTTCCGCGAGTAGAACGGCTTGCAGCAAGAGGGAAGCGGGACCCTCGTCCTCTTCCCGCCAGGCCGATGCCGCCTTCTCCAGGGCGGCATTGTGCTCCCCGACCGTGCGGGGCGGCTTCAGGATGCCGGTCATGGCCCGAAAGGCCTTGAGTTCGTCTGGCGTCAATCTGAGGTGATTTCCCGATTTGATCATCGATGGCTCCTGATGCGTATCCGATTGTTACATCGTACCGCGGAGTCTTTGTTTGGCAACCCCGACGGGGAGGTTCACGCCCCCTTGGGGGAGTCGTGCGCCTTCTCTTTGGGTGAAACCCTGAAAGGGAGGCGTTATGTACCAAGCCTATTCCATTGCTCAAGTCTTCAGCATTCCGGCACCGGCCAGGATGATCGTCGAAGGCTTCGCCGACGACAGCCATCCGAAAATCCCGGTCCGACGGGAGTACGTGTTCCGCAAGGAATCTTTGAGGGATGTCTTGGCCTTCCTCGGCAATCCCCACGGCGACGGCCTGTACGTCACCGGCCCGACCGGATCCGGCAAGACCTCGCTGATCACGCAGATCGCGGCGCGGCTGAACTGGCCGGTGCACGCGGTGACCTGCCACGGCAGGCTGGAACTGGGCGATCTGATCGGCCAGTTCACCCTGGTCGAGGGGACCATGGCCTTCGTGCACGGCCCCTTGTCCCAGTCCGTCCGGGACGGGCATGTCCTGATCCTGAACGAGATCGATCTCATGGACCCGTCCGAACTGGCCGGGCTCAACGACATCCTCGAGGGGCAACCCCTCGTGGTTCCGCAGAACGGCGGCGAAGTGATTCGTCCGCACCCGAAGTTCCGCCTGGTCGCCACCGGCAACAGCGCCGGCGGCGGCGATCCCAGCGGACTCTACCAGGGCGTGCTGCGCCAGAACCTGGCGTTGCTGGACCGGTTCCGGCTGATCGAAATCGGCTATCCGGAGCCGGAATTGGAAGACGCCGTGCTGGCGAAGACCGTTCCGGCCATCCCGGCACCCATCCGGGAGAAGATGATTCGCGTCGCCAACGAGGTGCGCAAGCTCTTTGTCGGTGGCGATGAGGGTCCGGGGATGCTCGGCGTCACGATGTCCACCCGCGGACTCCTCCGCTGGGCTTCGCTGACGGTGGCGTTCAAGGGCGCTCCCAATGCCTTGGAATACGCCCTGGACCGGGCACTGACCTTGCGGGCCGAACCGGAACAACGGCTGGCGATCCACCGGATTGCCGCTGACGTGTTCGGCGACGACTGGCGAGGTGCGTGATGGAGGAATACGACCTTTACCGATACCATCATTCCGATGGCTCATCGAAGGACTGGGCCATCCGACGCAACGCCGATGGCCGCATCACGACACGCTGGGGACGCACCGGTCCAACGCTTCCGCAAGTCGGTACGCGCCATCAGGACAAGATCGCCCTGGAGAACGCCAAGCGGCGCAAGGGGTATGTTCATGTCGGCAAGGTGCTGATCGATGACCGTGGCAAAATCCGGTCCTTCATGAACGACGCCCAGGATGAGCGTGTTCCAAGCCAACCCGAGGCGCGGAAAGAAACGATCTACTGGCGCATCAAGATCGGGGCATTGGCCACGCGAGGACAGTTGCTCGAATGGGGCAAAGCGGTGACCGGTACGGTGAACCGACTAGGTACGGCGTTCGGACTCGATCGCAGCGAGCGCGCTGACTTCGAGCCGGGTGTCATCGTGCACTGGCGCATTCCGGGAACCGGAGCCTCCGGCGCGGGCCAAATCGTGCTTGATCAAGGGGTTGTCCCCCTCCTGATCTTGATGACGATCAAGAAGCTGGCCCCCGAGAACGTAAGTGTCTCGCTGGCCACTGAGAACGGCATCGAGATCGGTCACGATCTGCGCAGCGAAACGGCGGTGCTGACCCTTTTTGGCACCGACCTGGACGGTGTCCGCCCGCTGGCGGAAAACCTTGGGCTGCTGCAACCCAAAATCAACCTGGCCGAAGCGATCCGGACGGATTACGACAGCTGGTTCTGATCCTATTTCTCAACCCCGACGGGGCGCACGCCCCTTGGGGAACGCTGCGTCCTGTCTTTTCCTGGAGGACGCATCATGCAAGAAACGACGTTCGTGTTGGGCCGCCTGCGGGTGGTCAAAATCGACGCCCACATCTGGGGCGGTCGTAAGAAACTCCGCAAAGAGGATCTGATCCTCGCCGACGGCAGCGTGCTGCCACCGGAGGACTTGGCGTCTTTGGGTTCGAAGAAGATCGCCGATCCCCAGGAGCTGGCGGTGTTCAACCGACTGAAGAAAGAGGCCGAGCGCATCTGCCTCAAGGTCGGCACCCGCTTTCTGGGCGGCTTTGCCGTCCCCGAAGGCTCGATCGACTCGATCCGGTCGGAACTGGAGCGGATCGCCCTGAGTTTCCGTGCGGCCCGGGACGACTTCCTGTCCCGTTACGATGAGGCCGTCGAAGGCTGGGTCGCCAAACACCCTGAATTCGCCATGGCCATCCGCAAGGCGGTCGACCCCGTGGAGGTCGTCGCCGCTGGGCTTCGGTTCGATTACGTCATCTTCAGGGTTTCGCACCCGGAGAAGCAGGAAACTGGAGACGCGGCGGATTCGTCTTCGCCGCTCGACCGCAGGGTCGGCTCGCTGAGCGAGACCCTGTTTCGGGAAATCGCCCAGGACGCCGACGACCTGGTGGAGCACTCGCTCCTGGGGCGTCCGTCCGTCACGTGTAAGGCGCTGAGTCCCCTCAAAAGGATGCGCGACAAGCTGGACGGGCTGGCGTTTCTGGACCACCGCGTGCAGCCGGTCGTGGCGACCCTCGATGAGTTGTTGTCGCGCGCACCGAAAATCGGCGCGCTGGACGGCCGGTATCTCAACGAGCTGATCGCGACCGCCCTGTTGCTGTCCGACCCTGACAAGATCAAGCGTCATGGGGAAGGACTGTTGCAGGTGGAAAATCTGATGCCACCGCAGATCGGAGAAGGCTCAGCCCTTGAGGAGGCGGTGGAATCCCTGAGCGATGGGGTTGCAACTGATCCATCCGAAGACGAATGGCTCGACGAACCCGATGTCTTCGGGGAGCTTCCCCTTGGAGATCCTGAGCACGCGGACGCCTCTGAAGATCAGGCGGTTTTGACGGATGATCTCGGAGCCTGGTTCTGAAGGTATTAACCCTGGCGGGGTGGCCATCCTACCCCGATCGGGCGTGGACCGCGCCCCGCCTTCCATTTTGGAGGCCAACCATGAACAGAAAGCTCAACAACGCATTCCCCATCGTCGCTGCGGCGCTAGGCGACAAACTTGGCGTGAAAGTTCGCGTCGGTGGACACGAGGCCAGGACCGACGGGAACATCATCCAGATCCCGGCCTATGATGGCGATGACCCCGATTATCGGGACGTGGCCTGGGGCTACCTGGCTCATGAAGCCGCGCATGTTCGCTACACGGAGATGAGCTACTTCACCCAGGCCGCCGCATCACCGATCCGCAAAGCCCTCCTCAACATTCTCGAGGACGTCCGGATCGAAAAGCGTCTGGCCGACATTTACCCGGGCACGCGCCTGACCATCGAGAAGACGGTGAGGAAGCTCATCGATAACGGCGACTTTGCCGCCCCCACGCCGGACGATCATCCGGCCGCGGTGCTGCAGGCCTTTCTGCTGTTCGGGCTGCGGAGAGGGGAATTGGGGCAAACGGCCCTGTCGGACCTCGCGGATTCGGCGGAACGAACGCTCGAGGATCGCTTCCCGCCCGGTGCGGTGACCCGGCTGTTCGGTCTGCTTTCCGAGGTTCCCGGCTTGACCGGGACGCGGGACTGCTTGAGTTTGACGGATCGTATCCTTCGCATGATCCAGGAAGAACTGGAGAAAGCGAATGAAGAGAATCCGTCTGGCCTGGACGATCCAGCCGGGCAGGACCGGCCAACCGGACAAAACCGGCCCGATCGCCAGGATGGCGGTTTGGACGATAGTCCTCACCCCGCAACGGAGGAGGGTGACGACTCCGGAGCCCTGCCGGGTGGCCAGAAGACCGAAGACAATCGTGGAAGCGTCGGCCAAGCGCCGGAGGATGATCGGAAGGCAGCGGCCGATAGCGGGATGCCATCGGCGTCCTCTTCCGGTCGAGACTCGAAGGACAAGGCGGAGGTCTGCGCTCTGCGGGCAGTCTTGTCCGCCGTCGACGGCGATATCGGTCAGGACTTCTTCGAACGGGCTCGCGACGCCATAAGAGTGACTGGGTCGCAGAGCGCGGACATTTCGCTACCAACGGCGGATGAGCCGCCGAGGAGCCTCCAAGGTGGTCTTGCCCTGCTCGACAAATCGGCGAGGGAATCGGGCCGAATTCGGGCCACCTTGCAGGGTTTGGTCCAATCCAGTCGCCTGCGAAAACCGGTGCACAAACGCTCGGGCCACCGCATGGATGGAAACCGGCTCTACCGGATTGCCACCGGCGATGCGCGCATATTTGACCGGTGTTCGCATCAGTCTGCACCCAATACGGCGGTGCATGTGCTGGTCGACCGTTCGCCCTCGATGAAAGCCGTGGTCATCCACGACCAGAAAGTCATGGGTTCGCGAATCGAACTGGCCTGGGAGGCTTCGATGGCTTTGGCCCTGGCGCTGGAAGGCATCCCCGGGGTCAATCCCGCGGTCACGGCCTTTCCGGGACGCCAGGGTGCCGACGACCGCGTCTATCGCGTGATGGATCATGGTCAAAGGGTCCGGCAACGCGCACCCTGTTACGGTTTCGGAACCGAGGGCGGAACGCCGCTGGCCCAGGGACTGTGGTATGCGGCCGGCCGATTACTGGCCTGCCGCGAGCCGCGCAAGGTCATTCTGGCGTTGACGGACGGCGAGCCCGACAGTCTGGACGCCACGCAGGATATTCTCGCCCGCTGTGCCGCGACCCGCATCGAAGTGGTGGGGATCGGCCTGGGGCTGGAGGTCGGACAGGTGTTCGAACGTTCCGTATCGATCCTGCACATCCACGAGCTTCGAACTCGATTGTTCGAGCTGTCTCGGAATCTGCTGATCGCCGCATGAAACGAGCGCGCCGGCTTAACGTCGGCGCCTTTTCAGTGCCTGCCGGCCGGGTGGGCACCGAAAAGGCGAGTTCTTGTGCGTGTCCTTGAGGGACCAGCACTCGATGATCCCAGCTGGGGATCTCAAACAAGCAGCCGTACGACCGTCGTATCGGGAGCCCGGTTCTCGGCACGACATTTTACCTACCCACCTGGGGAGTAAACGACTCCCCATGAGGGCGTTTCTCCTCGGCCTTTTGCAATAGGAGAAACGACCATGCACTTTGTCCTTGGACTTTGCATGATTGCGGCCGGCATGGTCGCGGCCAGAATCATGTTCACCACGATAGCGAGGCTGGCTTCTTTCGCATTCGGAGCGGGAAAAGCCGGTTATGATGCGATCCGCGCCCGGCGCGCGCATCTGACG
>CADDYU010000127.1 GCA_902810705.1 Methylococcaceae bacterium
GATTTGGCCACTTTGAGGGCCCACGAGGACAAGCTGCTGGACAGCACGGAGTGGGTGGATCGGAAGAACGGGATCGCGCGCATTCCGATCGAGCAGGCGATGACCCTTTTGATACAGCGATCCGGCCAGCCGGCGCCGGCCGAGAGATCACGATAAGTCAAGCGGAGGATTAACGCCGATGCCCGGCACGGACACCCAGGAATCCATCGCCCTGCTACCCCGCGCCTCGACTCTGGCGGAGCGGGTGGACGCTCAGTTCTTCACGCTGCTCTGGGTGGACGCGCTCATGGTCGTGGTGCTGTTCGGGCTCATCATCGGCTTCGCCGTTTATTATCGGCGCGGCACTCTCCGGAATCGCGTCTCGAACGCTCCTCAGACCAGGGTGGAGATTACCTGGAGCACGGCGCTGCTGCTGATCTTTCTGAGCATCTTCGCCTGGTCGGCGCACCTTTATGTCGAGGCGTCCAGTCCGCCCAAGAATGCCCTGGAGATTCACGGGATCGGCAAGCAGTGGATGTGGAAGTTCGAGCACCGGGGCGGACAGCGGGAGATCAACGAGTTGCATGTGCCCTTGGGCGTGCCCGTGAAGGTGATCCTGGCGACCCAGGACGTGATCCACAGTTTTTTCGTGCCCGCCTTTCGGATGAAGCAGGATGTGGTCCCCGGACGGCTGCGGGTGGCCTGGTTCACCCCCAGCCGGGTCGGCCGGTATCACCTCTTCTGCGCGGAATATTGCGGGCTCGACCACTCCCGGATGCGCGGGCACGTCGTGGTGATGGAGCGGAACGATTACGAAGCCTGGCTGGCGGGCTTCACCGGCACCGAATCCCTGGCGGCGCAGGGCGAGAAATTGTTCAGTCAATATGGTTGCATCGGCTGCCATGGCCCCGGCAGCAAGGTTCTGGCCCCCGGCCTCGGCGGGATTTTCGGCAAATCCGTGCCCTTGGCGGGAGGTTCCATCGCCGTCGTGGACGAGAATTATCTTCGCGACTCGATCCTCGCTCCGGAGCAGCAGGTCGTGGCGGGCTATCAGCCCATCATGCCCAGCTTCGCGGGGCGGATCGATGAAGCAGACTTGATGAGGCTGATCGCGTACATCAAGTCGCTGTCGGCCCCGCAGGGCGCGCCATGACGGGGTTCGGCGGCTCTCGCCTCGCCGGAACGGGTGGGATTTCGAACGAGAATCAGGCGGTTTTCAGGCGATTTCCCGAAAGCCGCCGGCATATCCTCCTCCCGGATGAGGCGAGGAATTGAATAAAGAGGAAAACCCCATGACCACCGTCCCGATCACCCTGCCCAAAAACTACCTCAACCAGGACTACACCCTCTGGTCATGGCTCACCACCATCGACCACAAGCGCATCGCCTGGCTGTATCTGGTCTCCATCACGTTCTTCTTCTTTCTCGGCGGGGCGGCGGCGACGGTGATGCGGCTGGAGCTGGCCACGGCGCCCGGCGACGTGGTGGAATCCGAAACCTACAACCGGCTGTTCAGCCTCCACGGAATCGCCATGGTGTGGTTCTTTCTGGTGCCGTCGATTCCGGCGACCCTGGGCAATTTCCTGCTGCCGCTGATGATCGGCGCCCGGGATATGGCGTTTCCGCGGCTGAATCTCCTAAGCTGGTACCTGTACGCCATCGCCGGGGTGTTCGCGCTCACGATGGTGATTGCCGGCGGCGTGGACACCGGCTGGACTTTCTACACGCCCTACAGCAGCCTGTTCGCCAACGGCCAAGTCGTGCTGGCGGTGGTGGGAATCATCGTCGCCGGGTTCTCGTCCATCCTGACCGGCCTCAACTTCATCGTCACCGTGCACAAGATGCGGGCACCGGGGCTCACCTGGATGCGCCTACCGCTGTTCGTCTGGGCTCAGTACGCGACGGCCATCATCATGGTGCTGGCGACGCCGGTCCTCGCCATCACGCTGCTCATGATCGCCTTGGAGCGGATCTTAGGGATCGGCATCTTCGATCCCAAGATGGGCGGCGATCCGGTACTATTTCAGCACCTCTTCTGGTTCTACTCCCATCCGGCGGTGTACATCATGATATTGCCGGGCATGGGCGTGGTGAGCGAGATCATCACCTGCTTCGCCCGCAAGCACATCTTCGGCTACGACGGCATGGCCTTCGCCCTGCTCGCCATCGCCCTGATCGGGTTCCTGGTCTGGGGTCATCACATGTTCGTGGCGGGCCAATCGGTTTACGCCAGCGTCGTGTTTTCCCTGCTGAGCTTTATCGTGGCCGTCCCCTCGGGGATCAAGGTCTTCAACTGGGCGGCGACCCTGTACAAGGGCTCGGTATCCTTCGAAACGCCCATGCTGTACGCCCTGGGCTTCGTCGGGCTGTTTACCATCGGTGGGCTCACGGGAGTCACCGTGGCGTCCACCGCCGTGGACGTGCATGTTCACGACACCTATTTCGTCATCGCCCATTTTCACTACATCATGGTCGGCGGCATGGTGATGGCCTATTTCGGCGGGCTCCATTTCTGGTGGCCCAAGATGACCGGGCGGATGTACCCGGACGTCTGGGGCCGGATCGCCGCCATCACCATTTTCATCGGCTTCAATCTGACCTTTTTCCCGCAGTTCATCTTGGGTTATCTCGGGATGCCCCGCCGCTATCACACCTATCCGGACGAATTCGAACTCCTCAATGCGCTGTCGTCCGCCGGGGCCTCGATCCTGGCGGCCGGCTATCTGCTGCCCTTGGCTTACCTGCTCTACTCCCTAAGGTGGGGGCCGATGGCGGGGCCGAACCCGTGGGACGCCAGGGGCCTGGAATGGACGACGCCCTCGCCGCCACCCGAACACAATTTCGACCGGATCCCCATCGTCACCCAGAAACCCTACGCCTATGACGTACCAAAGCGCGATTCCGACCCGGCCTGACACGCTGGAGCAACCGGCTTCCCAGTTCGACAGCCTTGCCCAGCAGCACCAGGCCGATACGCTGGGGATGTGGGTGTTTCTGGCTTCGGAGATCCTGTTCTTCGGCGGCATGTTCATGGCGTATACGGTCTACCGCACGGCCTTTCCCGCGGCCTTCGAGGCCGCCAGCGGGCATCTCAACCTCGGATTGGGCGGGATCAACACCGCGATCCTCCTCACGAGCAGCCTCACCATGACCTTGGCGGACGACGCGGTCGTGGCGAGGAACCGACGCGCAACGGCCATCTGGCTGGCCCTCACCGCGCTGCTCGGAACGATCTTCCTAGCCATCAAGGGGATCGAGTGGCGGGAGGAATTTCGGGAACAGCTCGCTCCTTTGTTCGGACGGCCGTTCGTCTTTCCCGAGCCGCACACCGATCAGGCCCGGCTGTTCTTCAGCTTCTATTTCGCCTTGACCGGGCTCCATGCTCTCCATCTCCTCATCGGTGTCGTGCTGGTGCTCGTCATGCTGATATTCACCCTCCGCGACGCGCCTCATCTCGACGCCAAGGTCATCATCGCCGGGCTCTACTGGCACTTGGTGGATCTGATCTGGGTCTTCGTGTTCCCTCTGCTCTACCTGGCCGCTCGTCATGGCTGAGCCAACACTTCGCCACCACCTTGGTATTTGGCTGACGCTGCTGGCGCTGCTCGGGCTAAGCATCGCCAGCGCGTTCCTGGAGCTTGGCGAAGCCAAGGCGTTCGTGACTTTGTCCATCGCGGTCATTCAGGCTTTTTTGATCGTCACCTTTTTCATGTACATGAGGAAGGCCGCACCGGTGCCGAGAATCGCCGCCGCGTCCGGGTTCATCTGGCTGCTCATCATGATGGGGCTGATTTTAACCGACTACCGGACCCGTCCCGAGGACATGATGCTGGGGCGGCTTTTGCCCGAGCCCGCCTGGGAATCGCCGCCCCAAGGCGCCGTGCCAACTCCGCTGGCAAAAAATCGCGATTACGGAAATCCGGCGGCGATCCAGCCGACGCCGGATTCCGAGCGGGGGGAAGGTGCGCCGTCCAAGCCGGATACGTCCGCCGGTGAGCGCGTCTACCGATCGGTCTGCATCGCCTGCCACGGACAGGGCCTCATGGGCGCCCCGCGAGCGGGCGACCAGGCCGCCTGGGAAGCGCGAAGCAAGGCCGGCATGGAGACCTTGGTGTCCCATGCGGTCAACGGCTACCAGGCCATGCCGCCGAAGGGCGGACATCCGGAGCTGAGCGAGCAGGACATCCGCGGCGCCATTGGCCATATGCTCTCCGCTTCCGGCATTTCGATCCCGGTGCGGGGCGATAGACAGGATTAAACCTGCCGGAACGGGATTCCGGATCACTCATGGAATCGCCAATTCATCGGAATGCGGTAGAATCTGCCGGATTGTCCGGGCGTGCCGGACTTGTCGCGGGAAAATCCCGCACGAAAATCATCAGGCCTCCCGGGGAGGCCGGCCCGGCTCGAGACACGGCGTCTAAATATCGGGATGCCTCACGCGATCCTGGCGGAAAGCAACTATCATAGAATCAAGAAAGCGCGCGCGGCCCTCACCGCCTTGCCTTTCCACGAAAACCGGGAACGAGATAATTGGCCCTCGAACTCGAAGGTCCGCCGCGAAACGCCGGCCATGGGAAGGAATCCCTTGGATCCAAACACCCAGGGCAACGCCGGTCCAAGGCGTCGCCATCTGGAGAATTGCCGAACGGCCCGGTAGGAGAGACGGCGTCCGGCCCAACAGAAAAATCATCCGCCTCCTTAATGCCGAGCACCCTTTCGCCATCCACGGCCAAGCTGATTGCCTGTCCCGAATGCGATCTCCTGCAACGGGAAATTCCGCTGCCGCCGGGCGGCGCCGCCATCTGCCCCCGCTGCGAGGCGGTGCTCTACCGCAACACGCCCGGCAGCCTCGACCGCACCTTGGCCCTGCTGCTCGCCTCGGTGATCCTGTTCGTCCTCGCCAACGCTTTTCCCATTGTCGGCATCGAGTCGCGCGGCAATCGGAACGCCACGACCCTATTCGGCGCCGTGCTCACCTTGTGGGACGAGGACATGCCCATCGTCGCGGGCTTGGTGTTTTTCACCACCATCTTCGCCCCGGCCTTCGAACTGTTCGCGCTGACTGCCATCCTGGCCGCGATCCGCTGGGGCCTTAGGAGCCGGCCGCTGCCGAGGGTTTTCCGGCTGGTCCTGGCCGCCCGGCCCTGGAGCATGGTCGAGGTGTTCATGCTGGGGGTGCTGGTCGCGGTGGTCAAGCTGTCGCATCTCGCCCACATCACGCCCGGTATCGCGCTCTGGTCGTACGGCGCTCTGATCGCCATCTTCGCCGCCGCCATGTCGACCTTCAACGCCCATGAACTTTGGGAAAGGCTGACTTTCGACCGATGACTCCAGGCTCCACTCAAGTTTCGGCCGGCAGCCTGGGCCTTTTGACCTGCCACACTTGCGGCCTGCTCTCGCGGCCGGCGCCGGCGGGGACAGACGAAACGGTCTGCCCGCGCTGCGGCGATGCCTTACATCGGCGCAAGCCCCACAGCATCGGCCGGACCTGGGCACTGCTCATCGCCGCCTATATTCTGTTCATTCCCGCCAACGTGCTGCCGGTCATGGAAACCGGCTCGCTGTTCGGCTCGCAGAGAGACACCATCATGAGTGGGGTGGTCTATTTGTGGGAAACAGGGTCCTGGCCCTTGGCGGCATTGGTGTTCTTCGCCAGCATCGTGGTGCCGTTGGTGAAGCTGATCGCCTTGAGCTATCTGGCGGTCTCGGTGCAACGCCGCTCGCCCAAGCGGCAACTGGAGCGAGCCAAGCTCTATCGGCTGCTGGAATTCATCGGCCGTTGGTCCATGCTGGACATTTACGTCATCACCCTGCTCTCGGCCCTGGTTCAGCTCCAGTCCCTGGCCACGATCACGGCGCAGCCGGGCGCGGTGGCCTTCGGCGCCGTAGTGGTGCTAACCATGCTCGCGACCATGGCTTTCGACCCGCGCCTCATCTGGGATTCGGCGCCCCGCCCCGAGGCACTCGACTCCCCGAAACCCCCGGTCTCGTCACAAGCAGCGGGAGGCAAGCCCGTCGTGCCGAGTTTCACCATGAATAACGATCATGCCTGACCCATCTGCCCTCGAAGACCTGCCCGAAGCCGTCGCGGCTCCGAAGCGCAACCGTCCGCCACAGCTGGTGTGGATCATTCCCATCCTGGCCGCGCTGATCGGCGGCTGGATCGCCGTAAATGCCGTTCTCCAGCGTGGTCCGACGGTGGAGATCAGCTTCCTGACCGCGGAGGGCCTGGAGCCCGGCAAGACGCGCATCCGGTACAAGGACGTGGACATCGGCGAGGTGAAGACCATCGCGATTTCGGAAGACCGCCGCCGGATTATCGTCACCGCGCAATTCGTCAAGGAAGCGGCAAAATTCCTGGTGGAGGACACCCGCTTCTGGGTGGTGCGCCCGCGTATCTCCGGCGGGCAGATTTCCGGCTTCGGCACGCTATTGTCCGGCGCCTATATCGCCATGGATGTGGGCCGTTCCGATCAGCCCCGCCGGGATTTCGTCGGCCTTGAAGTGGCGCCGGTCGTCACCGGCGACCTTCCCGGCCGGCAGTTCAGGCTGGAAGCGCCGGATCTGGCTTCGCTGGATGTGGGCTCGCCGGTCTACTTTCGTCGCATCCGGGTCGGCGAGGTGGTCGCCCACGAGTTGGATCCCAGCGGCACGGACGTCCACATTCTGATTTTTGTTCACGCCCCATACGATCATTACGTCAATGCGGCGACCCGGTTCTGGAACGCCAGCGGGATCGATGTGTCGGTGGACGCCAGCGGCATGCGGGTGGAAACTCAATCGTTGGCTTCCATTCTGACAGGCGGTGTCGCTTTCGAGACGCCGCCGAATATCCCGCCGGGCGAGGAGGCTGGTTCCGGCAACGCATTCGTCCTGTATAGCGATCGCGCCGCCGCGATGAAATCGCCGGATGGCGAGCCGGAAATGTTCGTGCTGCATTTCAAGGAGTCTCTACGCGGTCTGGCGCCCGGTGCACCGGTGGATTTCCGCGGCATTGTCATCGGCGAGGTGCAATCCTTTGACTTGATTTACGATCCCGACCGCAAATGGTTCACCTTCCCGGTCAAGGTTGCCCTCTATCCCCAGCGCATGAATGCCAATACCCATGGCGGCAAAACGAAGCAGCTCGACAAGCGGGGCCGCAATGAGCTGATCAAGGCTCTGGTGGCCCGCGGCTTTCGCGCCCAGCTCCGCACCGGCAACCTGTTGACCGGTCAACTCTATATCGCGCTTGATTTCTTCCCCGACGCGCCCGAAGTCCGACTGGATTGGAGCAAAACGCCCTTGGAATTGCCAACCCTGCCCGGCACGGTCGAAGAATTGCAGCAGTCGATCGCCAAGCTCCTGAAGAAGATCGAGAAGGTTCCCATCGAAGAGATCGGCATTAATACCCGCAATGCCTTGGCGAGCCTCGACACGACGGCCCGGAGTCTGGACACGCTGCTCAAGCGTCTGGATGGCGAAGTCGCGCCGGAATCCCGGGCGGCTCTAGCGGAGCTTAGAAAGACCCTCGCAAGCTTCGAGAAGGCGTTGACGGCCGACTCCCCCCTGCAACAGGATTTGCGGAGCACTCTACGAGAAACCTCGCGCGCGGCGCAGTCCCTGCGTTCGCTCGCCGACACCCTGGACCGCGAGCCGGAAGCCCTCATCCGCGGCAGAACGGGAGAATGATCATGACCCAGCTTCGCCTCGCCCTCGTTTTGCCTATCCTGCTCACGGCGGCCGGATGCGGCGGTTCCCCGAAGCGGCACTTCTATACGCTGCAGGCGCCTCCGCCAGCGAGCGAGCGCAGCGTCATCGGCGGTCCCATCCGGCCCATCGTCGAGATCGACGTGGTGACGCTGCCAGAGGTGGTTGACCGCGCCCAGATCGTGGCGCGCACCAGCGACCATCGTCTGGAAATCAGCGATACCCACCGTTGGGCCGAACCTCTGAAAAGCGCCATTGCGAATGCGCTGGCGGCCGATCTGTCGAGCGAACTCGGCGGGCTCCCCGTTTGGGTGCGAGGCCAGAGCACTGCGGGCGAACCCGACGTTCGCGTCTCCCTAGACGTGCTGCGTTTCGAATCGGTATTGGACGATGCGGTGACCCTGGAGGCCGCCTGGATGCTGCGCCGCAAGGATGGGGAACGGCCGCCGGTGCGGCGCCGATCGGTGGCGCGGGAGGCGGTCCAAGGCGGCGGCTACGAGGCGCTTGTGGCGGCCCACGGGCGAGCCCTCGTCCGGATCGCCCGCGAGATCGCCGCGGCAATCCGGTCCGAGGGTTGATCGCGGCAGTCCCGAGTTTTCGACGACATGCCGCTGCCTCAGACTCTTCTCGCTCGCGCCCGGCGGCTCAAGGCGGAAACCCTGGCCCTTTATTTCGCGGCGCGTCATCCGGAAACGCCTTGGTACGCCAAGGTGTTCGCGGCCGGGGTGGTGGCTTACGCGCTCAGCCCCATCGATTTGATTCCCGACTTCGTGCCGGTTCTAGGCTATCTGGATGATTTGGTCCTGGTCCCCCTGGGAATAACCCTGGCCATCAAAATGATTCCGGCTCGAGTCATGGCTGAATGCCGGGAGCGAGCGCAAGCGACCTTAGCCATCGGAAGAACCGCGGGCCGGATCGCGACCGCCGTTATCGTGTTGATGTGGATCGTACTGGGGACGCTTGGTCTTCTTTGGGTCTACCGGGTCTTTGTCCGCGCTTCCTAGACAAAGGGGTAAACGCAAAAACCAGGCACGGCCTTTTATACGGACAAATATCGGTTATTTCTTCCTTACCCAACGATCACCCTGTTTCTCATACTCCCTTTTCACCGCCGACCAGGCCACCTTGTGCGCGGTCTCTTCCCGGGAAGCATCGCCGCGTCGTTTGTCGGGATCGGCATATTCATTCCAGGCATGATTGAAAGCCCCCTTGTAAATTTCCTGGGCATGTCGGGGCAGATGAGCTTTGACGGAATCGGGAAGCTCATCGAGATTTTGATAAGGCATTATTCCACCTCCGCGGCCTGCCGAAAACCATTTTGGTACCGGCGATTTTTCCGAAGCTGGGGCTATTCTTTATCAGCTAGAAGGATTCCGAGATTACGGACTGCAAACTCGGTCGCAACATTCTTAAGATTAATTTGATCCAGGTGGATGAAGTTTGGTTCTCGGAAAAACGAATAACCGGGAAATCTGGGTAGCCCCTTACGCCGCCTCAAGCAGCATACTGGTTAACGATATCGGGCTGACTAACTAGAACGAGCGGCTCTTTTCCATCGCATTGCGGGCGACTCCGCTATTCGAATTTTCGACAAGCAAAAGAACGGTGATTAATCTCTATGGATTTCAACGCAGCCATTATTTCAGTCTGATAAAGCTTTCGCGGCTGGCGACAATTTCCGCTCTCGACTGCTGGAAATACTTCCAGGCCATGAGTGGTGCGGCGTGGGCACATCTCAGCGCCATTCGGGGGCAACGCGCACTTTTTAGGCGGAGGATTTTTAGCCGGACAACACGCCTTATTAATTAAACCTGTATAAGACTTACGTAAGCCCTCGGCCCCAAGTCAGACGCATCGCTTAAGAGCCCATCGCCGCGCTCGAAGCGCCAAAATCAGCGGCCGTTTGACACCGCCTTGCGGTAAGGCAATGTCTAGGGGCTATTTTCGGTTCGAAAGACAGCCCCCTTATACTCATACCTGAAATTCTTCCAGCGAACGACCTTGGCTTAGCAGCGCGCTGAGCCATCTAGGTTTTACTCCCCGTCCGGTCCAGACATTCTCCGGATTCTCGGGATCTCGATATTTAATAGGAACCGTGGTTCCTTGCCGCGACGCCGGCTTTTTCTCGCCGTCGATGATTTCTACATTTACCCCAATGGAGGCCGCTAAGTCCTTGATTTGAGCAATAGTTTCACGCCTCTTGCTCTGACGTTTCGACTCAAGCTCCCTGGAAGCCTTGGCAATCAGCTCGGAAAGCTCTCGTTCAGACAAACTGGTAATACTTTCGGTCATAATAATCTACCCATCAAAAAAACCATTATAGCTACTCATTCAGCTTACGGGCAATCAGTATCAAAGTACTCTCTGGTAACTTCCCTGATCTCTATCGATTTCAAAGATCCCTTCTCTCCTCTACTTAGGATAAGGCTTGCTTCCCCCAAACCGAAGAGCCAGGTGCAACTTACCAGGTGCTTAAGAAAGAGTGCCGGGCCTAAGGGGCTTAAATCATAATCGACTTTGTTATGAGACGAATTGTTCACTCAATTGACGATTTGAGAAAAGTCAGCCTTCTGCCCGTGCACTTTAGATTATAGCTAGTCTTATCCTAAAGATTAAATACTTAAATCCAGGCTAAATCGGCCCGCTTTTTCGCAGCATTTCATTCCGCGCTTTCTTTCTTCTTACCGGTCTTCTTGTCCTGCTTATTTTTAGCATGACCCGTCGATACGGCCTTGCTTGCCTCCGCTTTACTTTTCTCAGCGGCAGCGGCTTGATCTTCCGCCGATTTGGTATGCTCTATCGCCTTCGAAACCTCACCGCGCTTATCGCTTTCCACCGCTTTCTCGGTATGCTTGACGGCTGATTGCGTATGGGTTTCCTCTGCATTGGCGGAGCCGACGATAGAAACCAAGGATACGGCCATGAGCCACTTGATATTATTCATTCCTAATGCCTCCAATTCACATTTTGAATATGTTCCATCGGCGGCTGTCGCCGCTTTGGTCGTAAGCGCTTTCAACCTGAAAGGCTCTCCGGTATCGATATAACCAAAAAATTAGACTTCCGGCAGGCGAAAAGTGCTTTATTGGATCATTCCGAACCTGCACCCGCGGTTCGGAATGCTCGTCCTGGAACTTGGGATATGTCCCATATATCCAAACAAGTGACGATTTTCCATGCCGGAATATGGAATCCAATCGGTTCGCGCCCAAGCGGCCATCAGGTGGAAGGTAAGGTTTTAAGGATAGCCCATTACGCTTGATACTCGGGCACCGCGCATTTATCTCCTCAACAAGACGGCACAGCGAGGCATGGCCATATCTTAAATGAGGCATTATTGTTATCTAAGGCGCGGCGGTTTCGTAGCTTGGTATGGCATCGACGAGGAAGTTAACTTGTAAGCGTCGCTTTCCGAAAGTGCAGAATACAACTCTGTTCACCTAGCTCACCTAAGCCGCTAAAAATATGATTGAAGGCAAGCCGAAACACGGGCAATCAATGAGCTGAGGGGGCCGGCCACCGGTGAAGTGCAATGAGGGCTTTCAGGAATCTTGCTTAAGTCTAACCGGTGACCCAATACCGGCTTATAAGGAGGTAAACACATGCCGATCAAGAAAAGAGATCCCGATCGGGCCAAACTCGATCGCGTCGTGGCGGAAGCCCGTCGCCAGAAAGAGGATCGCGAGAAGGGCTATCGGGAGCAGGCCCTCAAGCTGTACCCCTGGGTGTGTGGCCGCTGCGCACGTGAGTTCACGCTCAAGAATCTTCATGAACTCACGGTTCATCACCGAAACCACAACCATGACGACAATCCGCCCGACGGCAGCAATTGGGAGCTGTTATGCCTTTATTGCCACGACGAGGAGCATGCGCGGTATCTGCATGCCTCCACTTATGGAGAGACCTCGCCGAAGGAAAGGCACTCAGAGACCGGCTATAAGGCATTTTCCGGCCTCGATGCGTTATTGAAGAAACACCAATAGCATCGGGATTTGGAGAGCGGCCGCCTCCGACCACTCCAGGAATGTCCTGGACACCGGACGACACGCCCTCTAACGTAAGCTATCCAATGGCGTATGTCCTGGCGAAGCCGAATGATTGACTCGCCGGAGCTACGGGAAGGAGCCCAAAATCATGCATCGAAACAAGGTTAGAGTCGCCATCATCGGCGTCGGCAATTGCGCCTCCTCGCTGGTTCAGGGGGTCGTGCATTACCGGGACGCGGCGGATAACGACAACATTCCCGGCCTGATGCACGCCAAACTGGGCGGCTATCGCATCGCCGACATCGAATTTTCCGCCGCCTTCGACATCAGCGCCGCTAAAGTCGGCCTCGATCTTGGCGAGGCCATTTCCGCCGAGCCCAACAACACCACGAAGTTCTGCGAGGTGCCGGAACTCGGCATCGAGGTTAGGCGCGGCCCCACCCATGACGGCCTCGGCCGCTATCTCAAGGGGGTAGTGACCGAAGCCGACGCGCCGGCCGTCGATGTCGCCGCCGTCCTTCGCGAAACCGATACCGATGTGGTGGTTTCCTATTTACCCGTGGGCGCCCGGAAAGCCGCCGAATTTTACGCGGCGGAGGCGCTGGAAGCCGGCTGCGGCCTGGTTAACTGCATTCCCGTGTTCATCGCTTCCGACCCTGCCTGGCGGAAGCGGTTCGAGGATCAGAATCTCCCGATTCTCGGCGACGACGTGAAATCGCAGCTCGGCGCCACCATCGTCCACCGGGTGCTCGCCAACCTGTTCCGCGAGCGCGGCGTCCGGCTGGACCGCACCTATCAGCTCAATTTTGGCGGCAACACCGATTTCCTCAACATGCTGGAACGGGAACGGCTGGAATCCAAGAAACTATCCAAGACCCGCGCCGTGACCAGCCAGCTCGATCATGTTCTCTCGGATGGCGACGCCCACGTCGGCCCCAGCGATTACGTCCCCTGGCTCACCGACCGCAAGTTCTGCCACATTCGCCTCGAAGGCACGAGCTTCGGCGGTCTGCCGATCAACTGCGAACTCAAGCTGGAAGTCTGGGATTCGCCCAACTCCGCGGGGGTGGTCATCGACGCGGTGCGCTGCGTCAAGCTGGCCCTGGATCGAGGCATCGGCGGCGCGCTCGTCGGCCCTTCGGCCTGGTTCATGAAATCCCCGCCCGAACAGTTTACCGACGCCGAGGCAAGAACCCGGACCGAGGCCTTCATCCGGGGATAGGCGGCAAGCCATGAAGTTTCAGGGAAGAATCGGGGTGCTGACCTTGCACCGCTGCATCAATTACGGCAGCTATTGGCAAGCCCGCTGCCTCGTGGAAGGATTGCGGGCGCGCGGACACGATGCCGTCATCCTCGATCACGATTCGTGGCGAATCCGCCGGGCGGAATGGGCCTGCGGGCTTCGGCCGGTCCTGCCGACTCCCGTTTCCAGGCGGGACTCTCTGCTCTACGGCCTGAAGCTCGTCCGCTTTTCCCGGGCCATTTCCGGATTGCCGCGGTCGCAACGGTTTCCTCTGGAGAAGCCGGGCCGAATGGAGCATTTC
>CADDYU010000128.1 GCA_902810705.1 Methylococcaceae bacterium
GCCGTGAGGGCAAAAAGAGAAACAGTTCCGGGGTGCGCACTCGAGACAATCCTGGCATCGGCCCTAATCCCGGTGAAAACACCTCTGACGGTGATAAATAGAAAGCCATGGTGCAGATAATGAAGCTTCAGGCCAGGCTCTTTCTAAGCCGAGAGCGCGGGATAGCGGGCGGGAGCCTTCTAACGCATGCCGCTTCTTACGCTTTGTACGCTCAGGTGATCCGGGAATCGAGAGCATGAGTGGGTCGCGTAAAGCGTGAAACGCGATTCCATTGTGTGAATTGTGTGACGTGAGTAGTGAGGTGAGCGCTTAAAGCTTCTCGAATAAAGTTAAGAATTAATATCCTAACGGCGGAGGTCTCAAAATTATGAACAAAAAACCACTTTTTGGCTTATTGGCTGGTTTATCTGGACCGCTTTTGTTCACCACAGCCCTGAATGCGGCCGAGCGCGAGGGGTATTATGTCCAATCCGAAACCGAGCTCGGGCAGAGCGGCGCCCAGGGCCAGGGCGACGGGGCTGCTGATAAAAACACTAGCGATCAACAGACCACCCCAAGCGCAGTGAGCCCAGGTAGCGGGACAACGACAACCGAGCCCGGGCAGGGTGGCGCCAAAGAGGGTGGAGCTAGCGATCAAAACGCTACCGATCAGCAACCCGCCCCAGGCGCGGCAAGTCCGGGTGGCGGGGCAATGACCATAGGGCAGCCGCCTGGAGGTTCGGAAAATCATGCCCAGGAAGCCTTGAAGCATGCGAGAGCTGCCGTCGGCAGCGGCAAGAGGGGCGACTTCAGCAACATCGCCAAGCATGCTCAGCTTTCAAAAACCCACGTGGAAGCCGCTCTGAAGGACAAGCCTGATGATCCCCACTTGCAAGCCGCACTGAAGAGCCTTGACGAGGCCATCGTGGAAGGTCACCGAGGCAATGGAGACAGGGCTCGCAAATCCGCCAAAGAGGCTGTAACTCATCTTAAGGCGATCAAATGACGGGGCTGTGCCACAGGTTTGTGGGCGTCGCGCATGTCTTGTTTGTTCCGCACGGCTATTCTTAGCCTCAACGCGGGTTTGGCGAAAGTAACCTCTAACCTCTAAGCGGAAGGGTAATATGAACGCAATAGATCTCGTCCAAGACGATCATGCGAGATTTCGGAAGTTACTCGATGAGCTAGACAAGACAACCGAGAAAGGTATCAAGACGCGTGAGCAAGGGTTTGCGCGTCTTAAGCGCGAAGTCGTTTCGCACGAACAGATGGAAGAGCAAATCTTCTATCCGGCCCTGCGTGAAGCGCGCCAGAAGGCCGAGGATATCGTTCTCGAAGGAATCGAGGAGCACCATGTCGCAAACCTGATTGTCGAGGAACTATCGAGCTTGCCAGCCGACGACGAAGCCTGGGGAGCTAAGATGAGCGTCCTTAAGGAGAGTATCGAACATCATATGAAGGAGGAAGAAGGAGAAATGTTCGCCCACGCCCGAAAGGCGTTCACCTCGGCCGAGCTTGAAGAGCTCGGCAAGCAGATGGCTGAAGCCAAAAAAACTGTGTTCGAGAGCCTCACGCCATAGCGGGCGCCAAGCCCTTGCACACAAATTCCATAGGTATGTCCAAAAACGGCGGGAGGTAAGGCGCCCGCCGTTTTTTGCATTCTACTAGGGCTTGTCCTTACTGTAGCGTCCTGGCAGGTCTGCCCAGCGCTCCAGCTGCCAAAACCCCGTATCGACTGTAGCCTCCACGGCTTTGGCCCGACTTTCGTCCAGTTGCGGAAAGAAATCGAGGCCGGTCCGCGCCTCCACCTGGTCGACATTGGTAACGAAGCGGTCCAAGGATTCCTTGCCTTTCACCGTTTGCGGAATGATGAATGCCAACAGCTTGGGAGCACCCGCGGGTTGAGGGACGGCGTAAATCTTGTAGAACGCGTCCGGCACTTCCACACGGAATGATGAAGGCAAACGCTCGATAGGATCGTCGAAGATGGGGCCAGTCACCACCCAGAGCTTGCCGAACCGGGGCGTGAGCTGGTCTAGCTCAGCTTCTTCTAAACGTTCCCAAACCTTTTCATTCAGCGGTTTCATTTGCGGCGTGATGTTGGTCATTAAAAAGCTGTCGAGTTGGCCTTCCCGCCCGTACAGCAGGCTTATGGCATGGTTGGGCGCCATATGGCCCCGGTCATAGCCGCTGCGGTCGTAATCGGCGTGGCCGACGCGGTTCAGGCTTCGCCAGTCCAACTCGAACCGGGAGGGGCGCTTAAGGTGCGACGCATGGTTCGGGATGCGGGAGAGGGCATAGATCACCCAAAGGGGATTGCCCCGGATTTCGGAATACCCCACCATGAAGCCATGGTTGCGGAACACTCGAGTCCAGGTTCGGGGATGATCCCAACGGACGGCCTCAGGAAGGCCCAAATAGGCCATGGCGGGGCGGGCGTAGAGAACTTCATAGGCATACCAGCCACCGGCGGTGCCCAGTCCCAGCAAGACGAGTCCGGGGCTCCGGCGGCCCAATTGCCATAAGAGGATAAAAATCTTCCAAAAGGAAATACTGCGCCGATTGAAAGTCGCGAGCGGCGCCGCATGAAGGCGATGGATTTTCATGCTTCTCCTGTAAAGCTCGATCGGGTTAGAGAGGATGATCGCAGTCGGTAAAGCGTCAGACGGTCAAGCTGAAATATATACAGAAAAAAGCCTGGTATGCTATAAACGGTCGAGCCTTCTCGCACAACCTGATTCCTGAGCACGGCCCGCAGCGGCTCTTCGAATCTCATGAGGCGGTTCAGAAATTCTGCCTCATCCTCTTCCCTCAATATTCAAAAAATAGCTGAGAAAAATGACTCGACATATTTTCCCCAAAGCACCTTTTTCTTGGGTGATGCACAGTCTACGCGTCCTGCCCCTCGCCATTGCCGCTCTCCTGGTGAGCGGTTGCGATAGCGGCCCGGCAGGCAGCGGCGTTTCAGAACCCGCCGCTTCGGAAGCCAAAATAGCCGGCAACGTGCAGGATGTCCATGGACCCGTCATGGACGCCAAAATCGAGGTCCGGGACAAGAATGGTCAACTGGTCGCGACAACCCAGCTCAGCGGCTCCAATCAATACTCGATTACGGTCCCGGCGGGCGTCGTCTATCCCATCCTCCTGACCGCGCTTCCGCCCGAGGGTTCGAAGTCGAGCGTCGTCAAGGCCGCGGTCACCAGCCCCCTGGCCGACCGCATCGACATCACTGACGTCACTACCTTGGTGGTGGACTCGGCGCTTACCTTAGGCGGATTGACTCCGGAGAATATCGCCAAGGCTTCCGGCGGAGCCATCGGCCTTCGGCAACGGCAGGGCGTCAGCGCCGCATCGGGCGGCGGCGGAGCCGGTCCCGGGCAGAGCGGCGGCGGCACTGGCCGTGGCGGTCATGGCGGGCACGACATGTCGGGCATGGGCGGCGGCGCATCCAAGCCGGCTCCCGACAATTCCGATCAGCCCTCACAGCCAATGCAACACTGATTTCTTCCTATCCGTCAGGCTGGGCTCTCCTCGAAGATGCGGGTTAAACCGGAGGAAGAATAGCCCACGCCTGACCGTCCGTCTTCCAGGCGGACGGTCTTTCGGCGCCTCTTAGGACAATCGATGGTTGTCGAGAAATTACCTGGCTAACTCCAGCATTGCCACGCCGGGAAATTTTGGGGCGTCACTCGTCGATGGCCCTGATCCTCGCCACATGCCGGCCGCCCTCGAATTCGGTAGCGAGAAAGGTTGCGACGATTTTCTTGGTGGTCTCGAGATCGACGAGGCGTTGGCCCAGGGCGATGCAGTTGGCGTCGTTGTGCTGACGGGTGAGGCGGGCGGTTTCCTCGCTGAAGGTATAGCCGCAGCGGCAGCCCTTGAGGCGGTTGGCGACGATGGCCTCGCCGTTGCCGCTGCCGCCGAGCAGGATGCCGCGTTCGACATCCCCCCGCACCACGGCTTCCGCACAGGGACGAATCCATCGAGGGTAATCCGTGGATTCCTCGCTATAACAGCCGTAGTCAATAACCTCATGGCCAAGGGTGGCCAGCCAGTGGCGTAGTTCCTCTTTGTAACGGAAGCCGGCGTGATCGGAGGCGATACCAAGTTTCATGATGACTCCTTTGCTAGGGCGGAAAGCCCATTTCAATGGGATGAGTCCGATCCGGCAAGAGAGCCGCGAAGGGGCAGTTCTTCACAGCTCCCGATAGTGGTACCCGGAAGACCTTCCTACAAGCGAGCCAGGATGGCCTCGGCGCTCGAAACCTCGAATTTGCTGGGGGCCTCGACGGCCAACTGTGTCACGACGCCGTCCTCGACGACGGCCGCGAAGCGCTGGCTGCGCACACCCAAACCCTTGGCGGTGAGGTCTTGTTCGAGCCCAAGCTTCCGGATGTATTCGGCGCCGCCATCCGCCAACATCCGCACCTTCCCGTTGGCCTTCTGTTCTCGGCCCCAGGCGGCCATGACGAACGCGTCATTGACGGCGAGGCACCAAATCTCGTCGACTCCCTTAGCCTTGAGCTTGTCGAAACTGGCGACGTAGCCGGGCAGGTGCTGGGCGGAGCAGGTCGGGGTAAACGCCCCCGGAACGGCGAAGATCACGATCTTTTTGCCCTTGACGAGATCGCCGACGTTCAGCGTTTGGGGTTTCGCCGGGCAGCCGGTGGCCGGATCGAATTCGGTGGATTCGTTGAGCGTGCCCTCGGGCAGGCGGTCTCCAACTTGAATAGCCATGGCATATCCTCCTGTCGGTTGTTATTGGAACTAGAGGCGAGAGGATGGCGCAACCCGGACCGGAAGTCAAAGCTCGGAACTGATTGCCCTATGAATTTCATGATTTTAGGAAAAGGCATGGCGAACGGTACGGTCGCGACGCCCTGTGATAGAGTGAACCTTTGATCCCGCGCAGTCGCTGCGCGAGCCACACGCAAGCAAGGTGAAAACATGAACGAGCAAAGCATACTCCGCTGGGGCATTCTTGGCGCGGCGCGCGTCAACGAACGCCTGCTCCCCGCCATCGTCGAAGCCTCGAATTCCGAACTGGTCGCCATTGCCAGCCGCCGTCCCGGAGCTGCGGCGGAAACGCTGGCGAAATATGCCCCGCAACAGCAAGGGGTACAGGTTTACGACCAGCTCGAGGCGCTGCTCGACGATGCGAACGTCGAGGCCGTGTACCTGCCGCTCGCCAATCGCGAGCATGCCGAATGGACGCTGCGCGCGATCGAGCGCGGCAAGCACGTCTTGTGCGAAAAGCCCATGGCGCTGAGGGTGGCGGACATCGAAGCCATCGAAGCCGCCGCGCGCCGGCGCCAGGTGACCGTCATGGAAGGCTTCATGTACCGCTTCCACCCGCAGCACGCGCGCGTGCAGGAACTGGTTCGCTCCGGGCTGATCGGCGAGCTGCGCTTCGTGCGCGCGAGCTATTCGTTCATGATGCGGCCGGCGCGGATGTATCGCCTTTCCGAAAACATCGAAAATGGCGGCGGCGCCATGTGGGACATCGGCTGCTACGCCATCCATTCGGCGCGGATGTGGTTCGATGAAGATCCCGTCTCGGTAACGGCGACGGCCAAATACGTCGACAGCGGCGCGGACATCTCGACCAGCGGTATCCTGAATTTCCGGGACGGGAAGCGCGCGCATTTCGATTTCAGCTTCGAGTGCGCCCGGCGTTCGGAATACGAAATCACCGGCACCAAGGGCGGCGTGAAATGCCACACCGTCTGGCAGCTGCCCGGCGACGTTCCGGAAATTTCGTGGTGGACGGAAGACGGGCGGCGCGGCGAGGAACGGCTCCCCGCGGCCAATCATTTCCGGCTGGAGGTCGAACACTTCAGCGAATGCGTGCTGAAAGGTCAGCCGCCGCGGCTGTCGCTGGAGGATGCGAAAGCGAACTGCCGGACGATCGTAGCCGCCTTGCGCTCCGCGGCGGAGGGACACGTGGCGAAGTGGGAGTGAGGTGCCCGCGCGACCAGGCTAATTGAAATTCAGTTGCTCCTTTGGGTTGAGTTCACATGAGGCGCTCGTGCCAAGCTCGTCTAGGTATCGGAGCGTGGCTAGAGGACGGTAAGTCCCAAAGCGCTTCTACGCCAGACTGGCTTTCAATTCCCGCAGCTTCATCAGGGCGTAGATGGATTCCAGATGGGGAATTCTTGCGCCCGTCCGGCGGCCCGCCCGTACCGCGTTGCCCAGGATCGCTTCCGTTTCCATTGGCCGGCCGGCCTCGAAGTCCAGCAGCATGCTGGTTTTGTAGGGGGGCATTTTATCAGTGCTGTCCACCTGCCGGTCCACCGTGTCGGAAGGCAGCGCGTGACCGAGGGCTGTCGCGATCAGACAGATTTCTTCCATGATGGCCCGGACGAAGGCTTCCTGGGCCGTCAGGATATCGTTGGTGCCCAACCCGCCGGAAAGCACCGACAGGGGATTGAAGGCGGCGTTCCAGACGCACTTTTGCCAGCGCGCGGTCACGATATTCTCGCTGGCGATGCAATGGATGCCGGATCGCTCATAAGCCGCGGCTAGGGCTTTGGTTTTTTCGGAAAGGCCGTTCGGATAATTGCCCAGCGCGAGGCGACCATAGGCCTGATGCCAGATCTTGCCGGGTCCAGTGCGGGTGACGCAGATAAAGGCGAGGCCGCTGATGAGCTCGTGATCGGGAAAGGCCTTGGCGACTTCATCCTCGATCTCGATGCCGTTGGAAACCAGCACGATGGCGGTGCTCGGACCCAAGGCATCCTTCAGGAGAGCCGGCCGATCGACACCTTCCACCACTTTGACGCAGAGCAGCGCATAATCGGGTTTTTCCGAAAGCTCCGCGGCATCGCGCACCACGGCGGCCGGCCGAAAGCGGTAATCGCCCAGAGGCGTTTCGCTGATGATCTCGATCCCCGAAGTCCGAACCTGCTCGTAATCGGACCGGGCCACCACCGACACTTCGGCGCCGATCCTGGCGAGCAGCGCTCCGTAAAAGCTCCCCACGGCACCGGTACCTATGACGAGTACTTTCATGTCGTTTCTCCCAGAAAGGCTTTGATAAAAGGAATGGTGAGCCGGCGTTTCGCTGCCAGCGTGGCATGGTCAAGCTGGCCCAGCAGGCACCTCAGGGCGGGAAGATCGCGCGGGTAATGGGCCAAAAGGAAGCGTCCGACCTGAGGCGGCAGGTCGAGCCCCAATGATCGGGCATGGAGTTCGAGAGCGACCAGCTTGTCCTCGTCGGCCAGGGCGTGCAGCCGAAGAGTCAGCCCCCAACCGAGCCGGGTTTTGAGGTCGGGCAGGCTGATCGAGAGCCTTGCTGGCGGAGCCGTGGCGGTGACGATCAAATCGCGGTTTAGCTCCCGCAACCGGTTGAACAGGATGAACAGGGCGGCTTCCCACGCCGGATCGCCGGCGATCCGGTCCACATCATCGAGACACACCAGGTCCTGATGCTCCAAACCTTCCAAAGCACCGGCATCCCACGCGATCAGCAGATCCAGCGGCAGGTAGGAGATGGTTCTGTTCCGGTGAGCGGCCTCACGGCAGCAGGCATTCAAGAGATGGGTCTTGCCCGCGCCGGAATCGCCCCAGAGAAAGATCAGACGTTCGCCCATGCCGGCGGCCGTTTGCCGCAGATGCCGGACCGGTTCCGCGTTCACACCCGGGTGGAACTGATCGAATCCCAGCTCCGGATTGAAGGCGAATGGGAGGGCAAGCTGCTGAGGCATGATGCGTCTCAAGCCGGTGCCAGGGACGGGCGCCGGATCATCTGACTCCGGCTTGTTTCAACGCGGCCGCCGTCCGGGCGAGCCGGATTCCAAACGCGCGACACAATTGCCGCTCCTCGTCGCTCACGGTTTTGTCTTTGCCTGTATGCCGGCTGGGGCCGTAGGGCGTTCCGCCACTGGTGGTTTCGAGCAGGGCGGTCTCGGTGCTGGGAATGCCGACCAGAATCATGCCGTGATGGAGCAGCGGCAGCAGCATGGTGATAAGAGTGGCTTCCTGGCCGCCGTGCATGGACGAGGTGGAGGTGAATACGCCCGCCGGCTTGCCGGACAAGGCGCCAGAAAACCACAAAGCGCTCGTATTATCGAGAAAATATTTGAGAGGGGCTGCCATGTTGCCGAAGTGGGTGGGGCTGCCGAGGGCCAAACCGTCGCAGTTCCTAAGATCGTCGAGGGTGGCATAGGGCGGACCGGAGGCGGGGATGGCATCCTCGGTGGCCTCGCACACCGGCGACACCTCCGGCACCCGTCGGATTTTGGCAATCGCGCCGCCTTCCTCGACACCACGGGCGATCAGGTTGGCCATTTCCGCCGTGGCGCCCCAGCGGCTGTAATAAAGGATCAGAATTTCGGTCATGAATCGTGGGAAGAAGGAGAGGCGCTACTTCAGAGCGAAATGTCTCCCGGGGATATGAAAGTTGTTCGCTCCGGCTAAAGGATAGCTAAGACATTTTCTGGGGGCCGGCCGATGGCGGCTCGTCCGTTCGCGAGGACAATGGGCCGCTCGATCAAAATGGGATGTTCCACCATCGCGGCGAGCAGCGCGTTGCGGTCGAGCGCGGGATCGCCGAGCCCCGCCTCCTTGTACACGGCCTCGCCTTTCCGCATCAGGTCTCGGGGCTGTAGACCGAGCCTGGTCAGAATGACTTCCAGCTCGGTGACAGTGGGCGGCGTATTCAGATACTCAATCACGGTGGGCTCGATACCATTGCTTCGGAGCAATTCGAGTGTGGCGCGAGACTTGCTGCAGCGTGGGTTGTGATAAATGGTGACGGTCATGTAGGTATGGCTTCGCTGGTTCAATGTCGACCTGTGAGCGGTAAAGTGGAACCCCTGGGGTCGGCCGTTTTTGCTCCACTGCACGGGGTCATCGAAGGCAATCGCGGCGGCTCAGTCCAGATCGCCCCGAACCTTCTGCTCGCGCTCCCTTTCTTTACCAATAATTCTCGCCAGTTGGCCGAGCTCATCGGCCAATAGTTCCAGGAGATCGTCGCTGCTCAGAATTCCAATCAAGGCGCCCTGAGCGTCGACTACGGGCATCCGGCGCACGCCCTTCGCCCGCATGCGCTGCAGGGCGTCCTACAAGCCCTCGTCTTCACGGGCGGTGGTAAGCTCGTAGCTCATGATGTCGCCCACGCTGACCGTATTGGGATCCAACTCCGCCGCGAGGATTTCCACCACCAAGTCACGGTCGGTCAATATTCCGACGGGCTTGATCCCGTTGTCCCTATCGACCACCACCACGCTGCCAACGTGGAACTGGCGCAGGAGCTTGGCGGCGGCGACGATGGATTCCTCTTTGCCGATAACAACGGTGTCTCGATTGCAAATTTCGCCAACGGACATAATTATTCTGCCGAGATAGTTGAGAATTAATTTATTTTACTCGCTTAAGACGGTGGCTGCAGAATTAACGGCTGATAGTCGTGAGGCGCAACCGTCCGAAACAAAGATGAAAGCGCGATCCAAGGTCGAGCGAGACCGCCGGAGCCCCGTTGCACCACTGGCGACTCCGCCCTTGCCTCTGGCTTCAGCCGAATCATTGTGCCCGGCTCCAGGTGGACGACTGCGCTGGCCTTCTAGGTGGATGTAGAGCCGAACCTTCCGCCGAAGAGAGCTTGTACGGCTTGCGGCCTCAGGCCTGGCATTGTTAGAGGTGGGTAAGGGATGACGGCGGCATGCCGTCAGGGGAGCAGGGTTCCTATGGCCTCCAAGGCCTGGCTACAAGCGCAGAGTAAGGGCTAACGGAAGGTAAGTTGGAGCGGAAGCTAGGTAAAGAACCAACAATGCTTCTGGCCCAAAAAGATTCTGAGCAGGTAGGAGTGTCTGTTTGGTGGCCAGGGACGGAATCGAACCGCCGACACGAGGATTTTCAGTCCTCTGCTCTACCAACTGAGCTACCTGGCCGTGTCGCGTGAAGTCGCGCATTTAACCGTTAAACTTCGGCAACGTCAAGCATTGGTCTTTGAACTTGAGTCGAGAAGGGCAGCTGGAGGCTGCTGGACTTGGCCGGGCGGGGTTTTGTCCGGGTATTCGCACAGGTCGGCGATGGGACAGACCGGGCATTTGGGCTTGCGGGCAACACAGGTGTAGCGGCCGTGCAGGATGAGGAGGTGATGGGCGTTCTTGATGAACTCCTTGGGCGTGGTTTTTTCCAGCTTCCGTTCCACCTCGCGGACATTCTTGCCGGGAGCCAGCCGGGTGCGATTGGCGACGCGAAAGATGTGGGTGTCGACGGCGATGGTGTGCTCGCCGAACGCGGTGTTGAGGATGACGTTGGCGGTCTTGCGGCCCACGCCGGGTAGAGCTTCCAGTTCTTCCCGAGTGCGCGGCACCACCCCGCCGTGCTTTTCCAGCAGAATCCGGCTGAGCGCAATGATGTTTCTGGCCTTGCCGTGATACAAATTGATGCTCTTGATGTACTCCTTAAGCCCCTCTTCGCCTAGAGCAAGTATCGCTTCCGGAGTATTGGCGGCTGGGAAGAGTTTGTCCGTGGCCTTGTTGACGCCCTTGTCGGTGGCCTGGGCTGAAAGCACCACGGCGATCAGCAGCTCGAACGGCGTGGCGTAGCGGAGTTCGGTGGTGGGGTGTGGAATGGCCTCGGCGAGGAGTTCGAAAATCCGGCGGCGTTTGTCGGCGTTCATGGCGAGGTGGTGGGTTTTCGGGAAGGCTTGAAGGTCAGGGGGGCGGATAGGACTATCTTGCGCTTGGCGCGCTCATCGATAAGGTTCTTCACGGCGACCAAAAGCCCCAATCCGATGAACGCGCCCGGCGGGAGAATGGCTAGGAGAAAGCCACCGTAGTCCTCGAAGACATGCACGGTCCAGCCTTTCGCGGCTTCGCCGAACAGCAGCTCGGTCCCCTTGAGCAGGGTGCCGGCACCGATCACTTCCCGCACCGCGCCCAGCAGCATCAGAGCAAGGCTGAAGCCCAGCCCCATGAACAAACCATCGATTACGGCGCGGTCCAGCGGGTGTTTCGAGGCATAGGCCTCGGCCCGGCCGATGATGGCGCAGTTGGTGACGATCAGCGGGATGAAGATGCCGAGAGTTCGGTGCAATTCGTGGAAATAGGCGCTCATCGTCAGGTCAATGACAGTGACGTTGGAGGCGATGACGAGCACGAATACGGGCAGGCGGACTTCGTGGCCGACGTGGTGGCGGATCAACGAGACGAGGCCGTTGGAAAACACCAGGGCAAACGTGGTGGCGAGGCCCAGCCCCAGGCTGTTGACTACCGAGTTGCTGACCGCCAAAAGCGGACAGAGTCCGAGCAGGGCGACCAAGGCTTGGTTATGGGTCCAGAGGCCGTCGCGGACGATCTTGCGATAGCGGGACAGGTTCAGGTCGCTTACTCCCCTATAGTTGTGCCGGGCGCGGCGTCGAACAGCCGGTCCCGATGGGACCGGAAGAATACCAGAGTCTGGTACACCGCCTTGACCACCGCCCGAGGGGTAATGGTGGCGCCCGTGAATTGATCGAATTCGCCGCCGTCCCGTTTCACCCTCCAGCGGTGTTCCGGCGGATTTTCCAGGGAGCGGTCCTCGAAGCCGAGTATCCAGTCGGATTTGTCGGCGTCGATGAGATCGCCCAGCCCGGGTGTTTCCCGATGGCCGAGGACCCGCGCCCCGGCCAGGGAACCGTCCTTCCGAATCGCCACCAGCAACGCGATGGCGCCGTTGTAGCCGTCCGGCGCCACCGGCGACAGCACTGCCGCCACCGGCTCGCCGCCCTGCCGGGCGCGGTAAATGGTCACCGGTTGATCGACACCCAAGGCCCTGGCGTGGACCGTTATGGTGTCGGCCAGGAGGTCGTTGTCGAAGCTGCCGGCTGGAATCAGGACTCCCAAGGTCCTGAGCCGCATCGCTCGCTCGTTGGCGGCGATTTGGCTTTGGGTATGGTCGTGCACCAGAGTCACGAGCCCCAGTCCCAACAGCGCGAACAGGCCCAGCACGGCGGCGGGATGAGCGAGGAGCTTGGGCGAAGTCATCCGGGCGTCCCGTAGACCCGGGGCCGGGTGTAGTGGTCGAGGGTGGGGGCGGCGAGATTCAACAGCAACACGGCGAACGCCACGCCGTCCGGATAGCCGCCCCAGGCGCGGATGACGAAGACCAGGAGGCCAATGAGCGTTCCGTAGATCAGCCGGCCCTTGGGCGTGGTGGCGGCGCTGACCGGATCGGTGGCGATGAAAAAGGCGCCCAGCATGGCGGCGCCGCTGAACAGTTGGAACAGCGGGGTCGGATACGCCGCCGGATCGATCAGAAAACCCGCGAAGGCCGCGGCGAACAGGGCGCCAAGGAAACCGGCCGGGATCTGCCAGGCAATCCGCCGACGTTTCAGCAGCCATAAGCCCCCCAGCAGGAAGCCCAGATTCACCCATTGCCAGCCCTTGCCGGCGATTCCGCCGAAAAGGCCGCCGGCGTGGATTTCATCCAGCGTTTGACTCAGGCCCAACCGGGTCCGGGTGGCGTCCAGCGGTGTCGCCATGGCGGAGGCATCGACGCCGAGCCCCGCCGGCAGTTCCCGGCTGAAAATGGCGCTCCAGGCCTCTGCGAAGCCCAGCGGATGCGGGTTCAGCTCCAGGGGCGGCAGCCAGGCGGTGAGCTGCCGGGGAAAGGAAATCAGCAGCACGGCATAACCCACCATGGCGGGGTTGAAAGGGTTGTAGCCCAGGCCGCCGTAGATCTGCTTGCCGATGACGATCGCGAACAGGGTTCCGAACGCGGTGATCCACCAGGGCGTGAGCGGCGGCAGCGACACCGCCAGCAGAATGGCCGTCAACGCGGCGCTGTAGTCCGTCAGCGTGGGAACGACGGGCCTCCCACGCAGCCTCAGCACGGCGGCCTCCGCCAGTTCCGCGACGATCAGGGCGATGAGGCACTGGATCAGCACGCCCGGGCCGAACTGCCACACCAGGGCCGCGAGGCCCGGCACGAGCGCAAGCAGCACTTCCCGCA
>CADDYU010000129.1 GCA_902810705.1 Methylococcaceae bacterium
GCGCAGTCGTTCCCGGAGAGGCAAGGCGTCGCCGCGCTCGTGCAGGACTGCATCGACACGATGGCCGCGATGGGCGTCAAAATCGCCTTCCTGCCGCTGGGGGTGAAAGGCGACCTCGCCAAGCGGCCGGAGCTGCGCCCCGCGGTCGTCGAGCGGCTCAAGGCCGCCGCACCCGCCGCCGAGAAGGCCGGCGTCGTGATCGGGCTGGAGACGGCGCTGGACGCCGAAGGCGATCAAAGGCTGCTCGACGACGTCGCCTCGCCCGCCGTCCGCATCTACTTCAACTTCGCCAGCGCGCTCCAAGCCGGCCGCAACCTGACCAGTGAGCTGCGGATCCTCGGCAGGGACCGCATCTGCCAGATCCACTGCACCGACCAAGACGGCGTGTGGCTCCAGGACAACCCCCGGATCAACATGCCGAAAGTGAAGGACACGCTCGACGAACTGGGATGGAGCGGGTGGCTGGTCATCGAGCGCTCGCGGCGGGCCGACAGGGCCCGCGACGTCAAAGGCAACTTCTCCACGAACGCCCGTTACCTCAAGTCCGTCTTTCAGACGAATTCACGCGGGCCATGACCCGGTGCTCTCCGGGAGGTACGGCAGCAGCTCTCGAATGTCAGCCCCAAGAAGAGTACTTCCCCAAGAAGAGTACTTGCGGATCACCGCGCGAGCCTCTCGGATCTCCCCGACCGATCCTCTCCGATGAGAGTACCAAGGACGATGCGCGGCGCTACGAGCACGCCGCCGCGCGACGAGTGAAGTCCGGAGCGAGCCCCGCCGGATCACTTTCGGCGGCGTAGTCATAACCTATTAATTATACAGTATTTATTGCGCCATCTAGGACTTGAACCTAGAACCCGCTGATTAAGAGTCAGTATAAATAGGAAATATTAAGGTAAGTGAATACAATAAAAACCGCCGCAATCCCTTTGTTTTCAGCCAGTTGGTAATAGATTTGGCTTGAATGAGGCATAAGGACCAAATAAGGCCGGACCTTATTGCTGCCTTATTAAAGACCCTCCACCCTATATCTACCTGACGGCAAAGGAGCGGACGATGGCCACGCCACGCGACACCGGGGTGTTAATCCTGGCGAAGGAGAAGGAGCGCTATTTGGTTCAGGGGGTTCCCAGTGGGGAAGAGTACTACCTGCCTCGTCGGCTGAAGTTAACCAAAGAAGCCGTTGATCGACTTCCCGTGCAGCCATTCGGCCAACGCATCCATTGGGACTCGGAGATGCCGTGCTTCGGCATCGTCATTGGAAAGGAAGCAAAGTCGTACATTGTCCAAAAGGACGTCAACGGCAAGCCGATTCGAGTGACGATCGGCCGCCATGGGATTTGGGCTCCAGACGAGGCACGGAAGGAAGCTCGAAAGCGCCTGGTCGAGATGGACAAAGGCGTGGACCCAGTGGAGCAGGAGCGGCTGGCGAAGCGTGCCATGAAGGCTCGGTCGATCACGCTGAGAATTGCCTACGACGATTACAAGAGCAGTCGCAACCTAAAGCCCAACACCATCTTGGACTACGACCACATCGTCAAACGTGTGTTCGATGATTGGATGGGGACCCCCCTGATGGACATCACGAAGGAGATGGTGGACGCCCGACACAAGCAGACGAAAGAGAGGTCGGGCCACCCCTACGCCGACTATGCGATGCGGATTCTGTCGGCTGTAATAAGTGATGCGTCAATTCGGTATGAGGGGCCAAACGGCGGGGCCCTCGTTTCTGACAACCCGTGTCGAATCCTGAAAAAGGCCTGGGCGAAGCCCGTGAGACGGGACACCAAGATCTCCGATGACGACCTCCCCCAGTGGTTTAAGACATTGGACGGTCTCCGGTACGACAAAGAGCGTCCAGAGCTGGCCGTCGGATGCGATTATCTCGAGCTTGTCGTCTTCACCGGGCTGCGGCGGAACGAGGCTGCGACGCTCCAGTGGGATCAAATCGACTTTGCCAAAAAGACACTCACAGTGAGAGAGACAAAGAACGGCGAAGTCCACGTCCTGCCAATTACCGATCCGATCGTCAGCCTGCTTGAACGACGGAAAGCCGAGGCAGCTGAAAGCCCATGGGTATTCCCGAGTCCAGGCCGTAAAAACCCTGACGGACACCTCATGGAACCGCGGTACGTGGGCGACCTCGTGACTGCGGCGTGCGGCGTGAAATTCACAATTCACGACCTCCGTCGCACTTTCGCCACCGCCGGCGCCGGCCGAAAGATCGGCTACTACGACCTTAAACGCCTGCTAAACCACAAGATGAATGGGGATGTCACCGCCGGCTACATTATCGACGACGTGGAGGACCTGCGGGAACCCATGCAGCGGATTACGGACTACTTCATGGCCCTTAAAGCGCGTGCCCAAGGGATGAAGTTGGCAGGGGCGTCATAAGCGAGGGATTCAAATGAAGGAATGGTTCACAGTGCAGGAGGCAGCGGAGTACCTGGGCTACTCCGCCTATTCTTTACAGCTTTGGCGTATCAAGGGCGGTGGTCCTTGCTTCCACAAGCCCATCCGCCGGGTATTTTACAAAAAGGCGGATTTGGATGCGTGGATGGAGGGTACCGGCCGGCGGCGCCACACCAGTACCCCGGCGACGGTGCCGGTGCCGAAGGCTACGGGCCTCCCCCGAGTTCAGTTCACCGCCGAGGGACTTCGTTGGCTAAGAGAATCGATCGCCAGCTAGGGACGGCAAGGATGCTATCGAGCAGGCTCTCGCTCTAAGTCTGCTTTTTGCGCATCCCCGACTAGGACCAAGACATTGGATCCCGTGTACGGTAGAGAGAAGGACCGGGCCGCCCAGTCTTTGGCACCTCTTTTAACGAGTGTAAACTTCTGCTAAGATGCGTGCATCGGAGTGAGCCACCCCCAATGCTGCTCCGTCTTGCTCCGAGAGCAAGCGACCGGCGCCCGAGGCACCGGCCGACATCCCCAGGCCTCATCCGAGATGAGCCTCTCCTGAACCAAATACGCCCAGGCGGATTGAAGCACGATTGCAACCTGCGCCACAACCGGCGTAAGGGCACCGAACTATTCGCGGGAGCCGACCTGATGATTGATCTTCAAAATGAAACGATAATCGCCATCCAACAAGTGCCAGACATGGCCGTTTTTGCCCATCGGCCAAAACGACTCACCCTCGTCACCATCTACAGTTGGATGAAGGGCTTACGTGGCGTGCGGCTCGAAACGGTCATGATCGCGGGCCGCCGTTGCACAACTACCCAGGCGGTGGAGCGCTTCATTTACGCTACGAGTTCGAGGACGAGAAACGATTAAACCAGATGCCGCGGCGCCAAATCCGCGGCATCAGGAGCGAGGACATGTACAGCGACAAATCTATACCGGAAGAGGGGAAATCCAAAGCCCACAAGCTGAGGGATCAACTCGTAATCGCCATCGATTCAGCCAAGTTGGCGGGCCTGAATGGCATGGCTTCAAAACTTCTGTTCGTCTATTTCCGCTACGCGGACTTCAACACCCGCCAGTGCTGGCCAGGGCTTGCGACTCTTTCACGAGTCCTTGGAACCGATCAAAGTAATATCCTAAGGGCACGAAGGGAGCTTGAAGAGAGAGGGCTGATCAGAATCGTCCAGAAGGGTAAGGGAGGCCGTGGGCATTCAACGCGGGTTGAAGTATTTCCCGATGCTGACGCACCGGATACACGCACCAATCCCGAGCACGTTTCGGTACTTGGGAAAACCGAAAACACTAGTGCCCGCACAAGCGTTTCGGCAAAGGAGGAAACACTAGTGTCTGACGGAGAAACACTAGTGTCTGACGGAGAAACACTAGTGTCTGAGCGAGAAACGCTAGTGCCCGCACAAGATGAACAAATACAAAGAACAAATAAGAACGATACAAGAACAAATACATGTGTTGTTGGTTATTCTTCCTGTTGTGATGATGTAAAGAAAGATGTAAAGAGTGACGGATCTCACTTTCGTTCTCGTACTGAAACCAAGGCAACTTCCTCGAAAGCTACTTCCTCGAACGAGAATGACTCAGACGAAGCCACTCAGCGGCTTCTAAAAGAATTCGTCGAATACGAGGCCCCCACCGCCGCCGCCGCCCGCCGGCTCATCACCGATCGAGGCTTAGTAGCGGCCGCCAAGATTCTGCGGTTCGTGAAGTGGAGGGACCTAATCGCAGATGTAGAAGGGAAAGACTCAAAAGGGCCGGGCCTGATCGTGTGGCTGTCAGGTGACAAGAACAGGCGCGTGAATTACCCGAAGGGGTTTCTGAAATACGACCGACATCAAGGACACCTCGATCCTGCATGGCGGGAACAGAATACCGACTCGCTTACCGGAGAGGAAAGGCGGGAACACCCCGAGCTGGCGAGGTATTTCGACGAAGTGCTCCCGCAGGCGAAAGCGATAGCAGCGAAAGGTGCTTTAAAAGAGCAACCGAATGTAACCCCTGCGAAGGTAACAGCCGATCCTCACGCCGACGATGGCGTGAATCAGGGAGGCGAGGAATTGGATTGGCACGCCGCTTGGGAAGAGAGAGTCAAGGCGGAGGAAAGCTGGGCCTTCGCGAGGGATATGGAAATCGAACGATGATGAGAGCGGCGTATGCGAAGGACACTCTCCTAAAAAAATGTCTATGTTAGTTATGGAAAGGCATTATAATGACATAGTCAGCTGATGACCTTCGCCATCGGTCGCGAAGAATGGAGCCCGTCTGCTGGGAAACCGGCAGGCGGGCTTTGCTCTCATTTATTGACCTTTGAAAATTTAACCAAACAACTCCCGCGTTGCCGATAGCTTGGGCATGAGACCCGAAGGATCGGCTGCCGAACTGGAACGTCGCCGCCGCCGCGCGGTGGAACTGCTGCGGCAAGGCAAGGGGGTCCGCGAGGTCGCGCGGATGGTCGGGGCCTCCCCCGGCTCGGTCACCGTCTGGCGACAGGCGGTGGACCGGGAGGGCAGCGGCGCCCTGGCGGCCAAGCCGCACCCCGGCCGGCCGCCCGACCTGGATGCCGCGCAGGTCGAGCGGTTGCTGGCGATGCTGCGGCAGGGGGCGACGGCGCACGGGTACGTCAACCGCCAGTGGACGCTCAAGCGCGTCGCCAAGCTGGTCCGCGACCGCTTCGGCGTGGCGTACGACCCCTCGGGCGTGTGGCACCTGCTGCGGCGCAGCGGCTGGAGTTGCCAGATGCCCGAGCACCGCGCCCGCGAGCGCGACCCGGCCGCCGTCGAGCACTTCCGGCGGGTGACCTGGCCGCGGCTGAAAAAAAGTCGGCGGCCACCGGCAAACCGATCGTTTTGATCGACGAATCGGGCTTCATGCTCCAGCCGGTCCGCCGCAGCACCTGGGCGCCGGTCGGAGAGACGCCGGTGCACGACGCCTGGGACCGCCGCGACCGCCTCAGCGTGCTGTCGGCCCTGACGCTCTCGCCGCGGCGCCGGCACGTCGGGCTGTTCTTCGACGCCTGGGGGCACAACATCGCCGCCGCGGAGGTGCTTGTCATGCTCCGCTTCCTGCGGCGGCGGTTCCCGCAGGGCTACCTGCTGGTGCTGGACCGCTGGCAGGTGCATCGCTCGGCCGTCAAACAACTGCTGGGGCGTACGAGCAAGGTGGACTTCGAGTGGCTGCCGGCGTACGCGCCGGACTTGAACCCGGTGGAGCAGGTGTGGCAGCGGGGCAAGCACGTGGACCTGCCCAACTTCGTGCCCGACGACGCCGAGCATTTGCGCGTCGAGGTCGAGGGGTCGATCAGCGGGATGGCCAAAGAGCAGGCCGTCCTGCGTTCGTTCTTCGCCTGGGCCGGACTGAAGCTGTGAGAGAATGTTTGGTTGGCTTTTCAAAGGTCAATAGGAGGCGTCCATGAGGGTTACAATCTCGGTCACATTGGAATCAGGGTTCTTGGACCTGCTCGATGTCGAATCCGCCAGCCGTGGGATGTCTCGAAGCCACTTCATTGAGTTAATTCTCATGAGTCGCCTTGATGATGAGTCGGGCCGGCAAAAGCTTGAGGAGCTGTGCAGGCGCATTGCTTGTCTTCCACGCCGGCGCCCGCAGACGCGACGGGCCGGCCACCCGATAACGAGCGGAAGACAAAACATAACGTGAGATAAAGGAACTTGCCGGAGATGCTGAGTGTGACTTGGAGCAGGGGAGGCAGGGAAAACGCGACAGGTTTGGAGGTTTCGTTATGCAAGCATTGACGCTGAATCGACACGGGCTGTTGTACGCTACGTCGGACGACCTCGCTGCGGCATATGGTCCACTCCTCAAGGCGCAGGTCGATACCGACCTCTCCCCCGTGATGGATAGGGCGATGGAGAAGATCGCCCAGGTTAACGCCGGCACCAAGTTCACCAATGCGGGCAAGAGGGAGGAGGTGGCGCGAATTGCCCGTGAGGCGATGGGGGAGATTACCGCGTTGACGCCAAGGCGCCGGCAGATGCTTGAGAGCCATCTCTCCAAGCTCGACCTCCCTACGCGGCTGCCGAATTTTCGGGAGTTGGCTGAGCGCCGCCAAGTTGAACCCGGCGTGCTGTATCAGCAACTGCGGGAACTCAGGGAGCACGTAAAGAATTTGAACTCCGTCGAACGTGAGCCCTTCCTGATGAATGCTGCCCAGGAGGACGACGTTGACGTGCTCGTAGCTGTATCCGACGTGCACCCCCTCTTACGGCCCGTTGGAGCGCCAACGCTGGGGAAGGTGACCGAGGCTTGGCTTGAGGGAAAGCGGTCTCCCGAGGCAAAGACACTCCTAGGTGCCATGTCGCTGTATGACTCCAACGCCAGGTCGGCGATCGTCGGTTTGGCCAAGGCTGCCGAAATTGCTCCTCCGAAGGACATGATCAGCGGCGCCGGCGGGGGGCATTGAAACCAGGCGTTAAAGGTTCTCGCTAAAAAGCTGCAATAGGAGCCGGAGCCACCGAATACCAAGGCCCTTCCACTTAGGTCAGCAAGAGCGAGGCTGCCGCTGCTTCCATCACGGGGGATTCTGCCGCAACACGTCGAAAGCCTCTCGGAAGTAGTCATCGCCTGATGGGGCGGACAGCGGCGGACGCACTGGCCGTCCAAAGGCCTGAGTCGATTTCACCGCAGCATTTTCCGAGGAATAACCCAGGTGACGGAGCGCCTGGTACTGACGAATCCAGTCATCAAACTGGACCCGCTGGGTCGTAGTAAGCTCCTTATACCAGTTGTTAATGGCGTCCTTGTCAGCCTCGTATTTGTCCATCGCCTCTACGCGGCTTCGGAAGAATGCGAGGTTACTTTGGGCGTATTTGTTTGCGGGGTCCCTCGCCAGTATTTCGCGGCATTTGTCCATCCCCGACGTGCAGCGCTCCTTCGTCAAGACCTCGTGGTCGCTATCACCTAAGCCGATGTTGGAGATATAACGCCTTCCCTCTACTGGTCCGCAGCCTATCGTCACGATTGCCAGACCGAGGGCGGCAACTGCGTGCAGCCATCCCGTGCGGGGCATGAGACACCAGACCGCTACCCGAACGATCATACTGCCTCCTCTTCTCCGCCAACGTGGGCATGATGATGTTGCGCATTGTCTGTGGTCTCATTGTCTGCGAGCCCTGAATTTGGTCAAGCGTGGGCTCCAGTCAGTTTGCTCAGAATTTCGGCAAGATGGTGCGATCGCTGCGCAAAGACCTGGGTTGGTCTCAGGAGCAATTGGCTGATGCCGCCCACCTCCACCGAACCCACATCAGCTTGATCGAGCGGGGGCAACGGTCGGTACGCCTTGAAACTATCGAGCAATTGGCACGTGCGCTCCACGTGCAACCAGCCGAGATGATGCCGCAGATACGCCTTCCCCTTCTCCGCCAGCGCCTTGTTACCCGCCGAGGCGCATAATCTCCCCGGCAGACCCTTTGCAAACGATGCGCCCGCCCCCAAGGGTCCGAAAAGTCACCGCCCTATATATACCCACCGAGCTGAACACCGTGTTCACTCACCAGACCTCCAAAACGAAGGAGTCCGGCATGTTTAACGAAATTCGAATTACGTGGGGTGCCGAGCAACCGAGCCGAGAGGCCGGTGAGGCATACATCGGTGATGGCTCTCTCGACATGCTCTGCGAGCAACAGCTAAAGTGGGAACTGATCCGTTTCCTGATCTTGATGGCTGGGGCAAGAGAGGCTGACCTGGGGACCAGGGTGGCACTCGCGTCCGTGGCGGTCGAGGAGGAGAGGCGGCTCGGGTTCGCGTTGGCGCACTCACGGGAAATCGCACATCTTTCCACACTGATCGATGGGCTTATCGACGGTAGCATTAAGTCGCCGCCATGGCCGATTCGGGTGACCGTCACCTCCCCCCACCCAGCCATGAATGCAGAATTCACGCTCAGGTGAATATCCAGCGTATTTCCCCCAGGGGCCGCCAACCGACGGCCCCTTTTTCTTTGGCGGAAAGTTAACAGTTTAGAACTTCGATATCCTCGCCTCCACTGTGAGCGATGGTGGCATTCTCGAAGAGGCGCCTCACGGCTCGTGAGCTAAAATCTGCTTCAGAGCGGCCCTTCCCGGCCGACATCCAGCCGGCGGAGATTACAGCGGAAACTGAAATTTCCGCACCGGCGCGGAGGTATTGGATCAGACGTGAGTTGATGCGCTTGCTCGTCTCCTGAGTGGGCCCTGGTCGCCGATAGTTGCCGAATCGTCGCCGCAGATTTACGGCCTCACCCACATAGATTGAGCTACGCTTACCCTGGCGCACACGAATGCGGTAAACGGCAGGTGCCTTAGGCGCCGGCGGGAACCGTAATCGCTCCTGTTCGTCGAGCACCACAGCGCCCAGAGGCCGCCAGTGCATCCCAAGGGTGCACTTGAATTTGCCAGCCGCATCCCAGGCGTGGAAGGGAGGGGTATATGAGCGAGATCGCGCCATGCGATTCAAATGGGCCACACCGTGGAAAAGAGGTACAACTAATACTGAATTAGTAAACCCAGGCGCTAATGCCTTGGCCGCACTGGCTTCGGCTGCCCTGCATTACAGAAATAAGTGCACAATAAGGAACAGATCTCATTTACTCGCCTACATCAAGCGGCGGCGATAGGCAGTGTACATATCTGCCCTAGCATCAAACACTTGCGCCGGAATGTTCGTTCGAGCCGATGAGATACGCTTGACCAGACATTCATCGAATCCAGCACCATCATTCGTCATCTCCGGCGCTGAGTCGCATTCCGTCCCCGCCGGCAGGTCGAGCTCGACTGAAATTCGACACGAATACCCCAAAGGCAAATCTTTGTACGCACTCTGAAGCTTATGCGCGAATTTCAATACTGCCGATTCAGAGCGAATGACTGCGACTAACTCGACCATTTGGTCAGAAGATTGCTCTGGACGCGCGTCGTAAAGCTCGATAGTCGGATCTCCGCCAGCTATGAATTCACATAGATGCCGTAGACCCGCGTCGGTTAATCCATTCTGGAGTCGGAGATGGACCGTAATAGGCGCCATGTACGCGAATACGTGCAGACAATGCTGAACGTTTAGGTCACGCTCACCGCTGGAGCACTTGTTGACACTGGTTTATACTCCTTCAACCGTTCGATAAGTGCCAGATGTTCCGGACTTGTGAGCATCTTTGCGGCGGCAAGCGCCTCCTGGCGGTAACGCTCCGCCTCGGCAGTACCTTGGCGGAGTTCTTCGAATGCATGGTACAATCTGGCAACCGCATGCCGATGATCTTTGTGACTCTCGCCAAGTGCTATGGCATCTCGGTAAAATGATCTACCGCGAGCAAGTTCACCCTGCCGAAATGCTATCAGTCCGCGGGTCGCATTGACGGCGATCCGATCTGAAACATCGGCGGTCGCGAGATTGATCTGATCAAGGATGCGTTGTGCTTCCGTTATTCTGCCGAGGTGCCCCATTGCGAACGCAAGATTATTTTGCAGGGTCGCATGCTGTGGATTACTTACTAGCCCCCGCTTTGCGAATGCGATACCGTCTTCGTATTGCTCTAGAGCCGTGCATGCAGTAAAGGATCCAAGTACAGCAGGCCGGCTTGAGAACGGCTGATCGTTTTGCCAGTGGTACGACTGGAGAATCGCATATCGCCATTGCCGGGCCTCGCGGGCCAACCAAGCATTTGCCTCGAATGAGATGGTCTTTTGTGCGCCAAGTACGGCTGCCCCAGGCACATTCCGTGCAAGCCACGCGGCTTGCGCAACCGCGTTTTCAGATGGTTCTTCAAGAGAACGGCGCAGCAATTTCCGTGCACCTTTTCCATTGCCGCTAAACGCCTCCTCGGTACCAATCGCACTCGCAAGTTCTGAAAGGTGTTGGGGCCGAACGATGCCTCTATCAAGGAAGTTCTGGCCAACCTTGATAAATTGAGAAGTCTTACCGATGGCGCCGGCCGTGGCGATTTCCGCTGCTAAAAGCCAAGGATCGCCTTTTAGGTTCTTTGCGCGTACCAGCAGCTTATGGCCCGCGTCACCATCCTGCTGATGTAGGAATAGGCGTGCAGCGTCGCGCAGTACAAAGCGATTATCTGGCGCTAATGACAGGGCGATTCTGATGGCGCGACGCGCCTGCTTCGGCTGTCCTAGTGTGGTATATGCGATTGCTAAGTTTGTCCAGAGAATCGGGTTAAGGGGATGATTGTGTAATTGTAACCTCACCCTGTGGATCTGAGAATGCAGGTCACTCGGGACGAAGGTGCTCGGTCCCTCAAGAAGTGCTGCACCTCCACCGTTGATAGGGGGTTCCTCCTCGCCTAGAAGCTGCATCGCCAGTGATCTGGCGGCGGGTGGGGTCTCTGCTCGGGATATTAGGAATCTAGCGGCGTCGGTCGCAACGTTATTGTGGCCGAGAGTTACAGCGACCGAAACGAGGTCGGCGGCAACGGATATGCCGGGTTGAGATTCCCAGTCATCAAGCACGTTTTTGAGCATCTCGACCGAGAATGGATTCGCCTCAAACGGTCGCAGGCAATCGAGCTCGCCAGAACGGACCCCGGACTCAAAGTTGCGGAGCCGGGGTACCACACGACGTTCTCGGTCTTCAATGATCGCGGCCATTCCGTTCAGTTCCCCAAAAGGTGAAGCTTTGCTTTTGAGGCTAGTAGGTCCAGCTGTGAAATATACCGCTCGAGCTTGTGTGAATTCGAGGACCCACGAATATTAAGCGGATGGCCGCGTTTGGAGGGATCAGGTTCACACAGTTGCCGAACCATGGTGCTGACGTCGGACCGGATGTATTCCGGCACGTAGCCTTCAAACTCCTTCATAGCATTCGCAAAGGCGGCTTGGAGGTAAGGCAATACGTTTGCAAAGGTATCTCGCCAGAAGAATGGCTTATGGCCAACTGCTAGATACTTGTCGACGAGTGCATTCACATGCACACGGGCAAACAGATACACGATCAGGCTTCCAAAGTGGTACGTATCGCAGCCGTATCGGCGCTGCGTCACGTCTGAGGGTACCTCTCGATAGACAAACTCCCATGGAGCATACCCACGATCGCCGGCAATCGGATATGAATCATGCGGAGCGGGAAGAGAACTCGCCCAGGCTCGACCGAGATCACTCACCTTGGAGCCGTCGTCTGCAGCCAGCACGAGTACGTTAGAAGGTTTCAGGTCCTGGTGGGCAATTTGAACGCTGTGGAGCTGCTGGATACCCACCGCGACGTTATGCAACACCCGCAGCAGGAATACCACATCCATGTCCGTGGTCTTGTCGAGGTGGGTACGAATGTCCCCCTCCGCTAACTCAAAGATGAGGTACTCAACCTTACCGGCTGCACTGCTCGGATCAGCGACGACAGATCCACTGTCAATTGCATGGATAATCCGACGCAAGCGTGAGTTTCGGCAGGACTGGCAAATCGCCTTTTCGAAAAGGTAGGCCTCGGTCATCGCCTGCAAGACCTTCGCCGTGTCGGCATGGGCCGCCAAGGCTTCAGTGTAGTCCATGGCTTTGAGAAAGCCTTGACGACCGTCCTCGTTGACGACGCGGTACCCTGTCGAAAAGTGGCCCCCAGTGGCCTTGGGGCCTTTCCCAATTCTCTCGACTACGGTCCAGCCACCTTCCAATTTAAGGCCGGTCAACTGCTCGGACGGTCGCATTTTGTTCTCCTGATCGACGTGAAGGCGAAGAATTGCTGCGGCAGCCCAGAAGCTGCTGGTTGATGCTGGCTCGTGGTCGATGAACTGCCCCTGAGCGATGCCAGCACGGGGTCGATCGAGACCTTATTTACGCCTTATTTCGGTGTTTGTAAAGCGAAATGCGGCACCGAGTAAAAAGCATAACCCCCTGATACACAGGGGGTTAAAATTGCGCCATCTAGGACTTGAACCTAGAACCCGCTGATTAAGAGTCAGCTGCTCTGCCAATTGAGCTAATGGCGCCTGGTCGGGGGAGCAATCTACCCGGCCGCTCACCCGTGTCAATACTACGCCCGCCGCCGGCAATTGGTGCGGAGCGAAGCCGGCCGATTTCAGCCCGCGACGGCTCCCGCGCGGTGCCCGCGCCGCGGCTCCCGGTCCGCTAGCTTCCCAGCGGGAACGGCGGGGGCGGCGGCGTGTTGTCCTCCGGGCCCGGCGACTTCCCGCCCTCCGGCTTGTAATCCAGCCGCCTCGCGACGGAGTTGTAGTCGAACCAACTGAACCACAGCGTCATCGCCATCTGCCCGTGGATGTTGTCGGCCATCGTGTCCTTCGCCACCGCGATCGACTCGTCGCTCCACAGCGGCCTCACCTGGTCCAGCTCGTCCACCAGCACACGCGTGGCCGAGGGCAGCTCGACCAGTCCGACCGGGTGCGGATTGTTCGTCCGGGCCGCGTCACTCAGGAGTTCGACCGCCTGCTTCACCAGCGCCGCCGACGCCTGCTCCGGGATCGCGTACCCCGGAACCTGCGACGCGCCGGCGTTGATCGGCCCGGCGACGATCAC